>PEFW01000069.1 GCA_002890675.1 Candidatus Methylaffinis lahnbergensis
GGGTCAGGCGGCTTGTTACGATGATGCCGGCATTATTCGTCGTCGGCTTCGGGGTCAATGCGACCAACGCACTCGTCGTAAGTCAGGTCATTCTCAGTCTTGCCCTGCCGATACCCATGATTGCGCTTTTGCTGTTCACCCAACGGCCCGACATCATGGGCTCCTTCGCGAACGGCCGGGTGACCCGTGTTGCCGCGGTCGCGGCAACCGCGGTGGTGCTCTTTCTCAACGCCATACTTCTGTTGCAAACGTTTGGTGTGCCCCTGCCGTTCTTGGAGGGGTAGCGCGGGACTATTTCATCGCCAATCCGGGGAGACGCCAAGATGGCGTGGGTCGGAAATCCTGAGACGATCGGGCTTCGAACGGAACTATTCTTTGTGCTGCTCGCGATTTCGGTGGCCGCACTCGTTCTTACAGTGGCACTCGCACGGCGCCTCTCGGCGCGCCACGGCGTGTGGGATGCAACGCTGATCGCCGGTGCGGCATTCGTCGTGGTCATCGCAATCGTCCAATATGTGTTGCCGGAGATCGATGAAGTGCCAGAACAATTCTCGGCCGTAGTTCTGTGGCGCTTCCGTGTTGCAGCGCTTGGTATCCAGGTGGTGCTGTGGACGACAATCGGCCTTATATTCGGAGTACTGGCCGAACGCAGCTTTGCCGAACGGTTCGGGCAACGGCTCACGGTAAGAGCTGTCCGTCGCTAGCTTCGGCACCGGGGACAGGAATTTGGCAAGGGGGCAAGGCCAAATGTGGCGGAGGCTTTCGGTTTGGCTGCTTCTTGGTGCCGGGTGCGACGCGTTTTCTGGCTATTTGGCGCAAGCGCAGGAAGCGATTGGCAATGCGCCAGTGCCGGTAAACGAACAGCTGCCGCCAAATCTGCCGCCAACGATCGCCTCTAGCATTCCGGTACTTGCCCAGTTCAAGAAAGGGCTGCTCGATCTCGGCTACACTTTGCGATTTGATTATTTTTTGCGGATGGCTTGAGCAATCCGTCGGGCGGCGTCAAGCAGGGCCCCGCTTATGAAGGCCTTCTTTACATGGTGCTCGACGCGGACCTCGCCAAGATTGCTGGGTTGGACGGCCTCAGTTTTCGCGTCAACGCTTATCAGATCCACGGGCGTCAACTGTCGGCGTCCAACATCTCGACAGCATCGAGGCGCGGCCAGCGACCCGGCTGTTCGAGCTTTGGGTCGAGCAGAAGTTTGGCGACCTGGCGTTGCTCCGCGTCGGTCAACTGGCGGCCGACAATCAGTTCTTCATCAGCGAATTCGGCAACACTCTGTATATCAACAGCACGTTCGGCTGGCCGACGATCTTCGAGGAGGACTTACCGAGTACAGGACCCAACTATCCGCTGGCTACTCCGGGTGTTCGCCTCAAAGTGACTCCGAACGATCGACTGGCTCTTCTCGCCGGCTTGTACGATGGCGATCCGGCCGGGGCAGGGTTCACTGGCACGGAACAAATTAAGGACCCGGCCGGACTCAACTTTCGTGTCCGGGATCCACCACTACTGATGGCCGAAGCCCAATACAAGTACAATCAAGACAAGACCGCAGGAGGGCTAGCCGGGACTATCAAGCTTGGAGGATGGTATCACTTCGGCAAGTTTGACGATGAGTTTTTTGACGTCGACGGTAAGTCGCTCGCCGATCCGTCGAGCAGCGGCGTGGCGCGGACCCATAGTGGCGATTATGGCATTTACGGCGTCATCGACCAGATGCTCTGGCGCCTGCCAGGCGATGATCCCAAAAAAGGTGTCGGCGCGTTCGCACGTGCAACATTTAGTCCTTCCGATCGCAATCTAATCGACCTTTATGCCGAAGCTGGGGTCAATTTCATGGGGCTTTGGGATAAGCGGCCGGACGATCGTTTTGGCCTCGCGGAATCCTTCTCGCAGCTCTCTCCCAGTCTCAGGGAACTCGATCTCGAAAAAGCTTTCTTTGAAAAAACCGCTTTGCCATTGCGCGACTACGAATTGGTGGTCGAACTCACCTATCAGGCGCAGATCGTTGCCGGCTGGACCATTCAACCAGATTTTCAATACATCTTCCATCCCGGCGGCGGCGTTATCGATCCCCTTAATCGTTTTGTCGGGCGAATCCCCGACGCCGCCGTTTTTGGTGTGCGCACGCAGATCAGCTTTTAGAGCGGGATGAATTTTGATTGAATCGCGTTGGGATTCGCAAATCATCTGCATTCTGATGCAAGGTTATGTGTGGATCGGAGGCCGTCTGGTCGTATCGCAGCGGACAGCCTCGGAGCACGGTCCGCTTGACCGCCTCCTGAGCGCGTCGGAGGGGGCGAAAACCGCCGCGATGTTGTTCTGGACTTTGCTGGCGTCAGGGCAGATGACCTTGCCAAAATCGACGGCTGGCGAAGCCTCGCATATCATTGACCTCGCCGCACGGTCGGGTAACCTCGTCTTGTTGGAGATCGCGCCAAAACAAATTCCTACCTCTTCCCCGGCAGCCCCATTGCCTCGGCGAAAATCCCCCTTATTTCCGCGCTCGCGCCGTTCAGCCTGCGGGCAACTTCGTCGTTCGCCAATTCGAGCGACTTCGCGCGCGCGATGGCGCCGTCGAGTTCGACCGCGAGCCTTGAGCGGTCGTCTTGCATGACCGCAAGCTCGTCCTCGAGATTGGCGCGCAGGGCGTCCGCCTTGGCCCGCCGGTCGCTGGCCGCGTCGAGCCGGTCGAGCGCGGCGGCGAGCCGCTTTAGCGCCGCGTCGAGGCGCTCCGGCAATTTAGTTGGCGTGGCGGCGTTCTCGATCATGCCAGGCGAGCGCCGTCATGATGAGAGCATCCACGCATTTTCTGTGCCCCGTCCCAACGGCCTCGAAAAAAGAGTGGTGTTTCTTCTCTCAAATTTTGCTATCCCGCTGAAAAAACGAAAATCTGAGAAAAGCATCCCCCGCGCCTTGTTGTCGCGGCGTCTTGCCCAGAATGCCTACCGCGCCGGTCGACAAACCGGCCGCCGCGCGCTAAGTGCAAGTGGCAAGGATAATGGCCCAGCACCGCGACAATAAGGCATAAGTCGCGGCGGAATCGGTTTTGCGGCCTAAAAACTTAAAGCGTGGCATAAAGAAACGTAGGCAATGCGTTGACCCAAGCCTTGCGGCGGGTGCCAGGCGGGGCCAACGATGCCTTTGCATCGCTGCCGCACCCATGCGGCCCCGCTAGAGGGAGCAGCCACTGATGAATCCCCGAATACCTCCCTTTATGGTGAACAGTTGATGCCGGCGCAGGAAGATAAAGTCACTCATGACGAAATGGCGAATGCCATTCGCGCGCTCGCCATGGATGCGGTGGAAAAGGCGAAATCGGGCCATGCGGGTCTGCCGATGGGCGCCGCCGATATCGCCACCGTGCTGTTCGCTAAGGTGCTCAAATATGACGCCGCCGCCGCAAGCTGGCCGGACCGCGACCGTTTCGTCCTGTCCGCCGGGCATGGCTCGATGCTGCTTTATGCGTTGCTCTATTTGACCGGCGAACCAAGCATGACCATCGCGGAACTGCAACGCTTCCGTCAGCTCGGCTCGCGGACGCCGGGTCATCCCGAATACCGCCATACGCCGGGGCTGGAGGCCACAACGGGTCCGCTCGGCCAGGGGCTTGCCATGGCGGCCGGGATGGCGCTTGCGGAACGCATGCTGAATGCGGAGTTCGGGTTGGTCGTCGATCATCATACCTATGTCCTCGCCTCCGATGGCGATCTCATGGAGGGCATCAGCCAAGAGGCGATCGCGATTGCCGGGCATCTCCAGCTTAACCGGCTTATCGTGTTTCACGACGAAAATCACATCTCGATCGACGGTCCTCTCTCGCTTGCGGATTCGGTCGACCAGGTGAAGCGATTTCAAGCCTGCAATTGGAACGCTGTTCGCATCGACGGACATGACCGAAAGGCCATCCTGCGCGCGATCCGCAAGGCGCAAAAATCGGACCGCCCGAGCCTGATCGCCTGCAAGACGACGATCGGCTTTGGCATGCCGACAAAGGCCGGCACCTCGAAGGCGCATAGCGATGCGCCTGGTCCGGAGGAGATCGCCGGCGCGCGCCGCAACCTCAACTGGCCTTACGAGCCGTTTGTCATTCCCGAGCCTATTCTCGCCGCTTGGCGCAAGGCAGGCAAACGCGGCCGCGCGCGCCGAAAAGCCTGGAACACGGCCCTGAACGTTTTGCCAATGGCCCAGCGCGAGGAATTCGAGCGCCGTTTGCGCGGGGATCTGCCCGCCTCCTTCGGCGAGGCGGTGATCGCCTATAAGCGCAAGCTCGCCGAGGATCGTTCGCCCATCGCCACCCGCAAGGCGTCCCAGGCCACGCTCGAAGTTTTGGCCAACGTCGTTCCCGAACTCCTTACCGGCTCGGCCGATCTCACCCCTTCCAACAATACCAAGGTCGCGGCGACGCCGGACATCGGGCCTTCTTCCTATGCCGGACGCTATATCCATTGGGGCGTCCGCGAGCATGGTATGGCGGCGGCGATCAACGGCATAGCGCTACATGGCGGCTTTATTCCTTCAGGCTCGACATTTCTGACCTTCAGCGATTACTGCCGGCCGGCGCTGCGCCTTTCCGCCTTGATGGGAATTCGCGCGATCGAGGTTTTCACGCATGATTCGATCGGGCTTGGCGAGGACGGCCCGACGCATCAGCCGGTCGAGCATCTGGCGGCGCTGCGCGCCATGCCGAATATGCTTGTTTTCCGCCCCGCCGACCAGACTGAGACGCTCGAATGCTGGCAGCTCGCGCTGCAAGCGAAAACCTCGCCCTCGATTGTCGCGCTGACCCGGCAAAACCTACCCTCCGTCCGCTTCGATTTTACGCCGGAGAATCTGTCCGCGATGGGGGCCTATGAACTGGCGCCCGCGGATGGCGGACCCGCCAAGGTTTCGATATTCGCGTCCGGTTCGGAAGTTTCGCTCGCGCTCGAGGCGCAGCGCATTTTGGCCGCGCGGCAAATTTTCGCGCGGGTCGTGTCGGTGCCTTGCATGGATCTTTTCTTGGCTCAGGACCGCGATCGGCGCCAAAAGATCATTGGCGATGCCCCCGTGCGGGTCGGGGTCGAAGCGGCGGTCCGTCAAGGCTGGGACGCGATCATCGGCGAAGATGGGATTTTCATCGGCATGACCGGTTTTGGCGCCAGCGCGCCCTACAAGGATGTTTACAATTATTTCACGATTACGCCAGAAGCCGTCGCCGAGGCCGCGATGCGGCGCTGCAACAGTTTACGCGTTCTAAAATAACCAACATGCTGTGCGGGAACGCGCGGCTCCGGCCGATCCACTCGCGGAGAAGGAGAAGTCATGGCGATTCGAGTCGCTATCAACGGATTTGGGCGCATCGGCCGCAATATCCTGCGCGCAATTGCAGAGTCTAAGCGCACTGACATTCAAGTTGTCGCCATCAACGATCTCGGTCCGGTCGAGACCAACGCCCATTTGCTGCGTTTCGATTCCGTGCATGGCCGGTTTCCCGGCGAAATCAAGGTCGCGGGCGACTCGATCAATTTCGGCCAGGGGCCAGTCAAGGTGACCGCGGTCCGCGATCCGCGCGAATTGCCGCACAAGGAGCTTGCCGTCGACATCGCGCTCGAATGCACCGGGTTTTTCACCTCGAAGGACAAAGCCTCCGCGCATTTGAAAGCGGGCGCCAAGCGCGTCCTCATCTCGGCGGCGGCGGATCATGCCGATCTGACGGTGGTCTTTGGGGTCAATCACGCCAAGCTGACCAAGGATCATCTCATCGTCTCCAATGCGTCCTGCACCACCAATTGCCTCGCCCCGGTCGCAAGTATCCTAAACGACGCAATCGGCATCGACACCGGGTTCATGACGACGATCCACTCCTATACCAACGATCAGCCGACGCTCGATACGATGCATAAGGATCTCTACCGGGGCCGCGCGGCCGCGCTTTCGATGATCCCTACCACGACGGGCGCGGCGCGAGCCATCGGCCTCGTCCTGCCCGAGCTCAATGGCAAACTCGACGGCGCGGCGATCCGCGTGCCCACCCCCAATGTGTCCGTCGTCGATTTCAAATTCGTCGCCAAACGCAAGACGACAGCCGACGAGATCAAGGAGACCGTCAAGCGCGCCTCGGAGAGCCAACTGAAAGGCATTCTCACCTTCACCGAAAGCCCGAATGTGTCCGCCGATTTCAATCACGATCCGCATTCGTCGATCTTTCACATGGATCAGACAAAAGTGATGGAGGGCACATTCGTGCGCGTCTTGTCCTGGTACGACAACGAATGGGGCTTTTCGAACCGCATGATCGATGTCGCCGCCGCCATGGGAAAGCTCATATGACGAGAACAGAGCTCATGGCCGCGTTCCGGACGCTCGACGACGTGGACGTTTCTGGCAAGAAGGTCCTCGTTCGCGCCGACCTCAACGTCCCGATGGAAAACGGCACGATCACCGATGCGACCCGCATCGACCGGATTCTTGTGAACATTCGCGAGATTTCGGAAAAAAAAGGCATGGTTATCCTCTTGTCGCATCTCGGTCGCCCGGAGAATGGGCCGGAGCCGAAGAACTCGCTAAAACCCGTCGCGGTGGAGCTTGAGCGCCAGCTCGGACGCTACATCGCCTTTGCTTCCGACTGCGCTGGCGTGGTCGCGAAGAGCGCGGTCGATGCGATGCACGACGGCGGCGTCCTCGTGCTCGAAAATACAAGGTTCCATGCCGCCGAGACGAAGAACGATCCGGCCTTCGTCGATGCCTTGGCCGAACTCGGCGATATTTACGTCAACGACGCTTTTTCGACCGCGCATCGCGCGCACGCTTCGACCGAAGGGCTGGCGCACAAGCTCCCGGCCTATATCGGGCGCAGCATGCAGCACGAGCTTGAAATGCTGACCAGCATGCTGGCCGACCCAAAGCGGCCGCTGGCGGCGATCGTTGGCGGCGCGAAAGTCTCGACCAAATTCGAGCTTCTCGGCAATCTCATGCGCGAGGTCGAATATATGTTCGTCGGCGGCGCCATGGCCAATACACTTCTCGCGGCGAGCGGCAAGGCGATCGGCAATTCCCTCTACGAGAAGAAGTTCGCCGATGTCGCCCGCCAGATCATCGCCGAGGCCGATGTGGCAAATTGCAAGCTCGTGCTGCCGGTCGATGTGATTGTCGCCGCGCGGTTCGAACCGAATGTGCGCACAAAGACCGTCGACATCGACTCCGTGGGGGAGGATCAAATGATTCTCGACATCGGCCCGCGCACCATCTCGCTGGCCGTAGGCCTTCTTGCCTCGGCGCGGACGCTTGTGTGGAACGGACCCGTCGGCGCTTTCGAGATCGCGCCTTTCAACACCGGCACGATGACGATCGCCAAGGTCGCGGCGCAACTCACCAAGGTGGGCGCGTTGGATTCGATCGCCGGCGGCGGCGACACGATCGCGGCGCTCAATCAAGCCGCTGTTACCCAGGACTTCACCTATGTCTCGACGGCCGGCGGCGCCTTTCTCGAATGGCTAGAAGGCAAAAAATTGCCGGGCGTCGAAGCGCTCCGCTGGACCGGTGCGCGGACCGCGTGAGATTTGCTCGCCCAACAATCATCCGCAAAACCGGGTGCGGTTATGAATGAATTTGTTGACTACCTCCATGAAGTGTTCGAGCTATTCGGGCCGATCAGAGCCCGGAAAATGTTCAGCGGGTATGGCATCTACCACAATGGATTGATGTTCGGCCTCGTCGCCGGCGATACTCTCTATCTGAATTATAGGGATTAAGTGGTCATCGCTCGTGAACCGGTTCATATCACTGCGCGAAACGCTTGTCGGTGCTGGCTGGCTCAATTGGTAGGAGTAAAGACAAATGAGCTTCCCCACGGATTCGGAGACCGTCGTAGTTCACCGGGGCGAAGGCGCTTCCGTGACCGCCGGCGGCAGCCGCTGCATCTTTAAGCTTACCGGCCGAGACACAAACGATCGGTTCGGCCTTTTTGAACTCACGATGGCGCCCCGCGCTATGGGTGCGACGCCGCATACCCACCACGAACTCATCGAGATCTTCTATGTATTGGAAGGGCAAGTCGAATTTCTCACCGGGGACCAACGCGTGATCGGTAGGCCAGGCACTCTCGTATCAGTGCCTCCTGAGACCGTCCACGCGTTTGCGAACACCAGCGATGTTACCGCCACCATGCTGCTGATGTTCTGTCCGGCCGACGCCAGGGAGAAATATTTCGAGGACCTTGCGGAACTAACGAAAGACGGTCGCAAACCAGAACATCATGAGATCGGTGCCCTGATGCGGCGCTTCGACTCCGAGCTGGTGGAAGGCATCTCGTTTCCGTGACACGTCTTCGACGGCGCTGAAGCCGCTTCATTCGCGCTAAGACGCACCCCAAGGGCGGCACGGGTGTCGGCCGTGGCACGGGGGGCGGTCGTCCGAAGGGTGGCGTCAGCGAGATCGCGCGGCAGATGGCCGTGCCGCGGTCCACCTTGAAGGATGCACTCTGAAAGCGGACGCTGAAAACGCCAATCACTTTGAGAAGGAGGGGCTCGGAAGATTCGAGTACAGGAATGGCGAAAGGGTCGTGAATATGTCCTACTGCCGCGCGCCAGCCGGGATCATGGAAGACCAGGAAGAAGCCGCGAACTGGGCGCGCCGCTCTTTTGAGGCGGCGCTTCGTTCCCAACGATCAAAGAGCAAGACCAAACGAAATTCATGAGGCAGCGGCCCGATTCAATCCAAGGCGCTGCCTCCGTGTCAAAACCCGGAAAAGCATTTTCCAAAAGGCCGAATGCCAATAAAGTAGATTTTATCTGATTGCGCGAGGTCCAAATCCCCGCTTCTTACCTCGCCGCGCCTTGCGAATGTACGGTTGCCCAGCGTGTCAATCTTACCAAAATGTTTCACGTGCAGCATTTTGGTAAGATTGCAGCCTTGGATCGGACAGAACAATGGCAGTGATGGTCGGGATCGAGCACCTCCTTGGAAACCTAGAGCCTTTTGTACATTCGTACGGCGCCGCCGCGGTCATGGTCATTCTGACATTCGAGTCTCTAGGACTTCCGCTTCCAGGCGAGTCTGTGCTCATTCTTGCTTCGGTTCTCGCCGGACGCGGCGAATTATCGCTTCTCCCTCTGATGCTCGGGGCGTGGGCCGGTGCGGTGCTCGGCGACAATATAGGCTATCTGATTGGAAGCCGGCTTGGCCGTGCCATTGTCGTGCGCTACGGAGCAAAGATTGGCATCAACGCCGATCGTCTCAACCGGGTGGAAGCGTTTTTTAAGCGATATGGTCCTGTAACCGTCGCCTTCGCAAGGTTCGTCACTGTCCTGCGTCAGTTGAACGGCGTCGTGGCGGGCAGTTTGAAAATGGAGTGGAAGCGCTTTTTCTTCTTCAATGCGCTCGGCGGCGCCCTATGGGTTTCTGTATGGACACTGGCTGGGTTTTATCTTGGCGAGCATGTCTCCGACATCAAAGTGATTGCCCATGATTTGGAGCGTGCCGGGGCAATTTTGGGCATTGGCGTGTTGATCGCCGCGCTTGTCTATGGGTTTTGGCGCCTGCGCCACGCAAGCTGAAGGTTACCAACGAGAGGCATCAGCCAACGGCAAGACCGGTTGACCAATTTATCAATGCCGGGGTTCGAGATTTCCGTCGCTGCCGCGGAAATCCCAATCGCGCATTGCCGCGCAATCCAGACCGCGGCGAAAAGAGCGGGCCCGGCGAAAATGCGCGCGCGAGTTTCGATCACAATTTTTCGAACCGCGTTAGAACTTTCCCGGCGATCATGCGCGCGATTGGGATTGCCGATGTCGCGGCAGGCGAGGGCGCATTGCACACATGCAGCTGCCGCTCGGTTTCCGCGAAGAGAAAATCATGCACCAGAGTGCCGTCGCGCAACACCGCCTGGGCGCGTATGCCCGCCATTCCCGGTTCGAGATCCGCGAGGGACAGGCCCGGGCAATATTTGCGGCATTGGGCGAGGTAGCTTTGCCTCCACAAGGAGTTTCGCATCTCGGCGACGCCCGCCGCGAGATGCGTTCCAACGACCTTCCAAAATCCTGGAAACGCCATGGTGTCGAAGATATCCCTTGGGCTGAAGGAGAAGTTTCCATAGCCTTCGCGGGCAAACCCAAGCACTGCGTTCGGACCGGCGATGATTCTCCCATCGATCGTCCTGGTGAGATGAATCCCAACAAAGGGAAGTTTTGGGTCTGGAATGGGATAAATCAGACGGTTGATCAATCCCGCCCGTGATTTTGGCAATGTATAAAATTCGCCGCGAAACGGTACGATCCGATGATCGATCCTGAGACCTGACAATTTGGCGAGACGGTCGGACTGCAGCCCAGCGCAAACGATCAACGCGCGCGTGCGAAAACTTCGCTTAGCCGTCGAAATCTCGACAGCATCTTTGTTCTCGGCGATGGCGACGACTTCGACGCCGAGCAGCAAATCGGCTCCTTGCGCCGTTACGATTTGGGCAATGGCCAAGGCGACCTTTCTGTAATCGACAATCCCCGTCGAAGGGACCAGCAGAGCGCCGACGCCAGTGATGTTGGGTTCAAGGCGCATAAGCCCGGCGCGATCGATCGGCAGGACCTCGATGTCGTTTTGCTTGGCACGCTCGAACAAAGCCTCCATGCGGGCGCGCTCGCGCTCATTGGTGGCGACGAGAAGCTTTCCGCAATTTTCGTATTTGATACCTTGTTCCGCGCAGAAAGCCATTGTCGCGGCAGCGCCTTCGCGGCAAAGGCGAGCCTTCAAGCTTCCCGGCGCGTAATAGATGCCAGAATGGATAACGCCGCTGTTGTGCCCGGTTTGGTGCCAGGCGACGGCGTTTTCTTTTTCGAGGAGAATGATCGACGAGCGCGGCCGCGCGCGCAAAATTTCGCGAGCCGCCGCTAAGCCGACAATCCCAGCGCCAATAATTGCAAAATCATAGGTCATGCGCGTGGCGGGGAAGATTGTTGAACTGAAAACGCTTGGGGGTCCGCTAAGTGGTGGCGATCCCCTCTCATTCGCAGTCTTCCTCCGTCCATTTCGATATGCTTTTGCCTGGGCACGGTACAGTTCCGCGTGCGCCGCCGCAGTGATCGTCAAGGCCGCAAGGAAATGCAGCCGCAGGGGTCTCAACCACCCTTGTCCGGGCCGGGTTTGTCCGAGGCGTCGAAAAGCCGGCGGAATTTTGCAAGTTCGGCCGGGCCAATGTCCGAGATGGCCCGGTAATCGGCGCCGCCGTCGCGCCTGATCTGAACGGAATATCACTCGGCGACAAGAGCAAACGCTAACGGCAGGGCTTGCGCGGCGAGACGTTGACCCGCATCTGGTGGATGGCCCCTTTGCCGGACTAGTCTAGCGCCGCCCTCTCCCAAAAGGGAGGAGCCTGCACCTTGCCGCCGAAGCCACCGTAGCCACGGGCGTTCAATCGCCACCTTGCCGCAAGGATAGCCAATCTTGCCTTTCGTCTTGCCGAAGCGATGCGCCCTTCGGTACTTGCCGGTCTTGTCCGGGACCGGCACGCGCCGCGTGCGCCGGTGTTCACCATCCCGGCAAGATCGCGGCAAGTGCCTCGATCCTGGCGGTGCAGCCCAAGCTTAACGAACCGCGCCGTCATATTCGCCAGCGCTGCGATTTTGTCCGATTGCGCCTGAATCGCGGCGGAAGGAATCGCTGCGGATGGGACAAGTCCGTTGTTGACGTTGCTTTCCTCGCGTGGGATAGGCACCCCGAGCCTACCGGCTCAAGGCTAGCAACGCCGCTCCTCCTTTTTCAACAATGAACGGGACATCCCCGGGCGCGCCCCTCAATTCGGAACCTTCGCGGCTTCGCTCGCCGGCGCCGAGGTGAGTTTGTTCATCGCCTTGGTGACGCCGCGCAGAATATCTTCGGCGGCGATCAATTGCTTGTCGTTTTTGGCATCGGGCGGGACAAAGGCTTGCGAACCTCCCTTTTCGTCCTCGCCATTCTTCAAATGGCCACGGAGCGAAGCTTCGCCCTTTGTGTCGTCCTTGCCCTTGAGGTCGTCGGGCACATCCTGCAACACGGTCACGTCGGGGTCGATCCCCTTTGCCTGGATCGAGCGGCCGGACGGCGTGTAATAGCGGGCCGTGGTAAGCCGCACGGCGCCGTTATTCTGGCCGAGCGGAATGATCGTCTGCACCGACCCCTTGCCGAATGAGCGGGTGCCGAGAACGGTCGCGCGTTTATGATCCTGCAACGCGCCGGCGACGATTTCCGAAGCCGACGCCGATCCGCCATTAATCAGGACGACCACCGGCTTGCCCTTGGACAAGTCGCCAGGACGCGCATTGTAGCGCATCGTTTCATCCGCATTCCGGCCCCTGGTCGAAACGATTTCGCCGCGGTCAAGGAAGCAATTGACGACGGCGATCGACTGGTCGAGCAAACCGCCAGGATTGTTGCGCAGGTCGAGAATATAGCCTTTGAACTTGGCGGCCGGGATATCGTTTTGGAACTTTTGGATCGCCGCGCGAACACCCTCAAACGTCTGTTCGTTGAATTGGGTGATTCGAATGTAGCCGATATCGTCGCCCTCTTGGTGTTCGCGAACCGATTTGATCTGAATCACGGCGCGGGCAAGCTTGTAATCCTGCGGCTCCTTATTGGATCCGCGTAAAATCTTGAGCGTCACCGAAGTATCCGGCGCGCCGCGCATCTTGTCGACCGCCTGGTTGAGGCTCAACCCCTGGACATTCTCACCGTCGATAGCGGTGATGATGTCGCCGGACATGATTCCCGCGCGCGAGGCCGGAGTGTCGTCAATTGGCGTGACGACCTTGATGAGCCCATCCTCCTGCGTCACCTCGATGCCAAGGCCGCCGAATTCGCCGCGCGTCTGAACCTGCATGTCGCGGAAGCTTTTGGCGTCCATGTAGCTTGAATGCGGGTCGAGCGAACCGAGCATGCCGTTGATCGCGGCCTCGACGAGCTTTTGTTCATCCGGCTTCTCGACATAATCGGAGCGAATCTTCTCGAAAACGTCGCCGAAGAGGTTGAGATTGCGGTAGGTGTCCGAGGCGGCCGCGCGCGCCGTTCCCGCCGGAAACACCGGCGTCTTTGTTGCAAGCGTACCAAGCCCCACGCCGAGAGCGGCGCCTAGCAGGAGATATAAGACTTTGCGCTTCATCCGCGAACCCTTTGCAATTCCGGCTTCGCCCACCATGGGCCCGGATCGACCGCCACCCCGTCCTTACGAAATTCGATATAGAGGATGGGCAGGACCGCGCCGATGGCGATGGCCGCGGCCGTCTTATAGGACCCATCGCCCATGACGGCGACGGGCTCCCCAACCAGAATGAATTGCCCTACGTTTACGTTGATCTTATCCATCCCGGCAAGAATAATATAATACCCCTGGCCAGCGTTGACGATTAAAAGTTGTCCATAGCTCCGGTACGGACCGGCGAATGACACCCAACCGTCGCAGGGCGCGGCGACAATCGCTTCGACGCGGGTTGCGATCAGCATTCCTTTCCCGGTGCCGCCAAACCCATCCTGGCTGCCAAAGCCGCGCTGAAGCGTGCCGTTCACGGGGACCGGCAAAAGACCTTTTGTCTCGATAAAGGCGGTCGCTGGCGCAAGCCTTGCCGGATCCTTGAAAGGCGCCAAGGCGGTTTTCATACCGGCGCTTGGCGCTGCTGCTTGCGCGGCGCGCCCGCGGATCTCATCGGCCTTCCTCGCCGCCTCGGCACCCCGCGCGGCCGCGGCGACTTCGGTTTCCATTCCGGCGATCAGATCCTTGAGGCTCGCCGCTTGCTTAGCGAGGTCGAGCGCGCGTTCGCGCTCGGCTCCAAGAGCTTGTTCGGCGGCGGAAAGCGCCGTCTGGCGCGCCTCGACCAGCGCGGCGAGACGCTGACGCTCGGCGCGTATCTTCGCCACGCCATTCGCAAGCGTCTCGCGCTCGGCCGCGATCGATTGCCGCAACTGCACGAGATCCGAAAGGTCCGAGGCAAGCGCTTCGGTTTCGCCGCGCATCTGCGGTAGGACCGAACCGAGCAACATGGAGGTTCTGATCGCGGAAAGCATGTCTTCCGGCGCGACCAGAAGCGCCGGCGGCGGCTTGCGCCCCATCCGCTGCAAGGAGGCGAGGATCTCGGCAATGACCGCGCGGCGGCTTGCAAGCGAAAGCTTGATCGCGTCCTCCGTCCCGGTCAGCGTGTCGAGCCTTGCCTCCGTTTCGCCGATCTTGCGTTCGCTCGCGTTGACAATTTGCGTCGCGTCGAGAAGCGCCGCGGTAAGCTTCGCCCGGTCGGCGCGGATCGATGCGATCTCGGCTTCGATCCGCCGGCGCTGCTCTTGCGATGCCTCGAGCGTATCTTCCATGCCTCGCAGTTCGAGCCTGCGTCCGTTCAGCTCCGTGCCGTTCTCGCCCGCGTCCGGCGCCACCGGCTGACCAGATTGCGCCGCAAGGCAAGCGGGCGCAAAAAGTGCAAGACATAATACGAGCGCGATGCGGCAGCTTGCCGTTCCCGCTGAAGCAATCGTGCCGTGCCGCCCTCGAACCGCCACCAATCTCCCTATCCCTAGCGGCCGGTCGGACTGGCCGCGGGAAGAAATCTCAATCACGCCATTCTGCAGAGAAAAAAGGCGCCGCCGCGGCAAGACACCGGCAAGTTCGCGAATTATTCCCGATGATAGGGGTGACATCGTCACTGCCCGGTAAATCTGTTCGGCGGCCATGATTCGCACCAATTGATGCGGCCACGTCATCACCCCAAAGGAAAGCGTGAGCGAAGCGGAGGCTAAAAAAGCGGGTTCCAAACCGTGCGGGCCGCCGATGACGAACGCGGCGCTGGCAGTGCCTTGGTCACGCGCGCGGCCAAGCTCGGTGGCTAGACCTCGGCTGGTCATCTGCTTGCCGTTTTCGTCGAGGGCGATCACGTTTGCGGGGGGTGCAAGCAATTCTTGCGCCTCTTCCCTCTTGCGATCATCGGGCCGGGCGGCGCGGCTCTCCCCGGCCTCGCGGAGTTCGACGCCGGAAAAGCCGATCGCGCGGCCAGCGGCGGCGGCCCGCTCGATGTAGCGCGCGGCCAAGTCCCGTTCCGGTCCGGCTTTCGGCCGCCCAACGCAAATTAGCAGAAGACGCATCGTGTTTGTAATGGGCTGCCTTAGCCTAAGCGGCGCTCGCCCGGCCGGTCGATACTCCACATTTTTTCGAGGTTGTAGAACTGCCTCACCTCGGGCCGGAAAATGTGGATGATGATGTCGGCGCCATCCACCAGAACCCAATCGCAGTTCCGCAAGCCCTCGACGCGCGGTGGTTTATGGCGCTCGCCCTTGAACGCGCCGATAAGGCGCTCGGCGATCGCCCCGACGTGAATGTTGGAGCGGCCGGTCGCGATGATCATGACGTCGGCGAGAATGGTTTTGCCGTGCAAGTCGATTGTAACGATGTCTTCGGCTTTGGAATCATCGAGACAGGCCAAGACAGTCCGCACGAGTGTGCCGGCTTCGGGTCCAGCTGAACCGGGAACCGGGTGGAGCGGCGGGTGTGCCGCTTCCGCAAGAATCGCTTGTATCAGCGGGTCGATCCTCCTCAAGCCCAGCCGACCGGCCGGGCGCTCCATGGAAGATGGCCCAGAATCGCGGAAATTTCAATCGGAGTGTTGGGCGCCAAGTACTTTGGCCATTTGATCCTCGGCGTCCGCCTCGTCGATCTTGCCCAGCTCGCGTAGGATGATGGCCAGATTGCGGTGAGGCCACGCATAGCGAGGATCGAGTTCGATGGCCTTCTTGTACTTGGCGACCGCCTCGTCGGTCTTGCCCTGACCGCTGAGTGTTTTGATTCAGAAGGTTCTAATGCCCCAGCCGCTGTAGCTCAGCCCGTGCGAACTTATATTCATTGAATGTCTTCGGACAGGTTTCCGCTGCCGCCTTCAGCGCCACCACGGCCGCCGGACGGTTGCCCCGCAACAAGCGCCATTCCCCAATATAGAAATTGCCAAGGCGAGAGTAGCTTCGGGCGTCCGGCGGCCGAGGAATAATTGGACGACTGGGTAGGGCCAGCCCGGCTGCTTGAGCTTCTTCCCGTTGGTCTCGAGTTCCGCGGCGGCGATCTGGGCTCCTGACCGCGCGCGTGCAAGGTAGAGCCACGGCACCGGGTAAGCATTCTTGGGATCGAGCCGGATCGCCGCGTTGTACTCGGCGATGGCCTCGTCCGTCTTGTGCTGATCGTTCAGGGCAGCGCCTAGACTGGAGTGGGGCGCCGCATCACGAGGAGCGAGCTCGATGGCCTTCCGGTACTCGGCGATTGCGTCGTCGGTCTTGCCCTGATCGCTCAGGGCAGCGCCTAGACTGGAGTGGGGCGCCGCATCACGAGGAGCGAGCTCGATGGCCTTCCGGTACTCGGCGATTGCGTCGTCGGTCTTGCCCTGATCGCTCAGGACATCGCCTAGAACGATGTGGATCAACGCATTGCGAGGATCGAGCTCGATGGCCTTTCTATACTCGGCGATCGCCTGATCGGTGTTGTGTTCACCGATCAGGGCAAGACCTAGCAGTTTGCTGAAAAACTCTGGCTTTGGCTGATCTTGGATGATTCACTTTGGTCACGAATCATTGGGGGCTCCATGCGGGGACACTTTCGGGATCAAGGTGGGTTGTTTTCCTACATCTCGCCG
>PEFW01000007.1 GCA_002890675.1 Candidatus Methylaffinis lahnbergensis
CTATGTGCTGATGATCGCCCTGCCCCTTCTCGGCCTGACCATGCAATGGACAGGCGCCTATCCGATCGTTCTTTACGGAGACATCCGGCTGCCGTCGCTCCTGCCCCAGAGCGACGCCACGCACACGCTGCTGTGGGACGCGCATTTCTATCTCGCCTTCGCGTTTTTCGCGGTCATCCTGCTCCATGTCGCAGCAGCGTTGTTCCACGCGCTCATTCGGCGGGACGGCGTGTTCGAGAGCATGGCGCCCACGCCCTCGCACGACGCGCCGACTGCAGTGACCCACGCAGAGTGAACTCCGCGCGCGATCCCTGACCGGCAGTCCGACCCGTGCCGATCACTCCACTTCGGAAGGTCCGAGTTGGGTCTCATGAGCAGAAACTCAAACTGAGCTGCTATCGGCTTCCCTGCAGACGAATCGCGAAAAACACTCATAATCCGGAGAGCGATTGACCCACGTCGCGAAATCGCTTCCGGCACCATTGCCTGCAGCATTATACATTACATCTGTGTACATTACAATAAACACTCGCCAAACGCTGTTAATTGGATTATATACGGATCGAATTCGGTGTTCCGCGAGCTTTCAAGCATGCCCAAAGTCATTTCCGCAAATCGCCTCGCCGATGGAATCGTCGTCTATGCCGGCCGCGACGGTTCCTGGCCTGAGCGGCTTAGCCAGGCGAAAATTTTTGCTAGCAAGGCCGAAGCGGAGGCCGGGCTTCTGGTTGCCCAGAATGACGCGAAGCGAAACCTCGTCGTCGAACCGGTTGTGGTCGAAGTCACCCAAGATGCGAGCGGGCTGCGCGCGGTAACATTACGCGAGGCAATTCGCGCGCTGGGTCCGACGATCGATTTTTTGCCGCGCCCGCATGCCTTCGCGCCCGACGCGAATTGGGCGCCAGCGAAGGCGGCCAAGCAAACAACACATGCGGTTTTGCGGATTCCGCGATCGGCGGACGCGCGAGAGAATGATCCTAGAGAGCATGAACTTTTAAGCACGACGGACTTTCCGCAGGAGATCGCGCGATGAAGCTACCGTTTCGATTTGAAATGCTCAGGGCATGAGGCGGGATTTTCCCAAGCGGAGCACGGCTGACATGTATCGTTACGATGAATTCGACAAAAGCTTTGTCGCCGCGCGCGTGGCGCAATTTCGCGACCAGGTGGCGCGCCGACTCGAAGGCGATTTGGACGAGGAACAGTTCCGGCCGCTTCGCCTGATGAATGGCGTCTATCTCCAATTGCATGCCTATATGCTGCGCATCGCCATCCCCTATGGCACCTTGTCGCCGCGGCAATTGCGCAAGCTCGCGTTCATCGCGCGGCGCTACGACAAGGGGTACGGCCATTTCACGACGCGGCAGAACATTCAATTCAACTGGCCGGCGCTCAAAGATTGCCCCGATATTCTAAACGAGCTGGCTGAAGTCGAGATGCACGCGATCCAAACCTCGGGCAATTGCATCCGCAATGTCACGGCCGATCAATTTGCCGGCGCTTGCGCCGACGAAATCGAGGATCCCCGCCCCTACGCCGAAATTTTGCGGCAATGGTCTTCGCTGCACCCCGAGTACTCGTTCCTTCCGCGAAAATTCAAGATTGCGGTCAATGGCGCCGCCAAGGATCGCGCCGCGATAAGAGTGCACGACATCGGCTATCAGATTGTCAAGAACGCTAAAGGCGAGGTGGGCTTTGCCGTCTATGTCGGCGGCGGCTTGGGCCGCACCCCCTTGGTCGGGCATAAGATCCGCGACTTCTTGCCGAACGCCGATCTCCTCGCCTACACCAATGCAATTCTCCGGATCTATAATCTCGAAGGACGGCGCGACAATAAATTCAAGGCGCGCATAAAAATCTTGGTCCACGAGAAAGGAGCGGATGTCATTCGCGCCGAGGTCGAGGCCGAGTTCACCAATCATCGCGACGACGCGCTAGCCCTGCCGCAAGACGAAATCGATCGCATCCGCGCCTACTTCGCCCCGCCGGCATTGCCCGCGCGCGCAACAACGTCCATTGCGTTCGAAAAACGAAAAGCCAACGATTTCGCATTCGCCCGTTTCGCCGCGCAAAACGTGGTGGCTCATAAAACGCCCGGATATGGAATCGTCACGATCTCCTTGAAGCCCATTGGCGGCATTCCAGGTGACGCCAGCGCCGAAACCATGGAAACGATCGCCGATCTAGCCGAAGAATTTTCAGCTGTCGAGGTCCGCGTCACGCATGAACAGAACCTCGTCCTGCCCCATGTCGCGCTCGATGATTTGCCTGCAGTGTTCGACCGGCTTGCCGGGCAGGGCCTCGCCACCGCGAATGCCGGCCTCGTGACCGACATTATTTCCTGCCCCGGGCTTGATTATTGCGGCCTGGCGACCGCCCGCTCGATCCCCGTCGCGCAGCGGATTTCCGAACGGTTTGGCAATGGCGCGCGGGCGCGGGAAATTGGCGAGCTTAAGATCAATATTTCGGGCTGCATCAATGCTTGCGGGCATCACCATGTCGGCCATATCGGCATTCTCGGCCTGGAGAAGGCCGGCTCCGAGGCCTATCAAATCACGCTTGGCGGGTCCGCCGACGAGACTTGCAACGTCGGCGCAATCACCGGGCGGAGCTTCTCTTCAGACGAGATCGTCAACGCGATCGAAACGGTCGTCGATACCTATTTGAAGTTCCGCGCCGGCGCGGCGGAAGATTTTCTCGCGGCCTACCGCCGGATTGGAATGGAGCCGTTCAAGGAGGCTCTTTATGGCCGCGAATGAGGCCGCCCTCTCTGCCGGCCCGGAGAACTCCGCGCGCCTCGGCGCCAAATTCGCCGGCCTGGACACGCCCGAATTTATGCGCCTCGTGATCGAGGATTTGTTCCCTGGCCGGATCGCGCTTGTCTCGAGTTTCGGCGCGGATTCCGCCGTGCTGCTCCATATGGTTGCGCAAATCGACAAGACCACGCCGGTGTTGTTCATCGACACAAGGGTTTTGTTCGCGGATACCCTCGCCTATCGCGACGAACTCGTCACCCATCTTGGCCTTTCAAATGTGGTCACCCTCGAACCAAAGCCGGCGCTCCTTGCGATGGAAGATCCGGACAACTTCCTTTGGGCAAGCAATCCCGGCCGCTGTTGCGAAATCCGCAAGGTTTTGCCGCTGGCCGAAGTGCTCGAAGGCTATGACGCCTGGATCAGCGGCCGCAAACGGTTTCAGGCGCACACGCGCAACGGCCTCGCCGTGTTCGAATCCGAAGGCGGCCGCATAAAAATCAATCCTCTCGCACACTGGCCGGCCGTCAAAATTCAGGACTATCTCGACGCCTTCGCCTTGCCGCGCCACCCGCTGGTTGCCAAGAATTATTTTTCGATTGGCTGCATCCCTTGCACCTCGCCCGTGCGGCCTGGCGAAGACCCGCGCGCGGGGCGCTGGCGCGGAAGCGGCAAAGTCGAATGCGGGCTTCATACGCTGCCGCTCTATGCCGGTTTGGACATTTGAAAATGCCGGTATTCAAAGGCGATGGTTTCGTCCAGGACGACTGGCGCAATTTGGGGCAAGCAGAAGTTCCGCCGCCTGGCGGTAAGGTCATTCTGCCGCTGTCGCAATGGCAGGCGCGCGGCGGGGACATGCAAAGCGATATGCCGCTCGGCCTGCTCATTGAACCGGGGCAGGACGTAGGAACAATCGCGCCGGACCTTGCCCGCTTCGCGCTCGTCGCGGTCGCCTTTCCAAAATTCACCGATGGGCGCGGCTACTCGCTCGCGCGCCAGCTTCGCGGCCATTTTGGTTTTGCGGGCGAATTGCGGGCGACCGGCGAGGTTCTGTTCGACCAGCTGCAATTGCTTGCGCGCTGCGGCTTCGACAGTTTTGAAATCAGGGATGTTGCCACGCTCCGGCTGCTCGAAGCAGGCCGAAGGCCTAGCCTCGGGCTTTTCTATCAGCCGGGTCTCGGGCCTGAAACCCTGGAGCGGACAAGACTATTGGCACGCCGCGCCGTATCCTGACTCCGAGCGCACGTCCGGGGCGCCGGTCAATTGGAGGTGGGATTTTCGGTCTTCGGGTTTTCCCGCGGGGAAGGCCGCCTCTGACCGGAAGGCGGGTTCTCGAACGTGCGGTCGCCGGGCTCCCAACCCGTTATTGGATAATTGGCTCGAGAATATGCTGAAGACCTGCCAAGATCGGCTGGTCCGAACCGTTCATGGCCTGCCGAAGGGCCTGTTTTTCTTGTTCCCCGACGACCTTCTCGAATTCACGCACCGCGCGAGCCGTGAAGGCGCCGATTGACAACCCATTTGCGCCGGCGGTGACCCCGACTTTGCCCGCGAAACCGGACCCCATCGATGCGACGGCGGCCTGGGCGACCTTTTCGTGCGAACACGTATGAATTATTTCAGCGATCAAACACATAAGACCCTCGCTTAGCAGGCCGAGCGGCGTTGGAAACGGTCGAAAAGCGGCACTCCGATAACAATTACGCAAGATTCATGCCGCGACCCGGATGAGCGTCGGGTGCGTTCTTTAACGTGAACACGCCAATCTAAAGCGCTACGTCCCGGCACCCGCTAATCTAGATTGTTATTCTAACGCTATGATGACGTCAACAGAAATATCTCATGTTGCTTTGCAATATTAGGAATAATTTAAGTTTTGCAGATGCTCAATTTCTTGTAAAGTTTTTTTGAATGCCATTGTAAACAGTATAAACAATACAAACCCTAGCGTGCTCCGGCATGACAAAGATGTCGAAGCAGACAGCAAACCCAAATAAAATCTCGTGCTGTGAAAATCCAAGGAAACAATTTCGACTCTAACAAAGAGCCTTCTGATTTCCGATTGGGTTCCGAGGCTTGAGTAAACCCAAGCGACGGCTACCTTTCTCCACAGGCGTACCGGGGAGCCAACAGCCGGCGGAATCCGCAAAAAATATTGCCCGCACCCGCCGCCGGCCGGTCGCCGGCAAGTTTACTCCAAGTAGGGTAACGAACAGCCCGGGACAAAGTTCCCCAGCGGTTCTGAAAATTATTAAACGGTTTACGAAAATTGTCACCCAAACCGGACATAGCTGGTTTTTGGCCGGAACCGGCAAGCCGAGCTTGGCGGCATCGCTGGGCCAAGTCCTTTGAGGAAGTAGATAGGGTACCTTAAGAAAATAAATTAACTTATTGATATCCATTAATTCCTTGTCTATCGCATGATTCCATTCCGTTGGGATGCGTGCGAACCGGCGGCGCGACCCCGTCCATGTTAGAGGCCGGAGGGCTGCCCCGCTTTTACCGCGGCGAAACCGCGCCCCGGGGCAAGTTCGCGGCGGGGCTGGATGGCTCGGCTAATGGCGCGAGCGGGACGGCTATAATTGTTGAATCGACGGGTTTTTCGCCGAGTACGGCCTGGACGTTGGCATCCTGCGGCCTCTGTTCGGTGATCTGCGCGGCAATGGTGCGCACGGCCAGAGGTGCGTCGGCATAGGTGCCGTGCCCGATAAGGCCAGTCGACTCGCGCGAAAGATCGTACGCCTTGACGCCAAGTTCTTCGAGCGCCGCGCGATCGCTGGGATTATTGGGGTCGAGTGCGCCGAGACGCTGCCGGTCGCCCGCGAGCGTGCGCGACAGAGAAAGCGCGCGGTCGTTGGAGGCGATGAGTACGAAGACATGCGACGGATCGAGCCGCGCCAATTGTTGACGGAAGACATTCAAATCAATGTCGGGCGCGGCGAGCATGACATCGCCGAGTTTGCCGTTGAGATCCGGGCTGCCGGAAATGGCATTTTCCCGCAATGCCTCCATCGCGAGCCAGGCGCCCATCGAATGCGCGAGAATATGCACGCGGCCAATATCCGGCAGTTCGGAAAGCCGGCGCAGGAGCTTGCTCAAGGCATCGCGGGCAATGGTCGCGCTTTCCTTGGCCGCGCCATAGTCGAGAAGGCTGCCGGCGGCGGGCCATGTATAGAGCACCGCAACGCCGCCGAGGCGCCCGTCGTCCACGATTTGCCCGAGCCGGAAACGCGCCTCGTCGTAGCTCGTGTTGAAACCATGAACATAGAGCAGAACATCGCGGTTCGATCCGATGCGTCCGGAAATATGGCTGGCGAGTTCGGCGAAAAAAGCGGACTCGTCCAGGCTGCGCCGGCGCCTCGCGATAAAATGTTTTTGCGGATCTTCCGAACCGAAGGCGGGCCGCTCAACCCTGCCCGGCTCATGGTCAGGCGGCACGCCGATCATTTGCAAGGAGAACCGCGCCCCGTTCGCGACGGGGGCTTCGCTCGACGCGCCGCCTTCACCCTCGCGGGTCGAGACCACGAAGATCGCGACGGAACGAGGCTCCGCGGCAGGCTCGCCATTTCCAGACAGGCCCAAGGAGGCGCAGCCCGGAACAAGGATCATGGCGCAGCCCGCGAGCATGAAACAAAGCTGCCTGGCAATATTTGGCCACCGCGCGGGCAGCCGCCGGGAGACCCGAGGCATACAAGCTCGTGCTATCGCACTTTGGTTCAAGTTTCGGTCTCGGCCCTTCGGGACAATCGATGTTCCCATGAACGCATCGAACCTTGCTGAAATATTAACAAGGCCGGCATTTCGCATTTGGTTTTCCGGACCGCGCGGTTCTCGCCGCCAATTGTGCCGGGAATGCGGCATTATCAAAGGCGCCCGATTAGTTCGAGGCCGCGAGGACGAAGAAATACGACGGATAGCGCCGCGCCAATTGCTGACGAAAGACATTCAAGTCGATGTCGGACGCGGCGTGGCGGACACATGGGTTTGTGCAATGTTTGATGTTTAATGTTTAATGTTTGCCGATGTCATAATAGCACCAGAATTTTTGTTTAATATGTTTTATGTTCAAATGTTGAAATCTGGAATGTCGAAACCGGCAATTCCGGATCGGGGAGGAACTCCGATGATGCGATGGACCTCGCTTCTGTGCACGATCGTCGCTACCGCGTCAATCCTTGTAGTGGTGCCTGCGCGTCCTAACGCTCAGACAGTCACGGCTACTTCGAGCGCGTCCCCTGTGCCGCCAGTGCCCGCGTCCGGATGCCGGCAGTGTGGTGCAGAACCCGGCCGCGCTTTTCAGCTCCGATGGGGTATTGAACGTCCGCTTCTCGTATCAGCACCGGTTCGATTCCAGCATACCTGCTAGGGAACTATTCTGCCTCATGACGCCGGATGGTTTGCAGAATCCAACGCTGCACGTGAATCCGGGCGACCGTTTGATCGTCACCGTTACCAATAACACGCCAGTTGGAACAGGAGGAATGACGATCAATCCGCCGAACTGCGGCGACACGACGATGAACAGCTCGTCCGTGAACATTCACTATCATGGAACTAACACGTCGCCGAAATGCCGCCAGGATGAAGTTATTAAGACGCTTGTCAACTCCGGCGAAACCTTCCGATATAATTTGTCATTTCCGTTGAACGAGCCGCCCGGACTTTACTGGTACCACCCGCACGTTCATGGCATCGCCGAGCACGCGCTACAGGGTGCCGCCGCCGGGGCGCTCGTTGTGGACGGCATCAACAATGTGCAGCCGGCCGTCGGCAGTCTGCGCCAACGCATCTTGTTAGTCCGCGATCAGCATGTGCCGGGAAACCCAAACCCAACCGGTAACGTCCCTTCGTGGGACGTCACCCTGAACTATGTCCCGATTACCTCGCCCACCGATCCGAGCTCCAGCAACTTCGTTCCGGCCATACTCAACATGGAGCCTGGAGAGAAGCAGTTTTTGCGCGTTTCCAACTCCAGTTCCGACACCATCCTGGACCTCCAATATGTGTTCGACGGAGTGCCGCAGCAGATTCAGGTCGTCGCCATTGACGGCGTCCCGGTCAACTCCCAGGACGACCCCCAGTCACGCTCCGTATCGACTTCCGTGGACATGACATTGGCGACTTCGTTTTCCACTGTCACATCCTTGGCCACGAGGATTTGGGCATGATGAACATCATCCGGGTTCAGGCTCCGTAGTTGCCCACCTCCCCATTCCGGCACGGTCCGGAGCTTGACCCCGCGCTGTCCATGGCCTAGCTCCAAGCCATGGAACCCGGCCACGACGGCTTTTTGGCTCCCGCTTCTCGAGATTATCTGGATTGATATTCTTCTCTCGGGCGACAATGCCGTGCCGGGCCAGCAAATCAACGAGCAGAAGCATAGCTTGGAAATCAATGGGCGACGACGACAAGCCCATCGCGACTACGAGTTCATCGGTCAACTTCTCACTTCGCCCGTCCCCTTGTTCGTGGAAGTTCGCGAGATTTACCACTCGATGACTGGGATCACGCTTGCGCGGGACATGGTTCGTTGTGCAACTGCTATCGTTGCACCAGATTTCGCGGTAAGTGCGAGCTGCCCGCTCCCGTGATGAGGAACTCGGCTCCCGGCCGGGAACGGCCTTCAAGAAATTACGAGAGAAAATGCGAACTGCGTATGCGGACCTGTGTAAAGAAAAGGCGCCGCGCGGGTCTCCTCGCGCGGCTCCGCAACTGCAAGGGTCAGCCGGCGTGCCGGCCGAATACAGTCTTAGTTCGGGAAGGTTCCACCGGGCGGGCATACCTTTGAAGGGCCGGCGAAGGTGCCATTCATGGAAAACTTGCCACCAGCCCCCTCGTTCTGGAAGACGGCATCATGGTCCTTGGAATAGAACCATGACCAGAACACGGTCTCCTGCGGATGGTAAGTTACTCCATTAGGCATTAAGATTGGCGGAAAATTGGTACCGGTCAACGCGTCGCCAACTTCCCAGACGCTCGGGTTCGGGCAGCCGGTTACTTGTCCAATATTGCCCCACAAGGGCGTCAGATTGTTAACGAGCGGATCGTCTAGCCATTCACCAACTTCATGCGCCGCAACCGAAACATCTGTGATCGAGCCGAATAATCCGGTGGTGTCGTAAACGAGTGGGGAGTAGGTTTGGAAATTGGGGAGTGCAGAGTGATACACGAAGCAGCAGGTGCTCGTGTTGCCCTGGTAGAACCAAACGTCGCGCATCAGGAAGATCACGAAGGAGGTCGGGTCGCCACCAGCGGCGCTGAGAACGGTAGTGGACAAATAATTGTCAAAAAAGTTAAAGTCGATACCTCCCAACAAGGCGCAGCCGCCGCCGTCGAAGATGATCGCGCTATGGCCGACGGTGGTGGCCTGTAATATATTCTGTGTGGGAGCAATGGTTACGTCGTAGTGCGTGCCGTAAACGCTCGCGGGGCCGCCGATTGCTGTCAAGAATTCGGCCCGGCGATGCGTGTTATTGTAGGTCCGTGCCCCCATGTTAACGCCATTGACTAGAGCCGCGTGTCCAGCGCCTGAGCCGCCATCAAAGGACACAGGACTAAAAATCGGCGAGCTCAGGAAGTTTGCAAGGTCAGTGTGTCCCAACGACCCGCCGCAGCTATTTGGAGCGATCGGATTGAACACGTGGCCGGCGATGTGAAGTTTCACCGGAACCACGAGTACTTTGACATGCGCCTTTGTAGGTGGTGTCGCAAATGGGGACTTCCCCACGATCACATCCGTGTAGGTTATACCGTCCTTGCTGGCTACGACATTAAAGCTCGCCATCGGGATGGTTGTACTTGCTTTAGACGCGGCCATCGCGTCATCGGTGGTCCCTCCCTTCCACGGAATGGCAATGGAGTAGGCCCTTAGATGCGGCTTCGCCGCGGCTTGGGCACGCAGCTTAACCGTGGTCGCCGTCAGGGCCGCCGTGGCAAGGCATAAAATTAATATTGTTTTACGTTTCATAGGGTGCTCCTAATTCTTGATCCCGAATATCCGATTTGCCTACCTAAGAGGTGCGCATCTTATGCTTAGCCTGTCCTGAACGCAAGTGTCAGCTAGATCGCGGTCGGAGAGGCGGCTTAGCCGCGTGGCCCTTGTGGAACGGTGCCGAACTTGATCTCGCGCCAAATACGCCCTACCTCCACGCCATGGACCCCGCCCCGACGGCTTTCTGGCTCCCGCTTCTCGAGATTATCTGGATCAATATTCTTCTCTCGGGCGACAATGCCGTGGTAATCGCGCTGGCCTGCCGCTCGCTGCCTGGCCGGCAACGGAGGCTGGGCGTCATTCTCGGCTCCGGCGCGGCGGTCGCCTTGCGCGTCGTCTTCACCGTTCTTGTCGTTGAATTGCTGGGCCTGCCTTTCGTGAAGATCGCGGGCGGCGTTCTCCTGCTGTGGGTCGCGGTCATGCTCGCCTTCGCGGAGCAGCCTGAAAAGGAGGTCGCGCCGGCCAGCACGCTGTGGTCCGCCATCCGTATCATCGCCGTGGCGGATGCCGTGATGTCGCTCGACAATATGGTCGCGATCGCCGCCGTAGCGAAGGGATCGAAACTGTTGATTCTTCTTGGTCTCGCCTTGTCGATTCCGCTTATCGTCTTCGGCGCCACGATCGTGCTCGCGCTGTTAACCCGTTTTCCCATCCTCGTTTGGGCCGGCGCGGGGCTGCTCGGCTGGATCGCCGGAAACCTCATCGGCGCCGATCCCGATCTTGCCGCCTGGCTGCGCGTGCGCTGGCCCGGTTTCGAGGCCTGGGACGGACCGGCGGGAGCCGCTATTGTGCCTTTCATCGCGTGGCTGGGCCGCAGGCACAAAACCCCAACGCAGCAAGCGTAGGGCCAAGCGCGGAGCAACTCCGAGTAGACCGGGAGGAGAATGGCGCAATCTCCGGCGTGACCAGGCACCGCACGCAACTTTTCAATCCTCTCCCCTGCCCGCCACCTTGGCTTCCGCGAACGTCGCCATCCCGGTGTAGCAGGCAACCGCCGCCTTGATAATTCCGAATGCCAAGGCGGCGCCGGTGCCTTCCCCGAGCCTGAGGTCAAGATCGAGCAGCGGCTTCTTGTGCAGCCGCCGCAGCACATCCGCATGCCCGCCTTCGGCCGCGACATGGGCCGCCATGCAATGGTCGAGCGCACGGGGATCCTGCGCATGAAGTATGGCGGCGGCGGAACAAACCACATAACCATCGAGGATCACCGGAACGCGCTCCATGCGCGCCGCGATGATCGCGCCGGCGATCGCCGCTATCTCGCGCCCCCCGAGGCGGCGCATCACCTCAAGCGGGTCGGCGAGATGCTCCCTGTGCCGCGCGACCGCCGCCTCCACCGCCGCGATTTTCCGCGCTAAGCCACGATCGTCGATCCCCGTGCCGCGCCCAACCCAATCGGCCGCCGCGCGGCCGTAAAGCGCATGGTAAATGGCGGCCGCGATCGTCGTATTGCCGATGCCCATCTCGCCGAGGAACAAAAGATCGATATCGCCGGCGATGGCTTCCATTCCGAAAGCGAACGTCGCGGCGGCCTCCTTTTCCTCCAAAGCCGGGGTCTCGGTAATGTCCCGTGCCGGAAAGTCGAGCGCCAGATCGAAAACCTTTAGGCCGAGCCCATGGACCGCGCAGATCTGGTTGATCGCGGCGCCTCCGGCGCGAAAATTGTCCACCATGGCGCGCGTGACCGAGGCCGGATAGGCTGACACGCCTTTTTCCACCACACCATGATTGCCGGCGAACACCGCAACGAGAGGCCGGTCGATCGACGGCACTGGCTTTCCCTGCCAAGCGGCCAGGAACCCGGCGATTTCCTCGAGCCGCCCGAGCGACCCAGGCGGTTTGGTCAACTCCGCCTGGCGCGCGCGGACAGCGTCGCGAGACGGCTCCGAGGCCCCGGGCATCGAGGCAATGAGATCGCGAATCGAGTCAAACGGCGGTTTTGCGGCGGACATCGCGACTCGGGGGGTGCACCAAGAGGCGTCTTCTAATCCCGCACGGCCGAAGCCGGAAGTGGCATGCGACAACACGCCTCGCTTTTTGCGGCATTTGCTATATTGCAGTGTAAGGCAGGCGCCGCGCGCCGCATCTACTGCTGCAACGGGACGAAAGGCGAGCAAGGCAGTTTCGTAGTGTATCAGTTTGAATTTCCGATTCCGACCCGTTGCAGACCTTCGTCCATGGCTCGGCCGAGCAGATCTTACCTTTCAGTAGCAGTCGTTGCTTCAGCAGTCCGGCCAAACCTTGGCGAAGGCATCTAAGCGTGGACCCCGTTAAAGGTGGCGCGCTTTCTAATCTGCCCAATTCCTTACTTTGGGAGCAAAATTACGCAATTCAGGGGATCCCATGGCAATCCACTTCAAAACTGAGACGCCCAAAAAGCTCTTGGCCGCATACAAGAAGGCGATTGACGACGGGCACATCAGCACCTGGTCTTATGATTCCGATGGCGATTTTACGCATACCGCCGACCAATGGAATAAGAAAGCCTGGCTGCGTCCCAAGGTTCAGGAGGGGCGGAGTTGGTGCTTTACGTTCTAGCCCCGAAAGATACGGAGCTTAGTTCCACCATTTACGCCGTTTATCATGGCCACTTCATCGAATCGATGCTGAGGCATTGCGACAAACTTTTCAGCGAAGGTCGCGCGAGCTCGATGCCAGAGGAAGGCGATGTCACGTAATATACCCGACAACTATTTTTTCATAGACGGCTCAGCGTTAACCGCGCAAATTCGCCAGTTACGGCGCGAAGACCCCTCGTTCACGGACAGAAAACTTTGTCCAAAACAGGCTGATGAGTTACTTCATGCGCGCTTTGGTCGACCTACACGGGTGCGGATACAAGCGTGTAACCTTCTATTTCCCGAAAGGAGATGAATCCGCAGTGGAAGAATACCTAGTTCTGCCGGATCATAAGAATCCTGGAGAAATACGCGACCTACATTTTAAGTACTGCGGACAAAAACTTAAGAAGTCTGCAGACTTTAATGAGTTCGTCGAGACAAATGTTCCCACAGAATACCAAAATCGCTTTAGCAAGAGTCAAAAGGGGATCGATATAGAGATCTGCTGCGATGCGTTTAAGCTGGCTAGCGCGTCACGGCTAGAACGCCTTTTCCTGTTTACGAACGATGATGACTTTATTCCATTTTGCAGAATGATCGAGGAGTTCGGGGCAAACATCAGTATCATCCATCTTTCAGACACAGTAACCAGGAACTTGTCACAGTTGCAGGAGGCAGATAGCTACGATGTTGTCCCTAAGCCTCAACTGCAGCAAATGTTTTTACCAATCCCCGACGCGCCAATACCTAGCGCTTCAATCCCACAAGAGGCGCCACCTTCAGCACTTAAGCCTGAGGCCGCTCCGTCAGATATGACCATTGAAGACCCGTCGCCTTAGTCGAACCCAGGATCCGGACGTTGTGCTAACAAGAGAAGAGGTTTCACATCGGCAGTCACTCTGAGTCCAGTGTCAGAGGGACTGGCAGGGACCCGCTCGGCGCACTGATTCAGGCGGCTTGAGCGAATAACCGCTTTCCAGTCATTGCAGAAATTCAAACTGCGACACTACCGGCAGCTTGTAGCGAGGTTGGGTCTGTTTGCCAGAGCACACGCCCACATTGGCGAACTGAGATCCCGGCCCCTGGTTCGCGCCTGGGCAATCGCGCCTATTCCGCGGCGCATCCCACGCCTCTCGACAAAACCCGCGCGATCACGGATGAAAAGGGATGCGCCTGGGCTCGTCGCTTCTCGCCGATTTTTATTTTTGTCTCGGGTTTTTCACGCGGCTGCCCTTTCCCTCGGCGGAATCGACCAGCAACCGCTCCCTTACCAATTTCCCCCGCGCGGTCCGCATGTTACCGGTGGCGGGCGGCCTCGTGGGATCCATCGCGGCGCTCGTTATGGGGATGGCCTCTGGGCTCGGTTTCCCCCCGCTCCTCGCGGCGCCGCTCGCGATTTGCGCTTTGATATTGCTCGGCGGGGCGTTGCACGAAGACGGGCTTGCCGATTGCGCCGACGGGTTCTCCTGTGGTGCGACCCGCGAGCGCAAGCTCGAAATCATGCGGGACAGCAGGATCGGCACGTTTGGTGCCGTCGCACTCGTACTCAGCCTCTATTTGCGGGCGACGAGCCTTGCCCTTATCGCGGACGAAAGCCTAGGCCTCGCCGGAGCGGTGCTGATCGGCGCGACCGCTTTGTCCCGCGCGGCTTCGCTTATGCCCTTGGCTCTCCTTCCGCCCGCGCGGGAAGACGGAGCCGGTTTTGCGGCGCGAACGCCGGAACGAGCGGCGCTCAAGGTCGCTGCGTGCCTCGCCATTATTTTTGCGCTCGCTCCCCTTGTGGCGGGCGCGTCTCTCACCCGCTCCCTAACGGGCATTGCCGCGGCGACAGGCGCGGCTTATGCCATTGTGCCACTCGCTCGAAAACAAATCGGCGGCCAGACCGGGGATGTCGCGGGCGCCGCGCAGCAACTTAGCGAAATCGCGTATTATCTCGCGTTCGCGTCGGGCGTTTGACGCAAAGCTTTGCGAGCGAGGATCCCGGACCAAGACTGGCCCGAGAGGACTAAACCCCGGCGAGATATTGCGTCGGATCGACAGGCTTTGTGCCCTTGCGCAGTTCGAAATGAAGTTGCGGCGATGCGACATTGCCACTCTGCCCGGATTTCGCGATCGTTTGCCCGCGCTTGACCGTCTCGCCGCGCTTGACTTGGATATCGCCATTATTCGCATAGGCGGAAACAAAGCCATTGGGATGCCGGATCAAGATCAAATTGCCGTAACCCTTTAACTCGTTCCCGGCGTAGGCGACGACGCCGCTCTCCGCTGCTTTCACGGAGGTTCCTTCCGGAACCGCGATATTGATCCCGTCGTTACCGCCCGGTTTGAATCCTTGGATGATGCGTCCCCGCGCGGGCCAGCGGAATTCCGGGTTGGCCGCCTCCGAAGCCATGGCGGTTTTTTTCGGCTCGGTGGCCGGGGCTGGCGCCGGATCGCGCGTCGATGCCTTGGTTTCGCCAGGCCTCTTGGCCTGCGCCGTTTCCTGCTTTGCCGCAGGGGCGGCTGGTTTCCGCGCGGCGGCAGCCTTGGTTGCGGGCGCGTGCATCTTACCGGCTTTCAAGCTTTCAGCCTGGCTGGCCAATGTGCGAAGGTGCCCGTCCGCCACCTTCGCCGGGGCCGCCGGTTTTGCCGCCGCGGAATGAGCGGCCACGCGAGCTCCGCTCGAAGCGGCCAAAGCCGCGTTATACACTGGGATAACGATGTGGGTTCCGGGCCGTATCTCCGACGCCGAGGCAAGACCGTTTGCCCGGACGAGCGCATCGAGCGGCACGCCATAACGGTTTGAGAGAATTTGGGCGTTCTCGCCTTGAGTGACGACGATCGGCGAACCGCCTTTCGCCGACCAGCCCGCGGCGCTTTGCGTACCTTGCGGCGGCGCGGGATTGGCGCTTGCCGTTGCCGCGCCAAGCGGTCGCGACTGCACTCGAGAACCCGACACCGGAGCCCCGACGCCCGCCGTGGGGGCCTCGCTGGCGACGTTCGCCGAACTCTGGAAAGGATTGGACCAAGGATCGCTCAGACGCTCGGAATTTGCGCAACCGGCAAGCAAGCCCGCGGCAACGCCACTCAATGCGAGACGAATCGCGAAACGTGCGCGGGACATACAAACAAAATCACTCATGACGCAACCCCACAGGCGCAATGCCTTTCCACGCCATTACGTGCGGATTAAGTTAAGGGAGAGTTTAAAGATGAACGAATAGTCACGAAAAAGCAGACAAAATTATATTTCTTCGCGATCAGTCCTGGTCCCGTCAAAGCGCTAATGCTTCGTCTCGCAAAAGCGCCTGCAGCCGGGACGGGCAAACCGGGGTCTCAATGATGCCTCCGGCGCCGTTAAGCGCGATCCGCGCGATGTGCTGGCGCGACATAAATTTGGGATCGGGCCGCGCCGCGACGAGCAGCCCATCCTCGCTAAGCGCCGCAATGAGATTTTCAGGAACCTCGGCAAGCAAACCCTGGACGATCACCCGGTCGAAGGGGCCTATCCCCGGCAAGATCGCCAGGCCATCGCCAAAGACGACCCCGGCGTTGGTGATGCCGAGCCGCGCGAGCCGCGCCTCGGCCTGGATCGCGAGGCTCTTAAATCGTTCGATGGAGAGCACTTCCCGCGCCATCCGGGCCAGCAACGCTGTCGCATAGCCCGATCCGGTTCCGATTTCGAGCACGCGATGGCGAGGCAACGGTGCCAGCGCCTCGATCATCTTGGCGGTGAGCCAGGGTTCCGGGAGGGTCTGGCCGCAACGCAGCGGCAGCGCGATTGCCCGGCGCGCCAGATCGGCAAACCGGTGCGGCACGAAAATCTCGCGCGGCACGTTTTCAAGCGCGCGCAGAAGGCCAAGATCCTGGATTCCCCGCGCGCGGAGATCCATGAGAAACGCCGCCTTGTTTTGCGCCTCGATCGCTTGCTCCTCCAATCCGGGCGGCGGCACCTCGACGGACATCGCGAGAGCGGCCTCGATTAGCGCAATACAAGCGCAAAGCGCGTGAGCGCGGGTTCGTCGGTCATATCGAGTTTCAGCGGTGTGACCGAGATGTTGTTGCCGGCCAAGGCTTCGAGGTCGGTGCCGTGTCCCGGGGTCGAATTGCCGCGCGCGAACGAGATCCAGTAATAAGGAATGCCGCGCCCGTCTGCCCGCTCATTGATCATCGCCGTTTGCGCGTCGCGCTGGCCTTGGACACTGACCGCTACCCCTTTGACTGCCTCCGGCGGACAAGCCGGAAAGTTCACGTTAATCGCGATATTTGGTGGAATGCCCGCGGCGAGGATTTGGCCGATGAGGTCCGGCGCATGGGTTTCTGCGCAGCTCCCAAAGCCTTCTTCGCGCCCGATCGGGCCATTGGCCTGGGAAAGAGCAATCGCGGGTAGGCCGAGGCTCGCCGCCTCGAGCGCGCCCGCGACCGTACCGGAATAGATCACGTCATCGGCGACATTCTGGCCGTTATTTATGCCGGAAAGGACGAGATCGGGTCTTGTGCCTTCGAGCAGCCTGTACACGCCTAGGATGACGCAATCAGTGGGCGTGCCTTTTACCGCGAAATGCCGTTCCGAGATTTTGCGCAACCGCAAGGGATCGTTGAGCGTCAGCGAATGGGCGACGCCGGACTGGTCATATTCGGGCGCGACGACAAAAATATCGTCCGACAGGGTCTTGGCGATGCGCTCCATGAGGGCGAGGCCCGGCGCGTAAATGCCGTCGTCGTTGGTAATCAGAATGCGCATCCGCGTGTCTCAAGGTCTCTTGATTATTTCGATGCCGCCCATATAGACACGCAATGCGTCCGGCACGGTGACGGAACCGTCGGCGTTTTGATAATTTTCCAATACAGCGACCAGCGCGCGGCCCACCGCGACGCCCGAACCGTTGAGCGTGTGGACAAAGCGGGGTTTGCCATCTTCCGCACGGTAGCGCGCGTTCATCCGCCGCGCCTGAAAATCGCCGCAGACGGAAACGGAGGAGATTTCGCGGTAGCGATTTTGCCCCGGCAACCAGACCTCGATGTCATAGGTCTTTTGCGAGGCAAAGCCCATGTCGCCGGTGCAAAGCGTGACGACACGATAGGGAAGTTTGAGCCGCTTCAAGACTTCCTCCGCGCACAGGAGCATGCGGCCGTGCTCGGCGAGCGAAGCTTCGGGCGTGGTGATCGAGACGAGTTCCACCTTGGTGAATTGATGCTGGCGGATCATTCCGCGCGTATCCTTGCCGGCCGCACCCGCCTCGGCGCGAAAGCATGGCGTGCAGGCGGTGAAGCGCAGTGGCAGTTCTTTTTCATCGAGGATTTTTTCGCGGACGAGATTTGTGAGAGGGACTTCGGCTGTAGGGATGAGCCAATATCCACCAACTTCCTCTTCATGCTTCCCAATCAACGCAAAACCTAGGTCGGTAAAGTCGGGGGGGGATGAATCAGGATCCCCTTCAGGATAAAGAAATATGTCTGATACCAGTTTGCAGTCGACGAATTCCAATCCTTGTTCGTCCACAAATTCGAGCATTAGCTTTTTAAATTCTTCGCGACTCAACGCTCTTTGTGCCGAAAACTGATCCTCGCGAAACTTCGGTAATTGCGCCGTGCCAATCATGGCCTCCTCGCGCACGAGAATCGGCGGATTTACTTCCGTGTAGCCGTGCTCGCCCGTATGCAGATCAAGCATGAATTGCGAAAGCGCGCGCTCCAGCCGTGCAAGCGCGCCTTTGTTCACAACAAAACGCGCGCCAGAAATTTTTGTCGCGGTCTCGAAATCCATGAGGCCCAGCGCCTCGCCGATGTCGAAATGCTCTTTTGGCGCAAAGCTGAAATGCGGCGGCTCGCCGACGCTGCGCAGCTCGACATTATCGTTCTCGTCGCGGCCCACGGGTACTTCATCGAACGGCGTATTGGGGATTTCGGCAAGCATTATTTCGAGCGCCGCGATCGTCAGATGCTGCTCAGTTTCAAAAGCCCTTAGCGACTTTTTTAATTCCCCGACCTCAACTTTCAGTGCCTTGGCGAGCGAAGCATCACCCGCCTTCATCGCGGCGCCGATTTCCTTCGAGGTCGCGTTGCGCCGCTCTTGCACCTTTTGCGCATTCGCGATCGCCGCGCGGCGCTTATCGTCGTGCGCGAGCAGTTTTTCGGCAAGCGGTTCGAGCCCCCGCCTCCGCCGCCCGCGGTCGAAAATCTCCGCGTTCTCGCGAATCCATTTGATGTCGTACATGGGGCGCTTTCAAAGGCTCAGCCAGAGCTAAGGCCCCTGCCCCGCCGGTTTTGCTTGATTCTTCTCGATCGTCGCTACGGACAAGATCGAAAGCTCGTAGAGGCCCAAGGCCGGAACGGCAAGCGCCAGCATGGAAAATATGTCGGGCGGCGTCAGGATCGCGGCGGCAATAAAAACAAGGACGATGGCGTAGCGCCGTTGCCGCCGCAAAAAATCCGACGTCACGATGCCAATGCGTCCAAGAAGGGTCAAAACCACCGGCAATTGAAACGTTATGCCGAAAGCGAAGATCAAGGTCATGATCAGCGAAAGATATTCGCTGACGCGCGGCAAAAGCTCGATTTGCGCGCGCCCCGGCTCCTTGGCCTGCTGCATGCCAATAAAAAACCGCAACAAATTTGGCATGACGACGAAATAGACAAGCAGCGCGCCGGCCGCGAAAAATACCGGCGTGGCGATGAGATAAGGCGCGAAGGCCTTGCGTTCCTGCTTATAGAGGCCAGGCGCGACAAAAGCGTAGAGCTGCGCAAAAATCACCGGACAGGAGAGAAACGCGGCCGAAAAAATTCCGACCCTGATTTGCGTAAAAAAATATTCCTGCGGCGCGGTATAGATCAGCCGCGCGTCCGGACCGGCGGCGTGTTCGAACGGCACGACCAAAATATTGTAAATGTCCTTGGCGAAATAGAAGCAGACGACGAACATCACCACGAAGGCAAAGAGCGCCTTGATGAGCCGCGCGCGCAGCTCGATCAAATGATCCATCAAGGGCGCTTTTGTCGCCTCGATATCGGCGTCGGTCATGAGTGGCTCGTTCCGGAAGGCATGGGTTACTTTCGTGTAACCGAACCGGGGTGCCTAGAACAGTCACGTTTGTCTTGCGGTTTCGCGCCGTCCGCCGCAGCGCGGCGAGGCGCGGCGTCCCCCACCTCGACCGCGAGCGCATCGGCAAGCGCCCGCATCTCGGCGTCGATCGCCCCGGCGACGGGCTGCGCCTGGCCCGGCGCGGCCGCACCGGCTTCGGCTCCCTCTTCCCGTGCTTCGGGCAACCGTGGCACGGCAATCGAATTCACGGACGACTCCGCATTGTGCGGGGCCGCTATCGTTGGCGCACCCGCGACAGGAAGAGTCGCGGGCTTTCCGGCGGCGTCGAGTGCCTGCGTGAGTTCTGCTTTGATTTCGGCAAGCGGATCGAGGCCGGCATCGGCTCTCACGCTTTCCGCGACCTTTGCCACATCGGCCTTGATTTCGTCGATGTCGGCTTCACGCACAGCGTCCATGAATTGGCCGCGAAACTCGGCCGCCATGCGCCGCAACTTGGATGCTGCTTGCCCCACTTGGCGCATGACGCGCGGAAGTTCCTTCGGCCCGATGACGATCAGCGCAACTATCCCGATGATGATGAACTTGCCGGCGTCAAAATCGAACATGGGGAAACGTCACTCAAGGCGTGCCGGCGACGATGGTCGAGAAGTCCTGGATTTGCCGCCCGCGCGTCCCCGGTTCGCCGGAACGCAACCCGGCCATCGCCGGAACGATCACCCTAGCTTGCTTGTGTCTGGAATCTTCGGGGTGTCGGCGGCGGTTTGATGATCGATGGTGCGCATCGGCGGATCAATGGGGCGCTCCACCTCGGGCTTTTGATCTTCCTCCGCCAAGCCCTTCTTGAACGATTTTATGCCCTTGGCGACGTCCCCCATGATGTCGGAAATCTTGCCTTTGCCGCCAAACACCATCAACATGACGGCCCCGACAATGAGCCAATGCCAGATCGAAAGACCGCCCATGACGCAAATCTCCGTTTCCAATGCGAGACGAGCCGAACGCCGCCCGCCGTGGCGAAAACCTAGGCTTTCGTAACCACAAAAACAAGAAGGCGAGGCGCCCTCCTCGCCGGTAAGAGCGGCCAAGCTCGCCAGTGTTGGCCACGACATCGGGGATTCGGGGTCAAGCCCAAGATTAGGGGCGGGGATACTCCGCTGCCGCGTTGCGCGGGCCGGCGATCAAGAGTCGCAATCCTCTGGCGCGGGCAAAGCTTCTTTCGCGCGCGCGAGATCGTCGCGCCACGCTGGTTTTTCGGGGCCGGCCGCGGGATTTCCGGCGGCGAAATCGGCGCTTATGTCGTCCTCGAGCGGATCTTCGTCCGGGCCAAGTCCTATGTCGTCGCAAGGCTCCGGAATACCAAAAGCCTGCGGCAGACGGCCGTCGAAAAGACCCGCGCCCTTTAGTTCCTCAAGACCAGGGAGGTCGCCTATCGCCTCAAGGCCGAAATGAATCAGAAAGCCTTCCGTCGTCCCATAAGTGATCGGACGGCCAGGCGCGCGCCTGCGGCCGCGCAACCGGACCCAGCCGGTTTCGAGCAGAAGATCGAGCGTTCCCTTGGAGATCGCGACGCCGCGAATATCCTCGATTTCGGCGCGCGTCACGGGCTGATGATAGGCAACGATCGCCAACGTTTCAAGCGCCGCGCGCGAGAGCCGTTTGATTTCGCCTTCCCCCGTGGCGAGAAGCCAGGCGAGATCGGCCGCCGTCCTAAACATCCACTTCCCGCCGGACCGCACGAGATTGACGCCGCGAAGGGTATAGTCGGCCCTTAAAGCTTCGAGGACTGCGGCGGCCGCGACGCCGCTTGGCATGCGCCTCTCGATGTCCTTCTCGGCGAGCGGTTCCGCCGCCGCGAAAAGCAGCGCCTCGGCGATCCGCATGGCCTCGGCCAAACCATCGCCGCGCACCGGCCGTTGGCTCGGATCAATATTTGCAAAGAGTTGCGCCAATTCCGCCACAACCAAATCCTCCTCGTCCGCCCCGCATCGCTCGCCGCTCAACCTCGAACCACATGCGGAAAAACCTCGGACTCCGGCGATTTACACTTAATCCAAAGCGGCGCGAACGCCGCGTCCTGACGGATCGCGATCCTGCCCTCCCGCGCCATTTCAAGCGAACAGGAAAGACTCGAAGCCCAGACCGTGCGGCGCATTTCGGGCGTCGTGCAAAAAACCATGAGATAAGTGTCGAGCACCGTCCAATCGAGCGCCCGCCCGGCAAGTTTTTCAAGTTCGCCGCGCGCATGCGCGAGCGACCAGACAAACCGCTGCTTCACGGTCACCCGTGTGAGCGCATGTTTCTGACGCCGCTGGGCATAGGCGGACAGCAATTCGTAAAGGCTTGCGCGCCAATGCGGTGCGCCGCCGGAGAAGGACGGCTCGGGCTGGCCTCGCAAAAACATATCGCGGCCGAGACGCGGCCGGTTGACAAGCGCTTCGGCGGCGGCGCGGATCGCATCGAGACGGCGAAGCCGGAGCTGCAATGCTTCGGCAAGTTCGTGGGCTTCCGGTTCCTCGCCCTTTGCCGCTTGCGGAAGCAAAAGGCGCGACTTCAAGTAGGCGAGCCAAGCCGCCGTGACGAGATAATCTGCCGCGAGTTCGAGACGCAGACGGCGCGCCGCCGCGATAAATTCGAGATATTGCTCGACCAGCGCCAGCACGGAAATCTTGCTCAAATCCACTTTCTGCCGGCGCGCGAGGTCGAGCAAGAGATCGAGCGGGCCTTCAAAACCCTCGACATCGACCACGAAGGAGCCTTCCTCCGTAGCCTCCGCGGCCTTTTGAGCAAAAGGCAGTTCCAACGAATCGCCCTCCCCGTCCGGGACTTGCCGCGCCGGTATCGAACGTTGCCGTGCGCCAACCGTTGCAGCAAGTCCCACCGCAGGCGTCCCCAAGATAGAGCGCCTCCCGGCATTCGGGCTGCCTTCAACCCTTCACGCTCGAACCAAAGCACCTCTGCGCTGCCAAGCCCATCGGGCGCCTCAGTTCTTGGCGACGAAGCAATTGCCCCCGCCGCTTTGAAGTTTTTGGCACAAAGCATTGGCTTCGTCCCGCGATGGAAAACCAGGCACGCGAACACGATAAACCGGCTTGCCGCTGACCGCTGCCTTGTGGATCGTGGTGTGGAACCCGGCCAATTCGGCGGCAAACTTTTTCATGAGCCGAACCTGCGTTTCACGCGCCTCTTGCTCGGTCCCAGGAGCCGCGAGCTGGACCGCGAAACTACCTTGAGACGCCTGCGCCGATCCGGCGGCTGGGGCCGAATCCCGCGTATCGGCGAGCTCTACCCGCTTGGCTTTGGTGGCAGCAGAGGTTCGCGGCTGCGGATTGCCGTTCGCATCGGTCGCGGCCGGCCTCGGTGTCGTCGCCACGCGCGCCGCCGATTTTGGCGTTGCGGCTTTGGCCACGGAGGCGATTGCGGGGCGCGCGGCGGGCACTGGCGCAGTCGGCGCCATAACCTGTGGCGGCGCGTCGTTTGGCAGGAGCGTGCCGTCCGGCCGAACCGAAACGGTCTTGACCTTTTTCGGCTCGATAAGCTCGGCGATGCTGAGTGGTCCGGTGGACGGTTGCGGCTGAGCCTGCGCCGGCGGGGCCGGAACGGGAACACTCGCCGCCCCGGTTGCAAGACCGGCGATGGCGCGCGGCGGGTCGGCCTGCGCCTCTGGCACATTCGCTTGCGCGGACAAATCGGCCGGCTGTTCCGCGTTATTAACCACGGCGACCGGCGGCTGTTGCGGCGACCCGCCAAGGATCGAGGCGTCTTGGTCCGGAGTTTCCGTGCCCGCCGCCGTGTCTGGTTGTATCTTGGCCGGTCCATCGGCAGCCCTGATCGTTGCGACCTCGTCTTGATGGGAAACCGCGCCTTTGAAGCCGAAACTGGCGCCGATGCCGGCTAGTCCGGCGACGATCATCGCGGCCATGACATAGAGCGGGCGCCGCGACCTGATTTCCTCAAAAGGAGAACCGGCCTCGCTTGAACCCGCCGCGCTGTCCTCATAGCGCCAGTGCTCCGCGCCTTCCGCCTCCTCGCAACCGTCCAGGTCCTCGGATTTGGCCAGGTTCTCCCCACTTTCATGCCGGGCGGCGCCCAGCAGCCCCGCCTCGACTGCGGCGAAATTGCCGCGGATAAGGGGTTCGCGCGCGCCTCGCTCCTCATCTTCGTCGTGATCCGGCCCGCTTCGCGAAGTTCCGGCGGGACGCCGGCTATGGGGTTCAAACACCGTCTTATACGGATCCTCCCAAAAGGGATCCTCTTGCTCGCCGACGAAGCGCGCGAGTTCGGCGAGCGGATCTTCGTCCCCTTGGTTCGCGGCGAGCGGCTTGCGCAGACGCCTTTCGAACTCCTCCAGATCGATCATCGGCCGTCGTTTTACAATTGGCTCGCTCATCTTACTCAACCCTCCTGTCGCCACTTCATGGCGGACGAACCCGCCAGTCCACGTCATTGCAATCGCGCATCCCACGCCGGGTAGTGTTTACGCAATCTCACCTGCTGCTCACCTGCATGATCGGGCCGGTTCGAACACGATCATGCGCTGAACTCCTTAACATCTTAACACACTCGATCACGATCAGTTTTTACGCGATCCATGTCGCGCGGCTGGTTTTCGCATTCGCCACTCGCACTCGTGCGGCTTGCTTGGCGTCTCTTCATCACTCACGTTCAGGCACTTTCGCCGCTTCGGCCGTGCACCGCGAGTGGAACCATTACCCGGCGGCGAGAAGGCAACAGCCTTTATCGCATCTCCTCGGGAGCATTCACCCCCAAAATTCCAAGCCCGGACGCGAGCACTGTAGCGAGCGCCGTTATTAAAGCCAGCCTGGCGGCGGTTAAATCTGTGCGCTCTTCATTAAGAAATCGTAATTGTGGCCGATCTTTGCCGCGCGTCCAATGGGCGTGCAGGCTCGCCGCGAGATCGTGCAAATAAAACGCGACCCTGTGCGGTTCGTCGCTCTGAGCCGCCGCCTCGACAATCCGAGGAAATTGCGCGATGAGCTTGATCAGCGCCATTTCCCCGTAGTCCTGCAGCAGGCGGAGGTCCGCCGCGGCCAGCGCCTGGCTTGAGATATCAATTCCAGGAATCGTCGCAAGCCCTTGCCGTAATACGGATTTTGACCTTGCATGGGCATATTGGACATAAAACACCGGATTATCCTTGGATTGTTCAATCACTTTGCTCAAGTCGAACTCCAAGGCCGCGTCATTCTTGCGAAAAAGCATCATGAAGCGAACCGCGTCCACGCCCACTTCGTCAACGACGTCACGCAACGTTACGAATTCTCCGGAGCGTTTCGACATTTTCACGGGCTCGCCATTGCGCATCAATTGAACCAATTGACAGACCTTGACATCGAGTCTGGTCTGGCCGTCCGAGAGAGCCTCAACGGCGGCGCGCATCCGCTTCACATAGCCGCCATGATCGGCGCCCCAAACGTCGATCAAAAGCGCGTAGCCGCGGTCCAGTTTGACATTGTGATAGGCGATATCGGAGGCAAAATAGGTGTAGGATCCGTCCGATTTCACGAGCGGCCGGTCGGCGTCGTCGCCAAAAGCGGTCGATCTGAACAGGGTCTGCGCGCGATCCTCCCAATCCTCCGCGGGTCGCCCTTTCGGCGGCGGAAGACGTCCTTCATAGACGAGACCGCGCCGACGCAGTTTTGCGATCGCCCTCGCAACCAAATCGCCGTCGTCGCCCAGGGTTAGCGAGCGCTCCGAGAAAAAAACCTCGTGTTCGATGTTCAGGGCCGCGAGATCGGCCCGGATCACCGCCATCATCGCGTCTATCGCGGCTCCGCGCACCTCGTCAAGCCATTCGGCTTCCGGACGCCCGAGCAGCGTGCGGCCATATTTTTCGGCGAGCGCCGCACCGATGCCTTTCAGGTAATCGCCGGGATAGAGACCTTCGGGGATTTCGCCGATTTTTTCGCCCAGCGCCTCCCGGTAGCGCAGATACGCGGAACGGGCTAAGGCATCGACCTGGGCGCCCGCGTCATTGATATAAAATTCGCGCGTGACCTCGTGACCGGCGAAGGCCAGCAGATTGGCGAGCGCGTCGCCGAAAACCGCGCCGCGGCCATGGCCGACATGCATCGGACCGGTCGGGTTCGCCGAGACATATTCGACATTGATCTTAAGTTTTTCCGCGCCCCCCAAGCCCCGCCGGCCAAACCGCGGTCCCTGTTCGAGAGCCGCGCGCAAGACGCGGGCAAAGACCGCCGGCTTCAGGCGGATATTGATGAAGCCCGGCCCCGCGACCTCGGCTTCCGCGACATCGGGATTGTCAGCCAAGGCGGCGGCGATCTCGACGGCGAGCTGGCGCGGATTGGCGATATGGGGCCGCGCCTCTTTCGCGTAAACCATCGCCGCATTGGTGGAGAGATCGCCATGCGCGGGATCGCGCGGAGGCTCGACAACAAAGCGTTGCAAATCGAGGTCCGCGGGCAACCGGCCCCCCGCGGCGATCCGCCGAAGAATCGAACCGATCAGCGCGTGGAACTCGGCGTAGAGATTCATTCGCTCACCAACTCATGGAGGCACGGGGCAGATCGGCCAAGTCTCGCGAACGGATACTATAAGCATAATATCCTCGTCGGCAGTGTCTCGGTTTAAGTGTCGGCTTTGCGCCAGAAGTCGAAATTCCCGCGTCGCCGAAGAAGCGGTTCAAAACACCGCGACAGGTCCAGAGGTTCCTATCCATTCATGTTTCAGCTCACCAATCTCTTTCACTTTGCCCGTGGCAAACTTCGGCCACTATAGCGCCGCCTGGCCGATGTCGTGGCGGGTCGGCTCGTCGCATGATTTCGTAATCTGGTGCCTGAATCGCGCCCGTTTGGTTGACGATTCCCTTCGTTTATAAAGACTTACGCCATACTTAAATTCGATGGAACGCGCGGTACCGTCCATGCGTTGGCTGTGTACGCAATAGAGAGGGGATCATAGTTCCGCAACGCCGGGGAAGGAGACCGCCATGGCTCGTCGGATGGGGAAAATTCTCGCAGCAACCTTGGCGCTCGGGTTCGGCCTCGAAATATCGCTCGCGCCGGGTGTGATGCCTGGCGTGGTGAGCGAAGCGTTTGCCTTTGGGCACGGCGGCGGCGGCGGTCATTTCGGCGGTGGCGGTCATTTCGGCGGTTTCGGGGGCGGCGGTCATTTCGGCGGCGGTCACTTCGGGGGGTTCGGTGGCGGTCACTTTGGGGGGTTCGGTCATTTCGGTGGGTTCCGAGGCGGCCATTTCGGAGGCATGCATTTCGGCAGGCACTTCGGTGGCGGTCACTTCGGCGGCAGGCACTTCGGCGGCAGGCACTTCGGAGGCAGACATTTCGGTGGCAGGCACTTCGCGCACGGCCATTTCGGTGGACGGCATTTCGGCGCCAGCCACTTCGGCGGTGGCCATTTTGGGCACGCAAACTTTGCTGGACACCGGTTCGGCGGCGGAACCGCTTTCGCCCACAATGGGTTCGGCGGCCGCGAATTTGGCCGATTCAACGGCGTCCGCGGCTTCGACGCCCACGGGTTCAATCGCAACGCCTTCGGCAACATGGCCGGATGGAACGCTTGGGGCAACAATAATTGGGGCGCCGGCTGGAACGATTGGGGGAGCGGATGGGGCTTTTGGGCAGGCCCGGTCTTCTGGCCCTTCTTTTTCGGCGATGCGCTGACGTTCGCGCTCTGGCCCTACGCCTTCTACGACCCGTTCTTCGCCTACGGGGCCGACTTTCTGCTGACCAGCATCTTCTGGCCGGGGCCCTCGTTCTCGACTTATTACGCGTACAATCCTTATTATTATGGGGAAAACAGTCTGTTCAACATCTACGGCAACGCCCCCTATGCCAACGGTTACGCCTCTTATGGCGGCTACGGGGGGCGCCATCATCGTGGCCATCATCGGCTTTATGCGGCCCGCTCCGTGGCGCATGCCAATGTTGAGGCCGGCTCCAGCAGCGCCCAGACCTGCGGTGGCCTTGCGCCGGGCGTATTGAGCTTACCGATCGACCAGATCGAGCGGGCGACCCGGCCTACTGATGCGCAGGTCGCGATGTTGGACGATCTCAAGGCGGCGTCCGCACAGGCCGATAACATCTCGCGGGCTTCGTGCCCGTCTGAAGTCCCGCTCACGCCGATTGCGCGGCTCGACGCCGTCCTGAAACGAATCCAGGCGATGAGCAAGGCCGTGCAGATTCTGCGCCCGCCACTCACGACGCTCTACAATTCTTTGGATGACGAGCAGAAAGATCGATTCGCTGCCCTTGGCACGCAGAGCAAGTATCGGCGCGCCACAATTGCCCGTGACGAATCGCCTGCAAGTGATCTCGGCGGTCTGTGCAAACAGCAGACGGAGACCTTCACACAATTGCCGGTGCAGCGCATCGAGGAGTCGATCAAGCCGACCGAGCAGCAGAAAGCTGCCTTCGACGCGCTCAAATCGGCCTCGGCCAGGGCCGCAGCGGACCTCGACGCCTCCTGCCCGGCTGAGATTCCGGAGACATTGACGGGTCGGCTCGATGCGGTGGGCAGACGCCTTGATGCCCTTGCCGACGCGGTCAACACTGTGAGACCGGTGCTGGCCGATTTCTACAACTCGTTGACCGATGAGCAGAAGGCGCGCTTCAACGTGATCGGCCGTGCCTCACCTGCGGCTACGCCGCAAGGGGAAACGAGATCCGGCGGCTGAGGGCGGCCGCCATCGACAATCGCGTGGGACCAAAGAGCTAATTGCGCCAAACAGTTCAGATCGCGTCGCAGGTGCCGGCGAGCTGGCGCGGATTGGCGAAGAAGGAACGCGCCTCCCGCGCATAGACCATCGCCGCATTGGTGGAAAGATCGCCATGCGCGGGATCGCGCGGCGGCTCGACGGCAAAGCGTTCCAAATCGAGATTTTTCGGCAAGCGGCCCTCTGCGCGGCGATCCTGCCAAGAATCGAAGCGATCGGGGCCGTGGAAACCAGCGTAAAGATTCATCGCTCACAAACTCAAGGAACCGCGGGGCAGCTCAACCATCCCGAACGGACACGATAGGGTAATAGCTGCATTCGGCAGGGTCTCAGTTCTCTAATCGCGGCCTTTGTGTGAAACGATTCTGTAAGCCTCTCGTGTGTGGGGCATCTGCCGGGTCATGGTTCTCTCAGAGGTCGGCGCAGGGCCGCCGCATGATGGGCAGACGGGGATCGGCTTTCCAAGGTTTGAAGCGCGGTTTGAATTTCCGCGGGCATCCGCAGTCATTCTACCAGCCAGCAACAGGGCATTCGCTCTCATTACAGCGCCAGAATCATCGCCCTCGAATACTCAGTTCGGGGGACGATCCAGGTTGACTGCCAGCGGAAGTGGCTAAGTTGCCTTCTCCCCTCTCATATCGATGAGATTAGGTAAGCGCTTAGCTTTGACGAGCTACGACGACCAGACGTTTGACCTCACCATTTTGAAATGCCTGCAAAAATGCATTGTAGTTCTTGAAGGACACGCATCCGTTAGAATCTCCGTTCTGGCCAAGCATGTATGTATGTGCGAGGAGACCTGTCCGTCCATAGAGGTCGCCGTTGCCAACGGGTATGAGGCGCAATGCTTGTACCCCGTGGAAAAGCTGCTCCCGCGGCTGAAGATCATAGACATTCGGCGGCGTGGCCCCGCGCATTCGTTCGTTTATGTAACGCGGATCGTCTAACCTATTGCCGAGGCCCGAATGCGCTTCCAATCTCGTTCCATTGGGCATGTAGACGGTATGCGCCGCGACATCGTATACGGCGGTCCGTCGGTCGTAACGGGGCGACGGGTTGGATGTGACGCCTCGCGCACTGCCAAGAACGCCATCTTCCGGAGACGCGTATGCGAGGACAGGCTTCGAAGTTTGGAACATGCCAAAAAACTTCTCGAAAAGCGTGCGATTGTCGGAGGAGATGGCTGGCGGGACGGACCTTCTGTTCTGCTGCGCGAACCGGCGACCCGACGAGGGAAACGGGCTACGGCTTTCGAGCGATCGCAACTCAGCGGGACGCGGGACAGGCAAGGGCGCGCTCTCGCCGAATTGAGGACCTGCTGGCGCCCGCCCGACGACGTTTTCCTGCTCCGCGATGACGGCGGACGGTGCCGGTGAAATTGGCCTAAGATTCAATTTAAGTGGAAAGTTTTGTGCAACCGAGACCGACTTCGAACCCGAGAAAGATCGAGGGTCGACCAGCCCGCCATAGGGATTGGAGGCAAGGGCTGGCGCAGGTGCACGCGCTTCAATGGTATTGGGACCAATAGCGGGACGCAAGTGGATAATGCAGGCGCCAAGCAACGCGCCGAAGGCAAAAGCGGCCGCGACTGGAATGGTTTGAGAAAGAACTATTGAAAATAAGCGGTCGCGCTCGCCTGTAAGGAAATCAAGACCTGTATCGATCCCTTGTGCCATACATATCCCCTTCCGAATAATCTTAATTCGCGGCGCCTTTCGGCCAACATTATCCGTGGCGCTTCAAGGCGCGATCAACCACAACGGATGCATACGAAGCGTCCCAGCCTCTCTGAATGTCGGCACGAAGAGCTTCGCAGCGTTGCTGAAGCACCATTGCGGCGATTTTTAGTTAAATGCCCATGCGTTCGAAAAAGGCTCGGCATGAGACGCTCAACACCGACCAAATTCCAATAGACCGTGATACCTGAGCCACACCTTCAAACCTAGGCATGCAGCCTTTGACAGCTCAATCCTGTCTCCTCGGTCTGGACTTGTAGAGAGAGTTCGCTTCGTGCCCCTATTGGGGCAGCATATGATCACCGCGCGCTTTTCTCGGGCTGACGGTTCCTGCGGCGGCTATTTTTCGATCCGTGCGAAAGCGTTCCAGCCGCAGGTCAAGCTCCGCGGCTGGATTCGTTGATGTTAACCGATTGGTCTCGTGTGGTACTCAGACGAGATGCGCAACCAGCGGTTTCCGGTGCACCCCCTCAGTGCCCGTCAATTTGCTGGCCAACAATCGCGATGGCCTGCTGATAGACCGGAGCAGCATTCCATGCCTGGATAGCTCCAAAATTGGCTTCGCCGGGCTGGTATCCCGCACCCGCGCTCCAGCCATGAGCTCTGAGGAAATTTGCCGTCGAGGACAGTGCGCCGGCCGCGGTGTCGAGACTTCCGCCGGTGCCGTACTCGAGGATGGTCTTGGGCAAGAACTGGGTCTGGCCGATCTCACCGTGCATGGAGCCGCGCGTGCTTGCCGAGAGAACCCCGCGATCGATCAGTGTCAGAGCTGCGTAGAGCTGGTCGGTGAAATAGGCCGACCGGCGGCAGTCATAGGCGAGGGTCGCGACAGCCGACAGCGTGTTCTGATTGCCGCGCTCCCTCCCGAAGCCCGTCTCCATTCCCCAAATGGCGATGAGCGGCCCCGGCGGAACGCCGTAGCGTGCCTGGATGGACGCGAAGAGTGCCGCATTGGATTGCTTGAGCGCGCGCCCGCGTGACGCGATGACCGAGCCGCCACGCTTGGCGAGAAACTGACCAAGCGACACATGGAAGCCATGCTGGCCACGGTCAGCCCCGATGGTTGCAGTCGAATAATTAGCCGCCATGAGGGCTGCGACCGCGGAGGCGCCGATGCCCCTTCCCCTCGCTTCATCGGCGAACTGCCTCTTCCACGACTCGAAGCCGGCCGCCGTGTTGCCGCACTGCGCGGCGTCCGCTTTGCTGGCCATCCCCACGAGCGCCACCAAGGCTGCGATGATGACCGTTGTGAACTTTCCGCCTTTAGTCATTCAGAACTCCTTTCACGCCCTTTTGCATCAGACGAAACGCTGGCTCGCCATCCCTGCCGAGACGAGGTGTGATCGCTGTCTCTCGTGCCCTTAAAGATCCGTGCTCCTCATGTCAAAATGTAGCCGCGCTGCCGAGCAGGGCCACCACGAGGGCCCTAAGGTAGAGACCGGTCATCGGATTATAGGGTCGCATCCGGTTATCCGTCTTAGCCCTACGTAACGGCAGTTCTTGGCGCAAAGCAAGCATTCAAACTAATACACCGCCGTCTTATCCGCTCTCTTGGCTTCGGGCGCCGCACTACTGCAATTCCGGGGTTTCGTCAAAAAGCCTGCGATGCTCGGCCGCGGCATAACGGTCGGTCATCCCGGCGATGTAGTCGCAGACGACGCGCGCCCGGCGAGCTTCGCTTGTAGCCGCCCTGGCGGCGGCCTCGGCCCATTCGGCCGGCATCAGATCCGGGCCAATGAAAAACCGGGAAAAAAGATCGCGAACGATCAGACCCGCTTGATCGCGAATACGGACAAGGCGTTGGTGCCGGTACATGTTTGTTAGCAGAAAGCCCCTGATCGCGGTGTCGGCACTCGCCGCCGCTCCGGCAAACCCGATCAGAGGCGCGCCATGCGCCCGAAGGTCCGCGACGCTCGCGACCCCCGCCGCTTCGATCCGCCGCCGGCTCTCGGCGATTGCATCCTCGATAAAAAACGTGATCAGCCTGCGCACGAGCTCATGGATGGCACGGACCAGTTCGAGACCAGGATAAAGCGCCGCGATCTCGCCGCCAATGTCACGGAGAAAATCGACCTTGCCAATTTGCGCAAAATCGATGAGGCCCGCGCGCAAGGCGTCGTCGAGGTCATGCGCGTTATAGGCGATGCCGTCGGCGAGTGCCGCGGCCTGTGCCTCGGCGGAAGCGAAATGCGCAAGTTCGAGATTATGAACCGCATTATATTCAAGGATCGCCGCGGGAAGTCCGCGTTTCGCATAACGCGCGCCCACCCCGCCATCGGCTTGCAAAAGCGGGCCGTTATGCTTGACGAGCCCTTCCAGCGTCTCCCAAGTCAAATTGAGTCCATCGAAGGCCGCGTAGCGGCGTTCGAGCTTGGTGACAATTCGCAGCGCCTGGGCGTTATGATCGAAGCCGCCGTAAGGAGCCATGAGTTCGTCGAGCACATCCTCGCCAGTGTGGCCAAACGGCGTGTGGCCAAGATCATGCGCCAGGGCAAGCGCCTCGGCGAGATCGTCGTCGAGGCCGAGCGCGCGGGCAAGCGTGCGCGCGATTTGACCGACTTCGAGCGTGTGGGTGAGCCTGGTACGGAAATGGTCTCCCTCGTGCGGAACAAAGACCTGCGTCTTGTGGGCGAGCCTCCGGAAAGCCGTGCAATGGATGATGCGGTCGCGATCGCGCTGAAATACCGAGCGCGATGGCGAATGAGGCTCCTCGATCAACCGTCCGCGGCTTCGTGCCGCGTCAGTGGCGTAAGGCGAGCGCGGGGGAACGACAGCGAAAGCGAAAGCGGGAGAAAAGTGGCGAGCTCGCATGAAAACCTGGATTGCGCCGCTCGACTCATTGCGCCCGCGGGCCTCCCGACGTATCTTACTTATTGCAAGAGGAGGCAAGCGGTCCGCGCCGCCGTTTGTTCGAGCGCGCCTTCGAGGTCGTCAAAATGAGCGAAGCAACAACGGAAGCCGCCATCGAACTCACCGGAAACGCCGCCCGGCGCATCGCCGAGATTTTGCGGAGCGAGCCGGCGGGCGCGTTTCTGCGCATCGGCGTCGACGGCGGCGGATGCTCGGGGTTTACCTATACCTACAACATTTCGACCGAACCATCTTCCGGCGATCTCGTGATCGAGCGCGATGGCGCATTGGTCGCGATCGATCCGGTCTCGCTCGATCTGCTGCGCGGCTCAAAGATCGATTTCATCGACGATCTGATGGGTCGGATGTTCAAAATCGACAATCCGGCGGCGACGGCGTCTTGCGGCTGTGGATCGAGCTTCGCCATCTAGCCGCCCAATGAAGGTGGCGCTAGAGCCGAAGCCGCCCTCGCGATGGATAAAAGCGCGATCCATATTCGACGAGCCGGATTATCGTTTGTCCAGTTTCGCGGCTCAATCGTAAGGCGTTTCCCGCAAAAGCTCATAAGGTTCGTCCCCTTGCAAGCGGCTCGGCGAGAATGTTGGCCGATGCCCTCGACAGGAGCCACCCTTACGCGCGCGCCGACGGCTTGAACGAGAGTGGGGGCGTGAGAGGTGGAGAGCGGAACAAGCTGGTTCATGGCTGTGCTGCGGACCGGTTGTGGCGCTTTTTGACCTTCGTGATGTCGGCGAGCATTTCTTTGAGGTCATAAATGGCGACGATGTCCTCTTGCGATAGCGCGGTGTTCTCGGGCAGGTGGTTGATCAACACAAGAACGGCGTCGCCGATGCGGCCAAGCTGCTTGCCGTAGCCCGCAACGTCCGAAAGCACGTCCGCTTCGACCTCCGGCGCGCTCGACTGGCCGAGGGTGATATTGACTAGGCCATACTGGCCACCGGTCGGATTAAAGATGGCCGTCCAGGGATTTATCGACTGGGTAATGTCGCCTGACAGGGGGAGTTTGAACATCGGCATGCGGAGGCTCCATTTTGTATGATCAAAGGATATTATCGTGCTTAGAGCCAGAAACGTTGGAAAGGCCGGTGCACCTCTTACTCAACGAAGTGTATTTTCGCGAGCGACCTCAAGGTTCAGAGGTCGCGCCGTGACGTGCGAGAACCTCACGGACGGATGTCACAAGCTGATCTTCTCGGACAGTGACCTGGTCGTTGGCGCGACGTTCTAAATAATCCGCGCGGTCCTTGGTCGAGGCGGCGAGTGCGGCGCCGAGCACAAGATCGCGGATCGTCACCTGCGGGCCATCTTGATGGTTGCGCTCGTTCGAGCCCTGGATGACGGCGCAGATCGAGCCGCGCTTATCCGCATATTTGAGCTGCGCGTTCATGCCCGAAGCCCCGAGATAGAGTTCGGCCTTGATACCGGCTCGCCGAAGCTCTGCGGCAAAACCTTGGTAGCGCGCGAGCTGATCCTTGTCGAGGACGAGAACGACCACGGGGCCGCGTTGCGTGTGCGCGGCGACGATCGGCGAATTGATCGCTTTCAGGGCGGAATAGAGTCTTGAGACGCCGATCGAAAAGCCGGTCGCGGGGACATTTTCGCCGCGAAACCGGCCGACAAGGCCATCGTAGCGCCCTCCCCCGCCGACCGAGCCGAAGCGCACTGGCTTGCCGTCCTCGCCCGGCACTTCGAAGGTGAGTTCGGCCTCGAAGACGGGGCCGGTGTAATATTCGAGGCCGCGCACGACGGATGGGTCGATTAAGATGCGTTTCGATCCATAGCCCGCCGCTTCGCAGAGCCCAATTATTGCTTCCAATTCGGCAAGCCCCTCGTTGAAGAAACCTGCAAACTTCGTCTTCCAGAAGGTGATCGTACCAAGGTTATCGATCAAAGGTACGCTTCGGACTTCGTCCCAATCAAAGGGATTAAGCGGCTCCATATCGTCGATCGGGCGAGTCGCGAGGAGTTGATCGGTAAAGCGGTAGCCTTGAGGTGGATGTTTTCGCATAGAGGCGATGAAAATCCACTCAATCTGAGCCTCGTCCAGTCCTGCTCCTTTGGTAAAGTCTCCGCTCTCGTCCTTCCGCCCTTCCCCAAGCAGTGCCCGCACCCCCTCCTCTCCAAGCCGATCATACTTATCGATAGCCCTAAGCACCGTAACCCTGCGCCCCGCATTCTCGTCGCCACCGAGGCCAATCCCCTCCATCAAGCCGTCGAGCACCTTGCGATTGTTGACCTTTATGACGTAATCGCCCCGCTTGATTCCAAGCCGCTCAAGCGTATCCGCCGCCATCATGCACATCTCGGCGTCAGCTGCGACGCTCGCCGAGCCGACCGTATCGGCGTCGAACTGCATGAATTGGCGAAAGCGCCCCGGCCCCGGCTTCTCGTTGCGAAACACATATCCGGCGCGAAAACTGCGATAGGGCTTTGGCAATTTGTCGAAATTTTCGGCGACATAGCGGGCGAGCGGCGCAGTCAGATCGTAGCGCAGCGAAAGCCAGTTTTCGTCACTGCGATCTCGCTGTTGCGATAGATCGCCAGCAATGTCCTTGAACGAGAAGACGCCTTCGTTGGGGCGATCTTGATCCGGCAAAAATTTGCCGAGCGCTTCGGTGAACTCGATTAGCGGGGTCTCGACCGCCTCGAAACCGTAAAGTTCGTAAGTCGTCTTGATGAGGCCAAGCATTTTTTCGGTCGCGGCGATCTCGCCCCGCGCGCGATCGGCGAAACCGCGTGGCAGCTTCGCACGGGCCGTTTGCATGTTGTTTTTCTTGCCGTTCATTGCTTCTCAGTGCCTGTCATTGTCCCGATGTCTTTAGGGGCGGGCACCCGCCGCGGCAAGCGCCGCGCGTGCAATCCTATCGGCGTGACCCTTGGCGCACGCGGAAACCCCCTTATATTTGCGTGGCGGAGGGAGGACTCCGCCAAATCCCAAAGGGGAGAATGCCCATGTCACCCGAAGAACGCCAGTTGCTCACAGGTTTGTTCGACCGGATACGCGGCGCGGCGAGCACGCCGCGCGATCAGGAAGCCGAGGCGCTGATCCAGGACGCAACCAAGACTCAGCCTTATGCGCCATATTTTTTGGCGCAAACGGTCCTCGTTCAGGACCAGGCGCTGCGCGCCGCCAATGATCGTCTGCAAGAGCTCGAAGGCAAGGTCAAGGACCTGGAAGGCCAAGCGGCAAGTGGGCCGCGTCCTGGCGGGTTCCTAAGCGGGCTCGGCTCGCTATTCGGCGGCAGCGGACCGCCTCCCCGCGCGCCCGCGCCGCCGCCTAGCGGCCGCTGGGGCCAATCGCCGCCGCCGCCGCAGGGCGGCTGGCAACAGCCCCCGCAGGGCTACGCTCCGCCTGGCGCCGCGCCCGGCCCGTGGGGCGGCCAAGGCGGCAGTCCGGGCGGCGGATTTTTGACAGGCGCGCTCGGCACCGCGGCAGGGGTCGCCGGCGGCGTGCTTCTCGCCGATTCGATTCGCGGGCTCTTCGCCGGGCATAATAACACGCTTGGCATTGGCAGCGGATTTGGCGGCACGGGGTCGGGTCTCGGCGGCGAAACCGTCATCAACAATTATTACGATTCGGGCGGGCAAAGCCTCAGCCAGCAGGACGCCGCCCAGGACGCCCAACAAGACGCGGCAGACGACTCGCAGCAAGACGCCCAGCAAGACGCCGACCAGGATCAGGACGACATCCAGGACGCCTCGGATTACGGCTCGGACGATTTTGGCTCCGACGGCGACGGCAGCTTCGACACCTGACGTATAGGGCTTTCGCGGGCGCCGAAAGTACTTCGGCCTGCCGGCGCCGTGACGGCGCCGCCTTTTCGCTCCTTGCCCTCTCAAACGCAGCGGCCGAGAGCGGCTGCTTCCCGCGCGAGGTGTTCCACCTTGCCGAAATCGCGCGCCGCGAGAAGCCCCGGCGCGGCCATCCACGACCCGCCGACGCAAGCCACATTGGGCAGCGCGAGATATTTTCCGGCCTTTTGCGCGTCGATACCGCCGGTCGGGCAGAAAATCAAATCGGGCAAGGGGCCCGCGAGCGAGGCGAGATACCTTTCCCCGCCAGCCGGCTCGGCCGGAAAGAATTTTAACGCATGAAAACCACGTTCCCGGAGACCTAGGGCCTCGGATGCCGTCGCTGCTCCGGGTAGGAATGGGACCGGCGATCGCACGGCCGCCTCAAGTAGGTGCGGCGTCATCCCCGGACTGACTAGAAACCCGGCTCCGGCATCGGCCGCGGCTTTGATTTGGTCTGCTGCAACGATTGTCCCCGCGCCTATGAACGCCTGCGGAAATGTCGTGGCGAGCGCCGCCACGGCGGCCATCGCGGCGGGCGTGCGCAAGGTGATTTCGAGCACCGTCAATCCGCCCGCAATCAGGGCGCGGGCCTGGACAAGCGCATCCTCGACGTCCTTGACGGTCAGCACCGGAATAACCGGCCCCCGCCGCAGGATCGCGACGGTCGCCTCGCTTTGGGGATAAAGCATGGACGGCGCCCCTCCGTTGGCGGTCAGCCACAGATGCTCGCGCCAAGTTCCACGGCGCTCATATTGGCGCGGAACATCTGGAACAGTTCGCGCCCATAGCCATGCGCGTGTGCGTCGAGATCGCACGCGGCGGGCGGACGGTTTTGCAAAGTCTCGGGGGAGAGTTCCACCGTCAATGTGCCCGCGTCCGCGTCGAGCGCTATGATATCACCGTCTTGAAGCCGGGCAATCGGGCCGCGGTCGAGCGCTTCCGGCGTCACATGGATCGCCGCTGCTACTTTTCCCGATGCGCCCGACATACGGCCATCGGTGACCAGCGCCACCTGATGGCCCCGCGCCATTACCGATGCGAGCACGGGCGTCAGCTTGTGCAATTCGGGCATGCCGATCGCTTTTGCGCCCTGGAAGCGAACCACCGCGACCAAATCACAATCGAGTTCGCCCGCGCCAAAGGCGGCCTCTACTTCTTCTTGCGCGTGAAAAATCCGCGCCCTCGCGCGCACCTTGCGACGTTCCGGCGCGACCGCGCTGATCTTGATCACCGCGCGGCCGAGATTGCCGTCAAGAACTTTCAAGCCGCCATCGCGGGAGAATGGATTTGCCGCCGGGCGCAAAACCGATTCATCGAGGCTCGCCGAAGGCGCCGCGCGGAACGCGAGCTTTCCGCCATCGAGATAGGGCTCTTGTGCATAGAATTCGAGCGTGCATCCGGCGACGGTTTTCGCGCCGGGATGCAGGAGGCCGGCACCCAGCAACGAATGGATGAGAAATCCGGTGCCGCCGGCTGCGGCAAAGTGATTCACATCAGCCGTGCCGTTGGGATAAATGCGCGCCAGCAACGGAACCGTTTTGGAGAGATCGGCGAAATCGTCGAGTGTCAGGATGATGCCGCCCGCCCGGGCCATGGCGATGAGGTGGATGACATGGTTCGTCGAGCCTGCTGTCGCGAGCAAGGCGACGATGCCGTTCACGAAGGCCCGCTCGTCGAGAATTGATGCAACCGGCGTATAGTCGTTGCCAAGCGCGGTGAGCGCCAAGGCGCGCTGCGCGGCGGCGGCGGTGAGCGCGTCGCGCAAGGGGGTGTTCGGATTGACGAACGAACTACCGGGCAGATGCAGACCCATCGCCTCCATCAGCATTTGGTTGGAATTCGCGGTGCCGTAAAAGGTGCAGGTCCCTGGCGAATGGTAGGCGGCGGCTTCCGCATCGAGCAGGTCTTCCCGCGAGGCCTTACCTTCGGCATGAAGCTGGCGAAGCTTCGCCTTCTTCTGATTCGGCAGGCCGGACGGCATCGGTCCCGCCGGGATGAACACGGCAGGCAAATGCCCAAAGGCTTGCGCCGCGATCACGAGTCCGGGCACGATCTTGTCACAGACGCCAAGGAAAACCGCGGCGTCGAACATATCGTGCGACAAGGCGATCGCCGCCGACATCGCAATGACGTCGCGCGAGAACAGCGAGAGTTCCATGCCGGCGCGGCCTTGCGTGATGCCGTCGCATATGGCCGGCACGCCGCCCGCGACCTGTGCGACGCCGCCCGCTTCGTTCGCCGCCTTCCTTATGATGGCGGGAAAGCGCTCATAAGGCTGATGCGCCGAGAGCATGTCGTTATACGCGGTGACGATGGCGAGATTGGCGGCGGCGCCGGTGCGCAGGACCCGCTTTTCGTGCCCGGCGCAAGCGGCAAAACTATGCGCGAGATTGGCGCAACCGAGTGCGCCACGATGCGGCCCGCTACGCCGCATCGCCTCGATGCGTCCAAGATATTTTTCCCGCGAAGGCTGGCTCCTCGCACGAATGCGGGCCGTGACATCGGTGATTGCGGCTTCTACCATTCTCTGGCTCCTTGCTGCGGCGGGCGCGACGCCCGTATCGCGTCAACGAATTTCTTCGCTCCAGCTGCGGCCATCGCGCTCGACCAGAGCGATCGCGGCGGCGGGGCCCCAAGTGCCGGCGAAATAGGGCCGCGGCGCTTCGTCCATTTGGTTCCAGGCCTCGCGGATCGGATCGATCCAGCGCCAGGCCGCCTCGACCTCGTCGCGGCGCATGAACAAGGTCGCATTGCCACGTATAACGTCCATCAACAGCCGCTCGTAGGCCTCCGGCGCGTTTATGCTGAATGCCTCGGCGAAGTTCATGTCGAGCGGCACATGTTGCAACCGCATCCCGCCCGCGCCAGGCTCCTTCAGCATCAGCCAGAGTTTTATGCCTTCATCCGGCTGCAGCCTTATGGCTAGCCTCGTTTGCGAAATCTTTCCAGACTCGACCGGAAAAATCGAATGGGGAACCTCGCGAAAGGCGACGATGACCTCCGAAACCCTTTGCGGCAGACGCTTGCCGGTGCGAAGATAAAACGGCGTCCCGGCCCAACGCCAATTCGCGATTTCCACCTTGAGTGCCACGAAGGTTTCGGTTTTGGTGTGCTCGTCGCCGACCTCTTGCGCGTAGCCCGGCACCGCGCCTCCCTCGCCGGCGCCCGCGCGATATTGTCCGCGCACGGTCAGCGAGCCGGCATTGCTGGCGTCGATCGGCGCCAGGGACTTCAAAACTTTTAGTTTTTCGTCGCGCACCGAATCCGCGTCCAAGGAGGCGGGCGGCTCCATGGCGACAAGACACAACAGTTGCAGCAAATGATTCTGCACCATGTCGCGCAGCGCGCCCGCGTTTTCGTAATAAGAAGCGCGGCCCCCAACGCCAATCGATTCGGCGACGGTGATCTCGACATGATCGACATGGGCGGAATTCCACAACGGCTCGAACAGGGCATTGGCGAATCGCAGCGCCATCAGATTTTGCACCGTCTCCTTTCCGAGATAATGATCGATGCGGAAAATCCGCTTCTCCGGAAACACCGCGCCAATCGCATCGTTTATAAACGCGGCTGAGGCACCATCCAAGCCGATCGGCTTCTCGACGATGATGCGCGCCGCCGGGGTGACGAGCGAATGCGCGGCGAGTCGCTTGGCGATCGGCCCGAAATGATCCGGATCTGTCGCGAGGTAGAACGCGCGCACGCGCGAGGGATCTTCATCGAACTCAGGGCAGAGGAGATCCCACCCCGCATCCGATTCAATGTCGAGACAGACATAATGGATCAAATCGAGGAAGCTCTTGACCGCTTCGCCGCCCGCTTCCCCGCCCGCGAACTCCTTCAGCGCATCGGATATCGCGACCCGATAGGTGGCGTGATCCAAGGGCCGCCGCCCCACGCCGATGATCTTGGTCGGCTGCAAGAATTGTGCGTCGAGAAAACGGCGAAACAGGGCGGGAAAAAGCTTGCGGCGGGCGAGATCGCCGGTGCCGCCGAAGACGGCCACATCGAAGGCAGGCACTTTCAGGATACGCGAAACCATCGCTTTCCTTCGCATTTCGAGGGTTTGTGCGCAACATGGTCCACCGGCAAGGACGAGCAAGAGGCGCGCTGAGCCGCGTCGGGTGAACCCGACGACGCACAAACACGGCGTGAGCACGCATTTTTCCGTAAGTGCCTTGCGCTTGGCACGGCGTGGAGCTTTGGCGCAGCACCTTCGCCGCCACCTCTTTTTCCGCTGTTCACTTATTGTTCTTGCCAAGGCACCGCGATTATAACCTTGACAAAAGCAACCCAAGGTGTTGATGGGACTGGACAGGCCGGCGGCGTGGCGCCATGCGCGAGGAAACGCGTTGGCGCGCGCGCCTTACGTGGCAGTTGGGAACGCGGCACCAGGGCGCAGCGACGAAAGCGTGAGGATGACGCAATTCGCAGTCTTTGTGAGTTCATGAAGACACTCGACCACTGGGCGATTCCCGAATCCTTCCCCTTCTCCAAAGGCAAGAAAAAACCTCGCTGGGAGTTCAGTCCATAACGGTATTTGGCTTGCTGGCAGTCCCATGACGCCTATGATGGCGGATAAAAAAAGTGGAACGGGCTTGCGAATTCTCGCTATCCAAGCATGACTGTGGAGGGTCCCAGGGAAGGGTTCGACAACAAGAGCGCATGGGTTCTCAGAAAAATATGATGCAATAGATAATTCTAACTCTTGAATATGTTTATTAGCTCGCTCAATTTTCAGCTTTGCGGCCTCAAATGGAGCGTTCATGGCAAAAACTCCCCAGAACCCTGACGTGGCGACTCGCATCATGGAGCGCATGGTCCGCATGCCGCCAGAGCTGCATAAGGATGCCCCTAAGCCAACCACCGCGCAAGCCGAGGCCCAACGGCGACGGCGGGAGAAGGAGCGCAAAGAACGGCCAGCTTCAAAAGGGCGCGTTCATAAGGGAAAATCGCGAGCTTAAAGTCCAAGCTTGCCCTTAAGATATGCCGTGGCCGCGGCAATAGAGGCATCCTTGATTGCCTTAAGCGATTGTCCGGCAAGCTCCCCTGGTCCAATCGCGGATTTTAATTTTTGCCACAATTCGTCTTTGGAAATAGCACCGACAAACTCATGACCATCCCAAGTAAGGTCTTTTACGAGGATGTCGCGATATTCGCTTGCTAAGGTAGAATGTTCCATTCCTTCCAAAAAACCAGCGTCGAACAGCATTTCAACATGACGCCCAACAACCGCGTCATCAAGGCCGTCGATTTGTATTAGTTCTGGTTCAAGGCTGCTCTTTGCTTGAACAGTGAGTAAAATCCGGCGGACCAGTTCCATGTCTCGTTTCACATCGATAGACCATGGTATTCTGTGTGTTTCTAATGATTCTGCCATTCCCATGATGACAAACGCTCCTGTTTCGTGTAGCCTAAAGGCTCACGATGAGCGGTCATCGTTATCCGATCGGAGAGCGGGGTTGCCGCCCCGCCCGATCAATTCCCAAATTAGTCTATCTTGGTGTCAGGCGCTAGCCCCCCTCGGCGTGCGTTCCTGCTCGTCTCGGCATGAAGCTTCTTTCGCCAGCGCAAAAAACGCCTCGCTTGCCTCTTAAAGTCTGGTTTCGTTAGGCCGCCGATAGGTCAATCGCTTTCCAGGGATGCCGGCAGCAATTTTTGTGACGCGCTCTGCGTCATCGATCCCAATCGATGAGCGGTTCGAATATCGGAAATCGAATTCCGCGACGTAGCGGTGAAGATGCTTTTCGGAGCAATGCTGATAAACGCCCTTCATACCGCGCTTGAAGACGCTGTAGAAATTTTCGACGGTATTGGTATGGACGATGCCACGGCCATATTCTTCTTCGTGGTGGTTCACGCTTTCATGGCTCGCGAATTCGCGGCCGATCGCCTTGTAATGGCGCGCCTCATCAGTCATTAGCTTGGACTCCTTGTTGATACTGGCGCGCATAATGCCTTCAACATCGACGCGGCGAGTGCTATCGATATGGAAGCTGCGGGCCGAGCCGCCGCGCTCGACAAGGGTCAACACGATGTTCTTATGAGCCGATCCGCTTCTCTGTTTCGGCACGCCTTCAACGCGCCCGATGAAAGTTTCGTCAACTTCTACAATGCTACCTGGACCACCCATAGGCGGAAGGCCAATGGTCTGCATAGCGGCGCGAATACGGTGCATCATGAACCATGTGCTCTTGTATGAAATGCCGAGCATGCGGTGTAACTGATGCGAGGATATTCCCTTTTTGGACGATCCGATTAGGTGCATCGCGAGCCACCATTTTGTCAGCGGAAGTTTGCTGCGCTCGAAAACGGTGCCGACGGTCGCTGTAAATTGCCCCTTACATTCGTCGCAATAATGGAGGCCAGGGCGCACGCTTTTGGTCGTCAACTTGGCGATCTTGCTGGCATCGGCGTTACCGCAATGCGGACAAGTAGGACCATTGGGCCATACGACATCTTCGAGTGCTTTGCGGGCGGCTGTCTCATCGGTGAAGCGAGGGTCTTGAAGGTTGGCGGGCATGTTTAGCTCCTATGCGAGCTATCATACATGTTGCGCTACTTTTGTCAAGGTTATAATTCCCCAAGGCACGGTTTCTTCGTTAAGGTCGCCCAAGAGTGAGAGTGGAAGGCGAGGCGTGCCATGGTCGTCAGGGTAGCGACGGTAGCGTTTGAGGGCATCGAGGCGCGGCCGGTGGACGTGCAGGTACAAATCGCCAATGGCAACGTGGTCTTCACGGTGGTCGGTCTCGGCGACAAAGCGGTCGCTGAATCGCGCGAAAGGGTCCGCGCCGCGCTAAATGCGTCGGGCCTCGCCATGCCCGCGAAGCGCATCACCGTCAATCTCGCGCCCGCCGATCTCCCCAAGGAGGGCAGTCATTACGATCTGCCGATCGCGCTTGGCATGATGGCCGCAATTGGCGCCATTCCGCCGGACTCGCTTTCAAATTATACCGTTCTCGGCGAACTCGCGCTCGATGGAACGATCACCGCGGTCGCCGGCGTGCTGCCCGCCGCGATCGCCGCGAATGCGCGTGGCCACGGGCTCATCTGCCCGCACGCGAGCGGGCCAGAGGCAGCCTGGGCGGCGCAAGACCTCGATGTGTTAGCCCCGCTTTCGTTGATCCAGCTCGCCAATCATTTCAAGGGCACCCAAGTCATGGCGCGGCCGCGGCCGGCCGTGCGGGGACAAGTGGGAACCCAGCCGGACCTTTCCGACATCAAGGGACAGGAAAGCGCCAAGCGCGCGCTCGAAATCGCCGCCGCCGGGGGGCACAATCTTTTGTTGAACGGGCCGCCGGGAGCCGGAAAATCGATGCTCGCCGCGCGGTTGCCCTCGATCTTGCCGCGGCTGACCCCGCGCGAACTGCTCGAGGTTTCGCTCATCCACTCCATCGCGGGCGATCTCGCGGGCGGCGCGCTTACCGATAAAAGGCCTTTTCGTGCGCCGCATCATTCGGCCTCGATGGCGGCGCTCGTCGGCGGCGGCACACGCGCGCGGCCGGGCGAAATTTCTCTCGCCCATCATGGCGTTTTGTTTCTCGACGAATTGCCGGAATTCCAGCCGCAGGTTCTGGACAGCCTGCGGCAGCCGCTCGAATCCGGCGAGGTCGCGATCGCCCGGGCGAACCACCGGATCGTCTATCCGGCGCGGTTTCAGCTCGTGGCGGCGATGAATCCCTGCCGTTGTGGCCATGCGAGCGAGCCCGGCTTTGCCTGCAACCGGCAACCCGTTGCTCGCTGCATCGCGCAATATCAGGCCCGCCTGTCGGGGCCCTTGCTCGACCGCATCGATCTCCACGTCGAGGTGCCGGCGGTCGCCGCCGCCGATCTGATGCTGCCGCCTCCCGCCGAGGGCTCAAAGGAGACCGCCGAACGCGTCGCCGCGGCGCGAAATATCCAGGTCGCGCGTTATGCCGGGATCGGTCTTCCCGGGATCCTCTCCAACGCCGCCGCGCCCGCCAATGTCATCGAGACGGTGGCGCGACTCGACGCCTCGAGCCTCGCCTTGGTCAGGGAAGCCTCGGACCGCCTCCATCTTTCCGCGCGGGGATTTCACCGGGTCTTAAAGCTCGCCCGGACGATCGCCGATCTCGACGGCGCCGGCGAGGTCTCGCGCCCGCATCTCGCCGAGGCGCTCACCTACCGCATCGATACCACAAGGCAGCTGCGCGCCGCGTGAACAGGCCGCGGCTCCGGCGGGGCTTGGGCGGCGAGGGAAGCGGGACCGCCTAGCGCGATTGCAGGAGGCGCGCGACGGCCTTGGACGTAAAGTCCACCATGGGCACGATGCGAGCGTAATTGAGCCGCGTCGGACCGATCACGCCAAGCACGCCGACGATGCGCTGCTCCCGGTCATGAAACGGCGCGGCGATCATCGAGGAACCCGACAGCGAGAAGAGCTTGTTTTCCGAGCCGATGAAAATACGGACGCCGTCGCCGCCTTCGGCCCGGCTCAACAGTTCGATCACATCCTTCTTTGTTTCGAGATCGGCGAAAAGCAAACGGATCCGCTCGAGATCCTCGAGCGCGGTGAGGTCCTGGAGTAGATTGGCCTGCCCCCTGACGATCAGCCGTGGGCCATGCACGGCCGATTCCGCCCAGCTCGCCAGCCCAGCATCCACAAGCCGCGCCGTCAATTCTCCAAGTTCTGCCTCGGCCAGCTTGCGCGAGGCCTCGATCTCGCACATGACCTCCTGCAAGGTGCGGCCCCTAATCCGCGCATTGAGATAATTGCCGGCCTCGCACAAAGCGGATGGCGGCAGCCCCGCAGGTATTTGCAGGATCCGGTTTTCGACCGAACCGTCCTCGGCGACCAGCACGGCGAGCGCGCGCTCCGGCTCGATCCTGACGAACTCGACATGTTTGAGCCGCGCGTTTTCCTTGGTGGTGACGACGACCCCGGCGCTGCCGGTCAAACCCGACAACATCATCATCGCGTCGCCAAGCAGCCCTTCGAGGGTCTGCGCTTGCGAGGCCGCTTTAACCTGCGCCTCGATCCGCTCGCGTTCCTCCTGGCTAATGTCGCCCAATTCGAGCAGCGCATCGACGAAAAAGCGTAAGCCCAGTTCAGTGGGGAGGCGGCCCGCGCTGGTGTGCGGCGCATAGATCAACCCGATCTCCTCAAGATCCTGCATTACATTGCGGACCGAGGCCGGCGAAAGCGGCGCCGGCAACAGCCGCGCGACGTGGCGCGATCCAACCGCCTCGCCATGGGCAAGGTAGGAATCGACGATCAGCCGGAATATTTCGCGCGAGCGCTCGTTGAGCAGGGCCAGGCTGTTGCCGCCAGGCTGGGTCGCGCGGGGCGCATGATCCAAGGGAATTGCCATGGCGGTTAACATGACCGCGTGCGGGCGAGGATGCAAGCGCGGGGGTAACGCGCGCGCAGGCGGCTTATTTCATGCGGAATTTGTTGCGAATGCCGAGGCCGAAGAGGAACAGGAGGATGGTGCCGAGGATAGTTTGAACGGCGGTAAACACTTCGAGCCAAGCTGGCAGACGCGCAATCACCGCAGGCTCGAAAAACTCCTTTCGGAATCCGAAGACATTAAGGGTATTCACCGCGCTGAGGCCAAAGTATTTTGCGATGGGGAGCGCGTCGGAAAACACGAGCACCATGGCGCCGATTGCCGCCACGCCGAGAAGCCACAGGAACGGGAGGGCATAGCTGCGGCCGTAGTCCGACAGAAGCCCGTAAAGCGCGATCGGCAGGCATCGCCATGCCCCAAGCAGCACGCGGCGCGATTGCAATTCGAGAGCGAAGAAATCGAGTTCGTCCTCGTGTTTTTTCAGCCGGTCCATCTCGAGTTTGAGCCGTCGTAAGCGTGAATGAAATCCTCTCCCTCGTCCGTCGCCTTGGGGATCGGCCAAGCCTCGCGACCGGGCCAGACCGAGCCTTCATGAAGCTCAGCACCGAAGAACTCGGGAGGTTTAGTTTTGAAGGTCGCTCCTTTAAACGAAGTTTTGCTTTTCATCTTCGCGTTGATGAACCTGCTTTCCTTACCAAAGGTAGCTTTGTCGAAGCCGGCGTGCCGGGAGAAGGCCGCGCCGTCAAAGAAAGCATCGCCGGAGAAGGCCGCGCCGTCAAAGGAGGCCACGCCGGAGAAGTTCGCGCCGTCAAAGGAAGCGTCGCCAAAGAAGGTCGCGCCGTCAAAGGAAGCGTCGCCAAAGAAGGTCGCGCCGTCAAAGGAGGCCCAGAAGAAGAAGACCGCGCCGCGAAAGGAGGCCCTGATGGAGAGGGTCGCGCCGCGAAAGGAGGCCCAGCTGGAGAAGGTCGCGCCGGCAAATGTGGCCTCGCCGAAGAAAGTCGCGCCACCAAAGGAGGCCGAGCTGGAGAAGATCGCGCCGCGAAAGGAGGCCCAGACGGAGAAGGCCGCGCCGCCAAAGGAGGCGTCGCCGGAGAAGGTCGCGCCACCAAAGGAGGCCAAGCTGGAGAAGATCGCGCCGCCAAAGGAGGCCCCGCGGGAGAAGGTCGCGCCGTCAAAGGAGGTCACGCCGGAGAACGTCGCACCGTGAAAGGAGGCTCTGCCGGAGAAGGCCGCGCCGTCAAGATTGGTCCCTCTAAAGATATATCCCCGAAAAATATCATCTCGTTCAAATTTCACATGTGAAAAATCGATACCGGCTTCAATTGCCGGAAGCGCGAGGTTCCTCGTCGACGCCCGTTCGGCGAAAGCCGTTGCAAGCTCGTGCAATTCCTCTGGCGAGAAAAGGCCTTAGCTCGTGCGCAGGATGCCGATTTCCTCCGACGAGCTGCGCCCGTCTAAACTCGTTGAAATTTGCGGCGAAGTAGCGGTTCCAAGCGACCCGGTTTTTCTCCCGTAGCCCGTCATCGTCCTCGTCCGGCACACCATATAGCGTGGCCAACAAATACCAGGGATTGTCCTCGGCCTTCATTTTCGGCGGCTTCGGCTCCCCTGCCCCGCTCTCTGGATCATCCGGCCGATCGTTCATCGCCAGCCCATATCCCTTGCCATGCCCCAAAAGCCCAGCGCAAACTTACCACGCTGCGCGTATTTTTCGATTCGCGCTTAAAGTTTTCTTAAATGTTTCGCGAAATAGTTGCCAAACACCCACGAAAACGATTGGAAACCACATGTATCTTTCTCTCGGACAGGCCGCCAGGGAAGTGGGCGTCGCCAAATCCACCATCTCGAAAGCCTTATCTTCCGGCAAGTTATCCTACCGGGAAAAAAATTCGGACGGTTATAAAATCGATCCGGCCGAACTTTTCCGCGTGTATCCGAAAACCACGAAAACCGATGCGGACGAACTCTCGCCGAACGATTGGCAATCGGGTCAAGCCGACGCGGAAACCATACCCTATTCGGCGAAATTCGAATTTAAGCTCGCCGGATTAAAGAATCTGATCGCGGAAAAAGACCGCCGCATCGCGGACCTCGAATCCGACCGCGCGCAGATTCGTGAAGACCGCCACCGGCTCACCGAGAACTGGCAAGAAGAGCGGGTTCGGCTCCTGAAATTGCTCGAGGACCAGACCGGCGCGGTAAAACTGCTGACCGACCAGCGGAGCAAAGAGGCGGCCGAGGCTCACCGTACGTTCTGGCAGCGGGTTTTTGGCCGCAAGCCGGCGGCCGCGGCCTAACGAGAAAAATCGCGGGGCGCGCCAAAAGGTCCCGGTTTTGCGAGGTTTTGGAGCAATATGAACGCCTTCGCCCGGCAAAGGCATGACGGCCTTGTTGCTCGCGCGGGCCACGGTAGGGTAAAGCTAGGTTCCGCGCCCCGGGAGCCCAAATGTCTTCGCCCTACACGGTCCATGTCGCGCAATCGATGCGCGAGATTGATGCCGCGCAATGGGACGCCTGCGCCAATCCAGAGACGGACGCGAAGGGACTCTTCGCACCCACGCTGAGCGCGGAGATGGCGCGCAGGCAAGACCAGACAGGCAATGACCTTGAGCGTTTCAATCCCTTCATCACCAATGCATTCTTGAACGCGCTTGAGACATCGAAATCAGTTGGCCCACGGTCCGGCTGGACCAGCGCGCATATTCTTGTCAAAGACGCCGGCGGCCGCCTCGCCGCCGCCGCGCCCGTTTATTTGAAGACCCATTCCATGGGCGAGTACGTCTTCGATCATGACTGGGCCGATGCCTATCACCGCGCGGGCCTGACCTATTATCCAAAGCTCCAAGTCGCCGTGCCGTTCACGCCGGTCACCGGCAGAAGGCTGCTCGTCGCGCCGGGGCACGGCGAGGCAGCGCGGCAAACGCTCGTCGCCGGGCTTCGCGCGCTTCGCGAAAAAACCGGTGCATCCTCGCTCCACGTCACTTTTCCCACGCGTGCCGAATGGGAGACGCTCGGCGCAGCGGGCTTCCTGCAACGCACCTGCCAGCAATTTCATTTCATCAACAAAGGTTACGTGGATTTCGACGCCTTTTTGGCCGATCTCGCGTCGCGCAAGCGAAAGACCATCCGGCACGAGCGCAAGGCGGCGCTCGCCCATGGCATCGAGATCGAGCTTTTGACCGGCGCGGAAATCACCGAAAGCCATTGGGACGCTTTTTATCTTTTCTACATGGATACCGGCGCGCGCAAATGGGGGACGCCCTACCTCAACCGCGCATTTTTTTCGCATGTGGGCGCTTCGATGCGCGATCATATTCTCCTCGTCATGGCCAAGCGCGACGGCCGCTATATCGCGGGCGCCGTAAATTTTCTCGGACTGGACGCGCTCTACGGGCGCAATTGGGGGGCGATCGAGGAGCACCCCTTCCTGCATTTCGAGATCTGCTATTATCAGGCGATCGAATACGCGATTTCGCGCGGCCTCAGCCGCATTGAGGCTGGCGCGCAAGGAGAACATAAGCTCGCCAGAGGCTATCGCGCGGTCGCGACCTTTTCTGCGCACGACATAGGCGACAAGCGATTTGCAAGGGCGATCGACGAATATCTCCAGATGGAGCGAATTCAGAGCGACGAGGCGCTGCGCGACTATGGCGAACTCGATCCCTTCAAAAGGGGGTCTTGATTTTCGTTGTGCCGAATCCATGAAGGAACAAGCCGATGCCCACGCCGGCCTATGACGAGACAAATATTTTCGCCAAAATCCTGCGCGGCGAATTGCCGTGTCACAAGGTCTACGAGGACGATGTGACATTGGCCTTCATGGACATCATGCCCCGCGCCGACGGCCATGTGCTGGTGCTACCTAAATCCTTGGCGCGCAATATCCTCGACGCCGATCCCGGGATTCTCGGGCTGCTCATAACGCGCGTGCAAAAAATCGCGGTTGCCGTCAAGTCGGCGCTCGCCGCGGACGGGATCACGATCCTGCAATACAACGAGCCCGCCGGCGGCCAGATCGTGTTTCATCTGCACTTCCACGTCCTTCCGCGTTGGAAGGGCGTGCAGCTGCGGCCGCACACCGGCGTGCTGGAAAAGCCAGAGGTACTCGAAGGATTTTGCCAAAAAATCGCGGCGGCTTTGAAGGCGGCGTAAATTCGCAAAACGTAAAACTATACTGAAGAAGTATTCAATTACTGTCCTCACGGCCGCGACGTCATCGCGGCCCCGTTCACATTTTACATAGTTACCGTAAGCTCAGCCTTGCGGCCGGCCGTCAGTGTTCCGGTTCCTCGCCTCGGCCAACCGTTTCGGCCTCGTCGTCGCCGGGCATATCCTCGTCTTGCTCGTCGTCGCCCTCCTCGCCCTTAAGGCGGCGAGATTTGGCGCGGCGCACCTCGGGTTCCGGCCGCACCCGTTTTTTGCCGGCCTCGACGATGTCCCGCTCCGGGCGTGGCAACACCGGACCTTCGGGAAAGACAAAGCCCAATTTCTTGATGCCGTCTTCTTCCGCGGTGACGACAACCCGCACTGTTCCACCGTTTTTCAACCGGCCAAACAACACTTCATCGGCAAGCGGCGTCTTGATCGCCTGTTGTATGACGCGCGCCATCGGCCGCGCGCCCATGTGCTCGTCGTAACCATGTTCAACCAGCCAATTACGTGCCTCGTCGGTGAGTTCGATCGTGACATTGCGGTCGGCGAGCTGCGCCTCGAGCTGCATGATGAATTTGTCGACGACCTTGACGATGACCTCGGCCGGCAGATGCCTGAACGTCACCACCGCGTCGAGACGGTTGCGGAATTCCGGCGCGAACATCCGGTTGATCGCCTCTAAATCCTCGCCTTCGCGCTTCGAGCGGGTGAAACCATAGGCGGCGCGCTGCATGTCGGAGGCGCCGGCATTCGTCGTCATGATCAAGATGACGTTACGAAAATCGATCGGCTTGCCGCTATGATCGGTGAGCTTTCCGTGATCCATGACCTGCAAGAGAATATTATAGAGATCAGGATGCGCCTTTTCGATCTCGTCAAGCAGCAGGACACTATGGGGATGCTGATCGATCGCATCGGTCAAAAGACCGCCTTGATCGAAGCCAACATAGCCAGGCGGCGCGCCGATAAGCCTTGAGACGGTGTGGCGCTCCATATATTCCGACATGTCGAAGCGCACGAGCTCGACGCCGAGACTGACCGCAAGCTGGCGGGCGGCCTCGGTTTTGCCAACTCCGGTCGGGCCCGAGAAGAGATAGCTTCCGATTGGTTTCTCGCCGTCGCGCAAACCGGCGCGGGCCAGTTTGATCGCGGACGTCAAAGCCGTGATCGCCTCGTTCTGGCCGTAGACGACGCGCTCCAGCGTCTCGGTCAGATGTTCGAGAACCTCGGCATCGTCCTTCGACACGGTTTTGGGAGGAATCCGCGCCATCGTCGCGATGGTGGCCTCGATTTCCTTGATGCCGATTGTCTTTTTCCGCTTCGGTTCCGGCAGCAGCATCTGGCTTGCCCCGGTCTCGTCGATCACGTCGATCGCCTTGTCTGGCAATTTGCGGTCATTGATATAGCGCGCCGAAAGTTCCACCGCCGCCTTCACGGCTTCGTTGGTGTAGCGAAGCTTGTGGAACTCCTCGAAATAGGGCTTTAGCCCTTTCATGATTTCGATGGCGTCGGGGATCGAGGGTTCGTTGATGTCGATCTTCTGGAAGCGGCGCACGAGAGCGCGATCTTTTTCGAAATATTGCCGGTATTCCTTATAGGTCGTCGAACCGATACAGCGCAGCGCGCCTTGCGCCAAGGCAGGTTTCAAAAGGTTAGACGCATCCATGGCGCCGCCCGATGTCGCGCCCGCGCCGATTACCGTGTGAATCTCGTCGATGAACAAAATAGCCTTTTTGTGGTTCTCGATTTCCTTCATCACCTGTTTCAGGCGCTCCTCGAAATCGCCTCGATAGCGAGTTCCCGCGAGAAGCGTGCCCATGTCGAGCGCGAAAACCGTCGCCTCGGCGAGGACTTCCGGCACTTCGCCCATGACGATCTTGCGGGCGAGACCTTCGGCTATGGCGGTCTTGCCGACGCCAGGATCTCCGACAAGCAGAGGGTTGTTCTTGTGGCGGCGGCATAAGACCTGAATGGTGCGCTGGACTTCCGCCTCGCGTCCGATCAGCGGATCGATCCGTCCATCCCGCGCCTTTTTGTTGAGGTTGACGCAGTAGGCATCGAGCGCGCCTTCCTTTTTCTTCGACTCGCCGTTTTCCTTGGCGTCCTTTGCTTCGCGCGCCTCGGCTTCCTCCCCGGTGCCGCGCGGAGTCCTCCGGGAATCGGAAAGGCCCGGCCGCTTGGCGATCCCGTGGCTGATGTAATTGACCGCGTCGTACCTCGTCATGTCCTGCTCCTGCAGGAAATAGGCGGCGTGGCTTTCGCGTTCGGCAAAAATCGCGACGAGCACATTGGCGCCGGTGACTTCTTCCCGCCCCGAGGACTGGACATGAATGACCGCCCGCTGGATGACGCGTTGAAATCCCGCCGTCGGCTTGGCGTCCTCCCGATCTTCGCTAACCAGATTGTCGAGTTCCTGGTCGATATATTCGCGAAGATTATTCTTCAACAGATCGAGATCGACCGAACAGGCCCGCAGGACCGCGGCGGCGTCGCCGTCATCGGTCAAACTGAACAGCAGATGTTCGAGCGTGGCATATTCGTGATGCCGCTCGTTGGCGATAGCCAAGGCTCGGTGCAGCGATTGTTCGAGATTGCGGGAGAACGACGGCATTAGCTCCAACCTCTCATTTTTTTTCCATGATGCACTGCAGGGGGTGCTGATGCTTGCGGGCGTGATCCATGACCTGCGTAACCTTCGTCTCGGCGATTTCGTAAGTGAAGACCCCGCATTCGCCGACCCCATGTTGATGCACATGAAGCATTATGCGCTTTGCCTCTTCCGCACCCTTATTGAAATATTTCTTCAACACGGAAACAACAAAGTCCATCGGCGTATAATCGTCGTTCAAGAGCAAGACGCGGTACATGCTCGGATGCCGGATCTGCGTCTTTGGGCGCGTGATGACAACCGTGCCTGGCCCAGGGCCGTCCTCGCCGTCTCGCCGCGGGTCCTTGGCGGCCGCAACCGAAGCGGCCAAAGCCGGCAAGGCCGCGCCGAACCACCTGCCCGTGCGAGCGTCGCCGTCAACCCAAACCCGCAATTGCCGGAAAGCTTCGTCCCTCACCACCAAACCCTCGCCCTTCAATTATATCCGCCGGGCGACAGCGCCCAACAATAGCGGAACTTCAGCGAACGACGCGCCGGCCCTTTGCGGGCAAGCGGGAGTTGACGCCACCGCCGGCGCGTCTCGATCAACGCACTAATCTTAACCCCTGTTCGCCTCATGGGCCATACGTGTTTTGGGCAAAAGAAACCAATTTCGCGTCGTTCATGCCACAAGGCCATGCCGCCGCGCCGAAAAGCAGACACCGGCCGCATTGAGTAAAGGAAGTGACTTTGCAACAAAAAGCCCGGCAATTCCGGGCTTTTCAATTTTCGGTGACCTCATATTGCTAATTATTGTTAACCGCATATCCGCGGTCAAAACCGCCTTTGTGAAGGCCGCGACTATCTAAATTCTCGCCAGAGGTTGCGGCACCTCCCCATGGTACCTGGGCCGGTGCGCTTAAAACCTATGCCTTGACGCCTTCGATCTTCGCCGCCGCTTTTTCGGTTGGCGTCGAACCTCGTTTGAAAAGGTTGCAATAGAGATCGCTCATTTTCACGAGATACGCCACGAACTCCGTGTAAGCCGATTTGGCATAGTCGCTCTGACTCTGAAGGGCGCTCTTCAAGGATTTGGCGCGGCGCGCTTTGGCAATGAAAGCAGAGCCGCTTTCCGAAGACTTAAAATCACGTCGTCAAAATATTGCAGTGCGATGCAACAGCATGCGAAACCGCGCGAGCCTGGAAACAGGGGCTGGACACGCCCATCGGCAAACCCGGCGGCATCGGCCTTTCCGCAAGATTTTCATGGCCGGTCGAAACGGCGCGAACGCCAGAAATGATCGTTTTCGCCGGAAAAATACCGCGTCGCGCCCGATGTAATGCGAAGACAAAAGGCTCGGCCACGGCCGCGCCTTCCAAACTCGGCGCTTCAAATCGCGGTAGTTCCGGCCGGTTCGAAGTTTCGTTTCATTTTGTTGCGGGAAACTTCCACGCCGCTCCGGTGAAGCCTAATTCTTTCCGTCGTACACCTTGGCGACCGCGGTTTCGACAGGCTTGAAGGCCTCCTTGGCCAGACTGGAATAGAGTTCGCCCATTTTCGTCGCCTGCGCCACAAAGCTGGCATAAGAGGTCTTCCAATATTCGGACTGGATCTGGATCGCGGTGTCGTAGGACTTGGCGCCGAGCAATTTTTCCATGAAAGCGGAATTATTCTCCAAGGCTTTCTTGGAATAATCCGCTGTTTCGGTTGCGATTGTCTGGAGGGTCTTGGCGAAGCACGTCGTCGCCGCGGCCGCTGCACCGAATTGCTCCTTTCCGTAGTTTTTGACGTCCTCAAATTCGTAGGCCATGTCACTTCCTCGATCGTAGATGCGCCGGTTCTCGCCCAATGGAGACGGCTAAAATCGCGAGTTCGTTAGCCTCGCCCGTGATATTATTAGTGCATCGCACAAATTACGTCAAGAAGATGTTGCGCTGCAATATCGGCCGAGACTAAAGCGACGCCGCCGCTTTGAACCGGAGACTTAACTAAACGGTAACCGCAAAGGACTAACGTTCCCCGGCAGATCATCCGGCGACGCGCCGATGGCGCCTGCCAGCCGAGGACCGGGGAAGTTGCAGATGTTGAAATTCTCCGCGACGTTTTGCCGCACCAGAAAGGCCGCAGCTGGGGCAGGCCTCGGCCTGGCCTTGGCGGTGGCGAGCGTCATTGCTCCGCCCGCCGAGGCCCGTCATTGGCGCCCCCACCGCCATGCTTGGCTGCAAACCCATTTCGAGGGCCGGCGGCATCACCAAGAGTCCATCCGCTACCACCACGCGGGCGCGGGCGGCGGCACATCGAACATCGCGGCAATCGTTGTCGACGGCAATTCCGGCCGGACGCTTTATGCCCGCAACGAAAACGAGTTGCGCTTCCCAGCCTCGATTACCAAGGTGATGACGCTTTATCTTTTGTTCGAACAGCTCGAACAAGGGCGTCTGCGGCTCGACAGCGATATTCGTGTCTCCGCTTATGCCGCGGCGCAAAAGCCGACCAAGCTTGGCCTCCATCCCGGCGAAACGATTAAGGTCGATGACGCGATCAAGGCGGTCGTCACCCGTTCGGCGAACGACATAGCGGTCGCTTTCGCCGAAACCATCGGCGGGGACGAGGAGAGTTTCGCGGCACTCATGACGCTGCAGGCGCATGCTCTCGGAATGAATAGCACGCATTTCGTCAATGCCTCCGGCCTGCCAAACGGCGAGCAGTTTACGACGGCGCGCGATCTTGCAATTCTCGGGCGGGCGATTCAGGAGCGCTTCCCACGCTATTATCGCTTTTTTTCTACCCACGCCTTCTACTATCGCGGCGCGACAATCATAAACCACAATCATCTCCTCGATCGCGTCGAGGGAATGGACGGAATCAAGACCGGTTACACCCGCGCCTCGGGCTTCAATCTTCTGACCTCGGTAAAGCGCGACGGGCATTATATCGTCGCGGTGGTCCTCGGCGGCCCCAGCGCCCGGTCCCGCGACAAGATCATGGCAAATTTGATCGAAGACGAGATCGAAAATGGCGCGACCGTCCGCACGGCGTCTTCGATTTCGGGCACCGGTGTCAAAGGACATAACGCGGAAGCCGCGGAGAGCCCTGATCCCGGCCTCCGAGGCACCGAATCCCCAGAGAAGATCGATTCGAGACTAGCCCTAGCGCCACGCCCCTCCCGGCCCGATCTTGCCCTCGATCCGATCCAGGTTGCTTCGCTTAACGCCGATGTTCCGCCCGAAAAATCGCGCCCGGCCTTTGTCTCCGGTGCGCCGAAACTAGGGACCGCCGCAGCCCACGCGGCCGTAGGCGAAAACAATTGGAAACAGGCAAGCTTCGATGGCTCAACTGCTCGCGGACGTCCAGGGCATGGCGGCGGACTCTCGACCGCAACCCCGTCCGCAATTGGCGTAGGCGCCGCCGCCGCGCGATCCCATAGCGCCGACCAAATCGCGGCCGTGATAAAAGAGCCGCCTCTAGGCGGCGGCATGAAAGCTGCCGACGTCCGCCGCCCGGCTTCGGCGCGAAGCGGCTGGATGATTCAGATCGGCGCGACCGCCGACATAAACACGGCGACCGAACTCCTCGCCCGCGCCAAATTGGAAGGCCGCGACACGCTCGCCACCGCGCAAGCCTTTACCGAGAAGGTTCAGAAGGGCTCCGAAACGCTCTACCGGGCGCGCTTCGCCGGCCTCGAAGCCGACAGTGCCGAACTCGCCTGCAAAACCCTGAAACGTTCAGGATTTTCCTGTTTCGCGACGAAAAACTGAAGCAAGTGCCGCGACCGCCGCGCCGGCTCCCACCCGGCCATCCACCAGGGGCCTACTGATGACGCCGCATCAGCACATCCTTGGCTTCGTTGACACGAGCCGCCAAATCCGTCGACCCCCCGTGATCGGGATGCAATTTCTTCATCAGCGAACGGTGCGACCGAGCGACTTCCTCATCCGAAGCGCCTTTCTGAAGTCCCAAAACTTCATACGCTTCATCTTCGGACATCGTGCCGGCACGGCCTCCCGCGCGTCCGCGCCCAGGGTGGCGCTGGTTTTGCGCTGCCGTACGCCATCCGGCAAACCGGCGGTCGAGATAGGCTTCCATGAGCCGCGCGCCTTCGGGATCGTCCCGGCAACAGAGGTCATGGAGGGCTTCGCATTGAGGCCTTGTCATCGCGTCCAGTGATTTGCCCTCGTCCGGCCCGGCCAGCACCGTTCCCCGCATTTTGCCGGTGCCATGATCGAGCTCCATCTCGATCATCGCCGACCTCACGCACGAAACCTTTCGCGTCCTTGGCCCACCGTGAGATTTGAACATCCGCGACAGCGAGCCACCGCGCAATCCGAGCAACCAGGCGCCAAGTCCGCCAAGCCCAAGCGCCATGTCGAAACGTCCCCGGAGCAATAAAGCCGCCCCCGCGAGAAGCGCCGCGCCGCCGCCGCCGCGCTTGATCAAACGCGCGAGCGCGGCGGGATCGGCCGCCGCGAACGCCTTAAGCGCGGAGAGCGCGAGCCAGAAAAGTAAAAATCCGCCGAGAAGATAGATCATTTCATGCCGCCAGTTCAGCGCATTTGCGACAAGAGGTGGTCCGCCGCCGCGGCGCCGTGCGTGCGCGCCTCGAATTCAAGCGCCCGGCGGCCTCCCGCGGCATAAGCCGCCGCGGCCGTCAGAAGCGCGACGAGCCGCTCGGGCGAGGATAAATCGAAAGTCGCGTAGGCGCCCCCGGTCAGCAGCGCGATCTTCCGGAAAGCCTGCTCCGCAATACTATCGCGCCCCTCTTGGAACAGGAAAGCCTTCACCCCCAAAAGCCCGATTTCGGCGGCCAGCCCGGCCAGAACGTCGATCCGCTCTTCCATCGCATCGCCAACGAAGACCAAGGCTCGGACCGGAGTTTTCCGCGTTTCATCGAGAACATGGCGCAAGACCTTTTCGATCTGCGTCTGGCCGGCGCCCACCCCGATCTTGGTCATAAGGGATGCCAAGCTCTGTCCCCCAGCCACGAAGCGCGACGACTTGCACTCGGAAAACCCACGGTAATAAACGAGCTGGACATCGAGCCCGCCATGCGCCGCCGCCGTCGCGAACATCCGCCCTTGCACGCTTTGCGCCATGTCCCAGGTGGCTTGCCGGCTCATCGTGGCATCGAGCGCGAAAATGAGCCGGCCCCGCCCCGCACCGGACGTCGCCGGCAATTTCGCCGCGGCCTCAAGAAACTCGTCGATATTCGATTTGGTGCTAGACTTCGGCGCGATGACCGCGCCTTTGTCTCCTGGCTGACCCACTTGGCTCCTCGCGTGTTGCGCTTTCCACCCCAACTATAGATCGTGCTTTCTTGGCGCAACGGCAAGTGTTTTTAGCAGGAGTGTCGGCACGTGCGGTTCAGGCGGCTTCGTATTTGCCGATGATCCAGGTTTCCGCTTCGGCTTGCGCACGCCACTCTTGCCAGGCGGGCAGCGCCATCATTGCCTCCATGTAGGCGCGGGTGGCGGCCGTGACCGCCACGTCATAGACATGCAGACGATTGACGACCGGCGCGAACATCGCGTCGGCCGCCGAAAAATCGCCGAAGAGAAAGGCGCCAGCTTGTCCGAACTCCCGGCGGGCTTGCGCAAAAGCCTGTTCGAGGCGGGCGACATCGGCGCTTGCCTCGGGCGTCAGCTCGCGCCTCGCAACCGCGCGGCGCATATTCATCGGCAGCAGCTGGCGGAGGCCCCCGAAGCCGGAATGCATTTCGGCGGCGAGCGAACGGGCCCGCGCCCGCGCCGCCCGCGGCCGCGGCCAGATTGCCGTCTGTGGATAAAGTTCGGCGACATATTCGATAATCGCGAGCGAATCCCACACGACGATTTCGCCAACGTGCAGCGATGGACATTTGCCGGAGGGCGAAAAGCGTAACATCTCCGCGTGGGTATTTTCTTGCGCCATCGGGATCACGGCCTCTTCGAACGGTAGCCCAAAATGACGCATCAAAATCCACGGCCGGAACGACCAGGACGAATAGTTTTTGTTGGCGATGACGAGAGTAAGAATCATAGGCGCTCCGAATTTCACAGGCCGAATTGGACTGAGCCGAGGGATCATCATCGTTGAAGGATTCGGCTCAGATTATCAATCCGTCATCTTTGCCAGGTCGGTAGCGGTGCAGTTTGAGTCTCTCAGGCTGACCGATGGTGTTGAAAAACACCTCGCGATGAGCAGCAAATGATGATTCCGTGCTGGGGGGAGTGAGCATGGGTGATTCGGCGATGATGATCGGGCGGCAGACGGGCGATCAAAGCCAGCTATTCTCCTTGTTCAATCGAGAAGAGCGCAGTCCGGCGCGCCATCTCCGGCGCCGGATCAATCCGATTGCAACCTGCGTGCTGGCTGACCTTGGCGAGAAGCTGAAGCCTTTCTACAGGGAGACCGGCCGGCCTTCGATCGATCCCGAGCTCATGCTCAAGATGCTCATCGTCGGCTGTTGTTACGGCATCCGTTTCGAGCGCAAGCTCTGCGAGGAGGTCGAGCTTCCCCTCGCCTATCGTTGGTTCTGTCGCCTCGCTCTCGACGACAAGTTCCCCCATCACGCGACATTCTCGGTCAATCGCCACGGCCGCTTCGGTGACAGCGACATCTTTCGACAACTTTTTGAAGCAGGGGTCAGAGCGTGCATGGGAGCGGGGCTCGTCAAGGGCGAAGGGTTCGCGGTCGATGCGAGGGTCATGGAAGCCGATGCCCGCCGCTATCCCGGCGAGGCGCCGGACGAGATCGATTGGTCAGGACCCGAGCGCCAGACGCGCCCGGTCGCCGCGTTCCTGGTCTTGACGATGAAGACCCCGGCGCGGACCGCAAACCGCCGAAGGTGATCTCGCCAACGGACCCCTGCTCGGCATGGACGGCAAAGGCGAACAAGCGTGCACAGCTTGGCTACGGCCTCAACTCCATGATCGATGTCGAGCATGCGGTCATTATCGACGTCGAGGCAACGCCAGCGCGCACCTAGGACCAGGTGGCCGCAACCAGAACCATGATCGATCGGACGGAGAAAGTGCTCGGCGCGAAGCGGCTCGCCGCCGATACCGCCGATGGAAACCGGTAAGATGCTTGCCTCTCTTGGACAAAGCCATCACCCGGCATATTCCCGCAGGGGAGAGGTATCAACGAGCTGACGGCATGTTCCCTTGCCCCGGCTTCGCCTACGACGCCGAGCGCGACATTTATCTCTGTCAAGATCGTAGGGGACGTCAACGAAGATGCGCACGATCATGCGCGCTCTCTAAAGGGCACCCCCTGAATTTGAACAGTCGAGGAATGAGCGCAAGAAAGTGGAGATGCGCTTCGCGCACCTCAAGGTCAACCATCGCTTCGAGCGCATGCGTCCTCGGGGTCTCGCCGGCGCCCGCGACGAGCTCCACCTTGCGGCCATCGGGCAAAATCTCAAGACACTCGCAAGCTACGTCTGGTTGCTGCCGCCGGACAAGCAAGCTGCTGCGCGTGCCGCATAAGCGTGGGCCGCAAAACCATCCAAATTGCCTAAAAGGCTCGTAGCTCCTAACCCTCGGGTGCCGGGCGAGCGCCCGAAGGAAACCGACCTTAAAAAGCTCTATACGTGAGCCTCACTTCTCTTATTGCCAACTTTTTCAACGGCATGGGTCATCGTGAGAAAATGTCGTGACGAGCATACGTTTTTCGGAATGCCCTGGAGAGCCGCCGGAAGCGAGCCGTGCTTACGTTCAGCGCCAGTAGCTGACATTCAAGCGTGCTCAACGCGTTACGACAAGAACCCAGAAAGCTATCACGCAGCGCTCAAACTCATCTAGCTCCGGTTGGCGCCGGGCGGCGGCTTCGAAGCTGACGCGGCCGGACGGCTGGTGAGCTCGCGGCGAAAAACAATCAGAGCCGTTATCACGAGAACGATTATCGACGGCACAACAGACATGAGGGAATCCCCCGATCGGATTGTGTTTACTATGGCAAGCCGGCGACGGGTTTGACCGGAAGGCCACGTACCGGGCTTATTCCGAACCCACCGTCTTGTTGCTTCGCGCTCCCACGGCAACTAAAGCGGACCTAAGCGCGCTCGAAAGGTTGGTCTGGCATTCCGTCGAAACTTCGACAAAGTGTCGCCTGGAGGATAAATGGATAGCCGGTGTGGGATTGGTGCAACACGGCGCGGGCCGCGCGGCCGGCGCGGACGGAGGCAGTCGATTCTCTCTCTTAAGTTCGATAGCGCGCTCTGCATAGCGGTCCAGCGCGTCGCAAAATTCGGTGGCGTTCTCCCACAACCATTCGTCTGTCTCGCGGACAGGACGCGGCCGATGTGGCTCGAGTTCACGATGAGCGTCAGCGATCATTGCCAACGCTTCGGCAATTACCTTGGTTTTGCGATCCCGGCGCGACGAATGGATCATTGCTTTGCCCAGTTGTTTCAATATCTCCGCACATCAACAAAGCGGACGTCACCACGCCAGAGACGTTGAACTCGGCATTTCGTCAAAACTTCGACGACATCTTGGCCAGCATATAATGAATAGCTGGTGTGGCGCTGGTGCAACACGGCGCGGCCGGGCGGATGGCGCGGACTGAGGCCGTCGATTCTCTCACTTAATTGATTTTTGGCAAACAAGGTATCTGGAAACAAGCCGAATTGCCCTTCCAATGTTAGGCAGGACGAGAGTTTTGCGGCGCTGGGTTTGGCCTTGGCGCGGACCCAGCCCACCCGGAGGGTCCGGGCAATTTTTCGTTTTGATCGCCCACCGAGCTGATTGCGCGTTCCTCGATTTTTGACGAGCGTTGCACCAGCCCTGGGCTACGATTTATTCGTCATGGGCGAACGATTTCATACGGGCACTTTGAACGCGCCTTCGAGAGACAACAATTCGGCGCGATGAAGCTGGGCGAGCTGCGCGAGGCGCGACTCGCCTTTTTTCAGGAGCCTCACTTCAACTCGGCGCCTGTCCTCAGGGCTAACGTTGCGCCCCACAAAACCCATTTTTTCGCATCTTGTTATGAGCGCCACGATCCCGTGATGCTTGGCCTGTAGCCATTCCGCCAGCTCCCCCGCGGTGGCCCACTCCCGGCCAGGAAATCCCTTGATGTTGAGCAACAACAAATATTGCAGCGGCGTGACGCCATGACTGCGCGTGATCTCCTCGCTAAAGCGCAAGAACCGGCGCAGCTGGTACCGAAAATCGGCAAGTGTCTCGAAATCTTTCTTCGAGAGCGGCGAATGGGGTTTTGTTAACGTGGATCGAGATGACATAACTTCATACTGTGATATATCTTTCCCTAAGCAAAGGGTTCCTCGCTCCACCACACATTGCCGAGTCGCTAGAATTCCGGAAGGCGTCGAATCGGGCGCGGTATCCTCGATCCGGCCGGCGGCGCGTTCAAGGCAAGCCCGCTAAGGACCAATCGCCGTGCAAGAACCAGGCCACGAAATTGCCGGTTCGGCCTCGACGGAAAGCCGCCTCCATCCAATTATGCCGGTAATTTTCTCCCGACGCCTGCGCGGTTGGCGCTTCATCCTGTTCAACCTGGCGCTCGGCCTTGGGCACATGATCGTATTGTTCAGTTTAGGGTCCTACATCGCGCTTTTGCCTCATGTGGCCGGCGATTTGGGAGGGGTGTTCCCGAGCTTCGGCGCCTGGGCGCAAACCGATTTCGTAATCGCTTTGGCGCTGGCCTTTCCCATAAGCCGCTGGCTATCTGGCCGATTTGGCGATTATCGCGTGTTCATCGCGGCCTTTGTCTTCTACGCCCTGGCGTCTTACCTGTGTGCCATCAGCGAAACTTTGTGGTTATTTCTGCCTGCGCGTGTTTTTCTTGGGTTCGCGGGCGGCGTTACCCTCCCCATCGGCCAGGCCCTGACGCTGCAAGAATATCCGCCAAGGCTCAAATCGGTGGCTTTGGGGGTTTGGGGACTGTTCACCGTGATGCCGTTCACCATCGCCTTTCCCTTGGGCGGCTGGATCGCCGACGAACTTGGCTGGCGTTACCTTTTTTATCTGGATGTCCCTGTCGCCTTGGCGATCGCTGCGGTCACCGGCGCGCTGATTTATGGCCGGGGCTTCCATCGCCGCATCACCCGCTTCGATGGCATCGGCTTCATTCTCCTTGCTGTGGTTCTCGGCGGCGTGCAGACCATACTCAATCAGGGCAATGATTTCGAGTGGTTCCAATCACCCTTCCTGAGCGGCGTGCTCGTTACCGTCATCGTGGCCCTGCCGTGTTTCATCGTATGGGAACTAGGAGAGCGACATCCCGCTGTTGACGTCAGGTTGTTTGCCCACCGCAATTTCGCGATCGGCGTGGCCTGCCTGACGCTGGGATTTCTCGCAATCCAAGGATTGCTTGCATTGTTCATTGTCCAGCTTCAATTGATTCTGGGATATTCCTCTTTTCTCGCCGGCATGGTTTTACTGTCCATCATTCTATTCGCGGCGCCGCTGACCGCGATGATGCACGAGATATGCAAACTGGCCGACGCTCGCCTGTTCGCCTGCCTCACTCTGTTGGGTTTTGCGTTCACCTCGTTCTGGATAGGCCTGTTCGACGTCCCCGCTTTCTACGATCAGATTTTTTGGCCCATGCTGACCCTGGGCTTTTTCCTAGGCACTTTTTTTGCGCCGCTGACCGTGCTCACGTTGCACGGGTTGCCGAGCCGGCAGCTAATCCGTGCAGCCGAAGAGGCAGCATTGTTGCGGATCCCGGCCGGCGCCTTCGGCATCACCTTGCAGGGAGTGATTTTGTACCGGCGGACACCTTTTCATCAACTTGATCTGGCGGATTTTTTTGGGGGAAGGCGGTTCGTTTCCCTCGATTTGTTGCAACAGTTCTCCACCAAACTGGAAAACTCCGGCGTCAGTGCGGGCATGCTGACGAGCCGTCTCGGGGCTCTAATCAATCAGCGAGCGACCCTCTTAGCACTGAACGACGCATTTCTGGTGTCGAGTTTCATCTTTCTTGGGTTGGCCACGTTCGTGTGGCTCGCCCGTCCGACCCATGTCGAATATGCGACCCGCACGGAAAAGTTAAGGGAACGCCGCGCCGAGGAATTGATATGATACGCCGGTCGCTGCCTCAAAAGTGGCTGTTCTTCGCGCCCGGCGCCGGGTTCGTGCTGGTGCTTTCCGGCTGCGCCTGGATGCCGCCTGGAGGGGAGCACGCCGAGTTCATGGAGCCCCCGCCCATGGAGCGCACCTTGTCAAAGGCCAGCCGGCAAGGCGCGGCCACCGCCGTGAACGCGTGGCCGGACGACCAGTGGTGGCGGCAGTTCGGGAGTGCAGATCTCGATCGGATTATGGACAAAGCCTTGCGCGACAACCCTGGCCTCAAGAAGGCTTACGACCGGCTGATCGAGGCTGGCGCCGTGGCAGACGTGGAGGGGGCAAGGCTTTTGCCGTGGCTGGATGCGGATGCGGAAGGGAAGCAGACGCGCTTTGCCAAGCATGGCGTTGTCGCCGCATACAATCCCGCTCTGGGCGGGGTGGAAGTAACGGTGGCCTCCATCAATCCCCTCTCGTTCCGCTACGAATTCGATTTCTGGGGAAAAAATCGCGCCGCGCTGGAAGCGGCGTTGGGCGAGGCGGCGGCCGCGCAGGCGGAATACGCCGAAGCGCGGCTGTTGTTGACCACCGCGATCGCGCGGTCCTACATTCGCGGGGTCGCACTCGCGCAACAGCTCGCCCTGGCCCAGGAAATGGTGGCGCTGCGGCACGAACTGCTCCGTCTGGCGGAGACACGGTTCCGTACGGGGCTCGATACCGATGACGCCGCGAAACAGGCCGCCGTCGAATTGGAGATCGCCAACAAGCGGGCGGCCGGCACGCGGGATTTCTTGGTCGTCCAGCAGGATCTGTTGGCCCGGCTGATGGGCGAAGGGCCCGACGCGACCCAGAATCTGTTTGGCGGGAAGACGGTGATAATTCCGGCAAGGATACCGCTGCCCGGGCATCTGCCGATAGAGCTGCTCGCCCACCGGCCGGATCTCGCGTCGGCCATGCACCGGGCCGAGGCCGCGGCGGAGCGGATTCATATGGCCAAAGCGGAGTTTCTGCCGTCGGTCGACCTGACGGCCGTCGGCGGCCTGGAGGCCGTCGCGCACACAAAAAACATGGACACCCTGCTAGGTCTTCTGTTCCGTGGGAGCGCCCTTAACTACGCGATCACGCCCGGCGTAAATCTTCCCTTGTTCGAAGGCGGGCGTCTGCGTGGGCAATTGGCGGCAACGCGGGCGGAGTACGACGAGGCGGTGGAACTCTACAATGAGACCCTGTTGGATGCCGTACGGCAGGTCGCCGACAGCCTGGACAACTGGAAGGAGACCCGCACCATACTCGAAGCGCAAAGTCGGTTGCTCAATTCCGCGCGTGGCGATTTGAACCTTACGCACGTGCGCCTGCGCAGCGGTTTGAACGATCGCCGCGAGGTGCTGACAAGCCGAGACGCCGTTCTGGATCAGCAATACGCGTTGAAGGGTTTGGAAGTCGACCACCTCTTTGCGATGGTGGATCTGACCCAAGCGTTGGGTGGCGGGTATGCGAACGGTGTCGATTTGCCCCGCCCCCGACTAGCGCCGGAACAAAGCCTATCGGGCTTGGAAACCCTGACTCCCGCATGGTCCTTGGAAACCCTGGCTCCCACCCTCCTGCCCCCCTCTCCAAACGGAGGAGCAGAATGAGGGCTGCCCCATTCCTTTGAAATCGAACGCTGATTAAGGATACCTTTTGACTCGCCCATGCAAGTTGATCGCAAGACAATCCGCCGGCGCCGCAATCTTTTGCTTTTGCTCGTCGCACTTGCGCTGTCCGCGGGCGCTTTGGCCTATGCCGTCAATTGGTGGCTCTTTGGCCGTTTCTCGGTAGTGACCGACAATGCATTTATCACCGGCAATCTCATCCCGGTGTATGCCGACACGACGGGCATCGTCGCCCAGGTCCTTCACGAAGAAACCGAGGATGTGAAAAAGGGTGACCTGCTCATCCGTCTCGACGAGCAGCGCGCCCTGGCCACTCTCGGCGAGGCCGAAGGCGAGTTGGGGCGCGCAGTGCGCGCGGTCGGCGCACTTTTCGCGACGCGGCAGCAGACGTGTCAAAGAATTGTCTCTCGCACGGCGCTGTTCGACAAGGTGCGCCACGATATCGTCCGCTACCGGCAGGCGCTCCCAAGCGGTTCGGTATCCAAGCAGGTCCTGCAAAATGCCGAGGACCAGAGTGCGTCCCTCGAAGCCGACTTGAAGGAAGCCAGAGCCGAATTCCAATCCATAGAAGCGCGGGTGGGCGGCACCACCAGGATAAATCATCCCGACATAGAAGTGGCTAGGAGTAAATATATCGACGCCAATATTGAATTCGCGCGGCAGCAGATCCGGGCGCCCGTTTCAGGCTACATAGCCAAGCGTAAGGCGCAAGTCGGAGACCGCGTCCGGCCGGGCGACCAGGTGATGACGATCGTTCCCTTGGACCATCTATGGGTTGAGGCGAACTTGTGGGAGAACCGAATGCATTGGGTACGTCCCGGCCAGCCGGTGCTGGTTAATGTCGATCTCTATGGGGAGAGCTATACATTTCATGGGACCGTGGAGGGGCTGGTGCCCGGCACGGGCAGTGTGTTCGCGTTGTTGCCCCCTGACAACGCGACCGGTAATTTCATTCATATCGTCGAGCGCGTGCCAGTGCGCATCGCCTTGCGGAAGGACGAGATCCTAAATCACCCCATCCGCCCCGGGCTATCCGCCGTGATCTCGATCGACATTCGTGAATCGGGGCAGTCGCCGAACGCCGCGCTGACGGAAGCCTCAACCAAGGAATACGAAACTAGCATTTTTTCCGATGATTTCGCCAATGCGAACACAAGGGCTGAACAGATTATCAAGAATAACCTGGTTCCGAGCGTCAATTCGATCGAACCGGCTTGCCCCTCATGACTAGATGATGTGGAGCCTCAATTGCTTGTCCCTGGTGAGAGCGAGGCGGCTGATGGGCGGCTCGGCGGCCAAGCTAATGTGCCGAGAAGCCGAGCTTGTCGATCCTAACTTGAATCGTTTCCGCATGCACCAGGACGTGGAGACACGTCCCGGCAGCATGAGATGCTCTTTACTTCAGTTCAGCGGCGACCTGTTCGGCGTGCTGCTCATGCCCCTGGAATATCTTGAGACCGGTCTGCAGCAGACTCTGGAGTTCGGGATTGCTTGCGGACGGAATGAGCGTCGTCTCGAGCGCGCCATTCACTGTCTTGTGATACGCAACCTCATTAGCAATGTAAGCCTTGTCGAATTCCGCGCCATCGAGCTTCGCCAGTGCGGCGCGCTTTTCTGCCGCTTGCTTGGTTAAGGCGCGGCTGGTGTCATTGTCTTCCGGTGTGACCTTGAGTTTCTTCACAAGGCCGAGTGCTTTATCATTCACCGTCGCATGGTCGCTTACCATGCCCTCGGCGAAAGCACGTACATCTTTGTTGGTGGATTTCGACAGGGCTTGCTTGGCGGCTTCTAAATCGAGTTGTCCCGCCGTGTAAGCGATGTGGGCGATCTGTGGATCAGTGGGGTTGGCCGCAGCTTGTGCGAGGGCCGCGCCGCTTAGCAGAGAGATTGCGGCAATCGCCGTGTTCAATCGAATTAGCATGAGTTACTCCTGACATTTGTTACTGGCGCTCGCGTGATGCCCGAGCGTTTGTGTTGACGCCGGTTAGACGATCGCTGAGCAGAAAAGTTCCCGAAAATTATGCGGGACGGTTGAGCCGTTGCAGAACGGCGTTAGTCATGCGTTCGCAGCGCCTGCCGGCGAACGGAAACGCGTCCATCAGGACTGGGCCAATTTGCTTGTCTAGCTCCTCGCGCACGAGCCGCCGGGCGCGGTGCAGCCGCGTTTTCACCGTCTCGGGTTGAAGACCGAGGAGGCCCGCAGTTTCTTCGACGCTCATCCCCTCGATCACGCGCGTCATGAAAACAATTCGAAAGATCTCGGGCAGATTGTCGGTCGCTCGCTCGACAAGCTGCAGAATTTCCCGTTGCGCCATTGTTCGTTCCGGATCGTCCGATGTCACCGTTTGAGGGAATTTGATGATCTGAGCCTCGGTTCGTTGCGCTTCGAATGTTTCCAGGTCCATCGCCGAACGTTTGCGCCGCAACCGCCCCAAAGCTTCATTCATGGTGATGCGGGAAAGCCATGTCGCAAGACTCGAATCGCCGCGAAAGCCGCCGAGATGCGTAAGGGCGTTGACATACGCTTCCTGGACGGCATCTTCGGCTTCGCTATCATTCCGCAGGATGCTGCGGGCGATCCGGTAAAGCCGGCGATTGTGCCGCTCCATAATAGTGCGGAACGCGGCGCTATCACGGGCGCGTGCACGCCGAACGAGCTCAGCATCGTCGGAAGGGACGGCAACATGCGGCACAGGCTTCATGGATAATTAGATGCATTGCAAGGGAAAAGGTTCCCGGCAGCCAGCATGGCTACGCGGCTCATCAGTTGCCGGCTCTCGCAGCGATGCCCGTTTGGGCCGATGGTGTTGCAAAACCCCTCGCGGCGAGCAACGAATGAGGATTCCGTGCTGGAAGGCAGCCTTGGAATCATTCAGATGAGCAAACCTCTTCTTTGTGCGGTCATTTAGATTGAAGCCCCGCGTTTCCGCTTGCTTCAGAACGTGAAAGCCGGCCACGAGCAGCCGTACCGTGTTGTGACTGTCCCCCAAGCATCTTGCTGACGACCTCGATGTCCTCGTCTTCCTTCGGCCAGTCGTTGGCATACTTCGCCTTGGCATAGGCATCCCATTTGAGCGGGCCCGTAATATGCTTGAAGGCAATAAAGCGCCGCGCCTCCGCGCGAGAGCTCCCGTATCGCACGCGCAGCTCGGTGGGCGGCGAATGCGGCGCATCTACCTCCGGAAGCTGATAGCTCATCTTGACCCGCAGATCAGGTCGCTGAGCAGCCGAAGCGCTGCCAGACGCCGATTACCCTCATGGACGATATTGGTGCCCGCCTCGATGATGAGCGGCTCATATTAAAGTCGATCCCACAGGATCACGAGCGGAAGTCGCGGATGTTGGTGGGGGACAAGACCAATTGGCGGCGGTCCCAGTATTTCCGCACCTGCGTCGATTGCGTCAGCAAATCTTACGTCCTCGGTCGCCTTCAGAAACACGGCAGATTATAGAGGCGTCCCTGTCACCTCGTAGAACCACTGCGAGACATTGGCGGTCTTCCTAGAGTCTCCGAAGAACCGTTGTCTTATGCCTTGTAGAATCAAGGGGCGGGAAACAACGCGTCCGTCTTGCCGGCCAGCCGGTAGGCCAAAAGCCCGGCCCATTCACGGACGCCGGAATCGAGCATAATAACTTTGTCGATCACGGACGTGGATACCCAAAAATCCCGTTCATTGCCAAAAGTGCGATACGCGACGGGATAAGGAATCACATCGATACCGAGGCGCCGGAATATCCCAACGGAACGCGGCATGTGCCAGGCCGAGGTTACAAGCAGCCAGGTCTCCCCCGGCTTCGGTTTGATGAGATCACGCGTGAACACCGCATTTTCCCATGTATTGCGGGATTTCGCCTCACGTCATGCGCTCTTCCGTCACGCCCAGCGAAAGCCAGAGTTTTCGCGCGCTGACCGCCTCCGGTGTCCCTTCGCGGAAAGTACCCAATCCGCCTGTGAAGACGAGTCGCGCGGCAGGATACGCCGGGCCAGCTCGACCGCTGTCGTCAAACGGGAGCCATCCGAGGTCAGGAAGGTTTGGCCGCGCGCTTCCGATCTTTCCGCGTCCACGGCGCCGCCAAGGACGATAAGCCCGGCCGGCGCGGGGATATCGGCGGGCGGCGGCGGAAAGCGGTCCTCCAAAGGCTGCAGGAGAAGCGCTTCGAGTGGGGTGAGCATGCCGGCGGCGAGCACGAGGATCGCCCCAGCCATAAGAGCCCGCCCCGCCCATGCGAAGCGGGTGAACCCAAGCAGGATCCCCAAAAGGCTCAGGGCAATGGCGAGCGATAGCGGCTCGGCAACGAACCAGAAGATCTTTGAGGCAGTGAAAAACATGCGTTCTCCTGGAAAAAGAGTTGGATTAATTTACGGCCCAGAAATCTTGGCCGCTCATTGCTTGCCCCCGCCATCGGTTTCCGCGTCCGGTTCATGCGCTGCCCGAATGGCGTAAACCCCGCCGAGCCAGCGGTGGAGATCGACATCGGCGCAGCGCTTTGAACAAAACGGGCGGTCGGCGAAAGCGGCGGGCTTGCCGCAGATCGGACAGGGCCTGGCGGGTGCTTCGTCCGGTGTTTCACCAACCCGGTTTTCCGGTTTTGCGGCTGGCATGTTCGACTGGTGTTTGGGGTTAGAGGGTCGGTTATACTCTGTTTAACCACGAAACACGCGCCGGAAACCCCTCGCCGGCCAGCAGCGACATGGTCTCGTAAAGCGGCAGACCGGCGACCGCGGAATAGGACCCAATGAGCTTTTGCGCAAATGCGCCGGCAAGGCCCTGGATAGCATAGCCTCCGGCCTTGCCGCGCCACTCGCCCGATCCGAGATAGGCTTCGATCTCGGCGGCCGACAGCCGTTTGAGGCGCAGCCGCGTCTCGACCAGCTTGTGGCGCGCGCGTCCCTTCGGCGTGATGAGGCAGACCGCCGTATGAATCCGGTGCGCCCGGCCCGACAAGAGCCGCAAGGACTGCGCCGCCTCCGCCACAATCTCGCATTTCGGCAGAATGCGGCGGCCAACGCTAACGACAGTGTCGGCCCCGATGATATAGGCACCCGAAAGCTCGGGCCGGCTTGACGCAATCCGCGCGGCGGCGCTCGCTTTTTCTTCCGCCAGGCGGGCCGCGAGGCTGCGCGGCAGTTCGGTCTTGCGCGGGGTTTCATCGAGATCGACGGGAAGAAGCGCGTCCGGTTCGATGCCGATCTGTTGCAGGAGTTCGAGGCGCCGGGGCGACGCCGAAGCCAAAATAAGCCTTGGCCGCCAAGCCCTATCGTCGCCGGTCATGGCGGCACTCCATCGCCGGAATCTGGATCATTTGAATCGGTAGGTAATGCGGCCCTTGGTCAAGTCATAGGGAGTCATTTCCACAAGGACCTTGTCGCCGGTGAGAACGCGGATACGATTCTTGCGCATCTTTCCAGCCGTGTGCGCGATGATCTCGTGGTCGTTTTCGAGCTTGACGCGAAAGGTCGCATTGGGGAGCAATTCGACGACGGTCCCTGGAAATTCGAGCAATTCTTCCTTCGACATTTGTGTCCTTGAATTTAGACCGCCGTCGCTCCGCGGCGGCCCGGCGGAGCTTTTCCGCGCGGACCCTAGTCGAGAAACGCGCCTTTGTGAACTGGCCCGGGTGGGCTTTCAAGTCCGGCTTTCCTGACGCTTTTGCGCCGATCGTCAGGGCGGAACACGCGCACGGAACATCAGCGCGGCGGGCGACATGCGGCCTATCATTTCCGCGCTTGCGCAATGGGCGGCGCTCCGGCGGCGGCCGCGTTGGCCTGCTTCGCGGCGTCCGCCGTCGCATAGGCGTTGAAGCGGCGGATGGCGAAGGGGATGGTCGCCAAATAAACGAAGGTCAGGCTGATCAACATTTCCATCGTAAAGGTCGCAAGCAGGAGTAGGCAAGCGGCGATCCCGAAAAGGACGGCAATCACATATTCGCGCGGCACGCGGCCAATCCTTTTACCGGAAAAATGCGGGATGCGGCTCGCCATCAAGAAGGCCACGACCAACACATAGGCGATTTCGCAAGGAACTAGCGCCCGGACGTTGGGAACCGCAAAAATCGAGAGATTGAGATAAAGCGGCAAGAGCCCGACTATGGCGCCCGCCGGCGCGGGCATTCCGGTGAAGAAATGCGCCTGCCAAGACGGTCGGTTCGGATCGTCGATCATGACATTGAAGCGGGCCAGGCGCAGCGCCGCCGCGATCGCGAAAACGAGCGCCGCGAACCAGCCGAAACTCTTTATTTCGTGCAGACCCCAGAAATAAAGGATGAGCGCCGGCGCGACTCCGAAAGCGACGAAATCGGCAAGCGAATCGAGTTCGGCGCCGAACCGCGAGGTGCTGCGCAGCGCGCGCGCGATGCGTCCGTCCAAGCCATCGAGAATGGCGGCGGCAATGACCGCGACGACGGCGGTTTCGAACTGGCCCTCGATTGCGAACCGGATCGCAGTCAGGCCCATGCTAAGGGCCAGCAAGGTGACGAGATTGGGCAAAATGACGCGCAACGGCACCGCGCGAATTCCGCGGCCGCGCGGCGGCGGCGGATGAAAATTTTCGAATTCGCTTGCCTCGCCGCGCAGCCGCAAGACCTTTGCGTCATGGTCTTGGCCGCCATGGTCATGGCGAGAGCCGGGCGGAGTTTCCTTCATGTCCATGCTCATTCAGCCAGCATAGAGTGGAGAGTTTACCACCGCAAGATTTGATTGTGGCCGGATTACCAGCCGCAAGCTGTTTTTGCCAAGACCGGGGTTATTCAATAAGCTTGGCGTTTCGCAGGACTCAGAGGCCTATGAACCCTCCGGGCCATAATCTATATGCTCTGCGAGCCAAAGCGTTGGGCTCCAGCCGCGCTGGTTGGATCAGGCTGCTATACCCCGTGGGCTTGGAGAGGAGGCACTTGTGGCGGACGTGAACGAAGTTGAACGGGCTCTTACCCCGGCGCGATCGAGAAGAGGATGTTGGAGGGAAGCGGCAAGCTTGGCAAGGTCACGACCGTCGATGGCGTCCTCCAGGTCACGTTCTTGGAGGTGACCGATGATACGCATGTGTTCGACACGCTCAGTGGCGCGTTGCTCGATTTACGCATCCAATTGGAGGTTGTGCCCGATCTCGACGTGAAAATCCGGCGAAAGTAACGCTTGCCGCCGCATCGTTCGGAGGACACCTCCGGGCCTCCTTGGGGCGAGAGACAGCGATGGCCGCGACAGTCCCGCCACAGGATATCTGGACCAGCGCGACGCGGCTCCCTGCCTCCCTCAATTCTCCTTCCCTCAAATCTCGTCTACGGAGACATTGGGACCGGACCGCCAAAGGTTCGGGTCGCCTCCACGGCACCAGCCGCGGCTAGACGCGGCCTTTTTTGTGTGCTCTGACGAGACCAAATGCCTAAGCGGACGGATATTTCCACGATCCTGATCATCGGAGCCGGGCCGATCATCATCGGCCAGGCTTGCGAATTCGATTATTCCGGCACCCAGGCCTGCAAGGCGCTGCGCGAGGAGGGATACCGGATCGTCCTCGTCAATTCCAATCCGGCGACGATTATGACCGATCCGGACATGGCCGATCGCACTTACCTTGAGCCGATCACGCCGGAGATCGTAGCGAAGATCATTAGTAAGGAGCGCCACGCCTCTCCCGGCGGCTTCGCGCTGTTGCCGACCATGGGCGGCCAGACCGCGCTCAATTGCGCGCTCTCTTTAAAAAAAATGGGGGTGCTCGAAAAATTCGAGGTGGAAATGATCGGCGCCAGCGCCGCGGCCATCGACATGGCCGAGGATCGCAAGCTTTTCCGCGAGGCGATGACCCGCATCGGCCTTGCGACGCCGCGCTCGCATCAGATCAAGACCTTGCCGCAAGCGCTTGCCGTCCTCGATGACATAGGCCTGCCCGCGATCATAAGGCCGTCCTTCACCATGGGCGGGACCGGCGGCGGCATTGCTTATAACAAGGCGGAATACATCGAGATCGTAGAGCGCGGAATCGACGCCTCGCCGACGAGCGAGGTTCTGGTCGAGGAAAGCGTGCTCGGCTGGAAGGAATTCGAGATGGAGGTTGTCCGCGACAAGGTGGACAATTGTATCATCGTCTGCTCGATTGAAAACATCGACCCGATGGGCGTGCACACCGGCGATTCGATCACCGTCGCCCCGGCGCTGACCTTGACCGACAAGGAATATCAGACCATGCGCGACGCCGCGCTCGCGGTGTTGCGGGAGATCGGCATCGAAACCGGCGGCTCCAACGTGCAATTCGCGGTCAATCCAAAGGATGGCCGGATGATCGTGATCGAAATGAATCCCCGCGTCTCGCGCTCCTCGGCGCTGGCCTCCAAGGCAACCGGTTTTCCAATCGCCAAAGTCGCGGCGAAACTCGCGGTTGGATTCACCTTGGATGAAATCGCCAACGATATTACCGGCGGCGCGACACCGGCTTCCTTCGAGCCTTCGATCGACTATGTCGTGACCAAAATCCCGCGTTTTGCATTTGAAAAATTTCCCGGCGCCGAGCAGATCCTGACGACGGCGATGAAATCGGTCGGCGAGACCATGGCGATCGGCCGGACCTTTGCCGAAAGCCTGCAAAAAGGATTGCGTTCGCTCGAAACCGGATTGGATGGTCTCGACGAAATCGAAATCGAAGGGCTGGGACTAGGCGACGACATGAACGTGCTTCGGGCCGCCCTAGGGCGCCCTACCCCCGACCGGCTGCTTGTGGTCGCGGAGGCTCTCCGGCATGGCATGCCGATAGATGCCATATACGAGGCATGCGGCATCGATCCCTGGTTCATCGCGCGCGTCGCGGAAATTGTCGATCTCGAAGCCAAGGTTCACGCGCATGGCTTGCCAGACGACGCCGCCAACGTGCGGATGCTGAAGGCGGCGGGTTTTTCCGATGCGCGTCTTTCTAGTCTTGCCGGCGTGCCCGAAGCGAAGGTGTTTGCCTTGCGCAAAAAATTCGGCGTGCGGCCGGTGTTCAAGCGGATCGACACCTGCGCGGCGGAATTTTCGTCGCCCACGGCTTACATGTATTCGACCTACGCGCCGCCTTTTGGCTCCGCCCCAGCTTGTGAATCGCGTCCCACGGCGCGCAAGAAAATCGTCGTCCTTGGCGGCGGTCCGAACCGGATCGGGCAAGGCATCGAGTTCGACTATTGCTGTTGTCATGCGAGCTTCGCACTGCGCGAGGCGGGTTTCGAGACGATCATGATCAACTGCAACCCCGAGACGGTCTCGACCGATTACGACACGTCGGACCGGCTCTATTTCGAACCCCTGACCGCCGAGGACGTGCTTGAAATTTTTGCCAAGGAAGGCGAGGCAGGAGAGCTCAAGGGTGCGATCGTGCAATTCGGTGGCCAGACGCCGCTCAAACTCGCCCACGCGCTCGAACAGGCGGGCATTCCTATTCTCGGGACATCGGTCGATTCGATCGATCTCGCCGAGGATCGCGACCGTTTCAAGCGGCTCCTTGACAAGATCGGCCTGAAGCAGCCGATGAACGGTATCGCCTATTCGGTCGAGCAATCGCGCATTGTTGCCAGCGATCTCGGCCTCCCCCTCGTCGTGCGTCCATCCTATGTGCTGGGCGGGCGGGCGATGGCGATTTTTTTCGACAATGCGGCGTTTGACGACTATCTGCTGGGCACCCTTCCGGGCCTCGTTCCCGCCGAGGTCAAGGCACGTTATCCAAACGACAAAACCGGGCAAATCAATACCGTGCTCGGCAAGAACCCTCTTCTGTTCGACCGCTATTTGTCGGACGCCATCGAAATCGACGTCGACGCGCTTTCGGACGGCAGGCAAGTGTTCATCTGCGGCATCATGGAACACATCGAGGAGGCCGGAATTCATTCTGGCGATAGCGCCTGTTCGTTGCCGCCGCGCTCGCTTGTGCCCGAAACGATCGCCGAACTCGAAGAGGAGACCAAGAAGCTCGCCCTGGCGCTCGGGGTCGGCGGCTTGATGAACGCGCAATATGCGCTGAAGGACGGCGAAATCTACGTGCTTGAAGTCAACCCGCGCGCGGCGCGGACGGTTCCTTTCGTCGCCAAGGTCATCGGCGTGCCAATCGCCAAGATCGGGGCGCGGATCATGGCCGGGGAATGCCTGGCCGGCTTCGGATTACGGCCGGCGCGTCTCGATCATATTGGCGTCAAGGAATCGGTATTTCCGTTTGCCCGGTTTCCAGGCGTCGATACCGTGCTTGGGCCGGAAATGCGCTCGACCGGCGAGGTCATCGGCCTCGATCGCTCGTTTCCGGTCGCTTTCGCCAAGAGCCAGCTCGGCGGCGGCACGAATGTTCCAAGGACAGGCACAGTCTTCGTTTCGGTGCCCGACATCGATAAGCCACGCGTCCTCGAAACCATGCGATTGTTGGCGGGGCTGGGCTTCAAGATCCGCGCGACCCGCGGCACCGCGCGCTATCTGAATAGCGAGGGCGTAATGACGCGGCGTGTCAACAAGGTTTCGGAAGGAAGGCCGCATGTCGTCGACTTGATCAAAAACCGCGAGATCCAGCTGGTGCTCAATACGACGGAAGGCGCACAAGCCCTCGCCGATGCGCGGTCATTGCGCCGCGCCGCTCTCTTGCATAAGGTGCCCTACTATACGACGCTTGCTGGGGCGATCGCCGCGTCGCAGGGAATTCGGGCCTATCTCGCCGGCGATCTGGAAGTTCGCGCGCTGCAGGATTATTTTGCCTAAAACGCGGCTGGACTCGGGCCGGGGCACAATCGCGGATTGGTGAAACACCCCTTGCGGCCGGTTTCGGGAAGGTGTCTGTTACTGTCTGGCGCGGATGCGAAGCACTTTTGATAGCCGGGACCCGAAATCGGCATTGCGTCTCAGCGAAAGTATCGCGATAGGATAAACACCCGGCGCAAGCGGAAATTACGCCTGGGCCGGAACCGGCGAACCTAGAGCATGAACTTTGAAAGTGGAAATTGGCTTCCTAGCCGGATCAGGCAAAATTAAAGCCCTTGGGCATGACCGGATAGAAAGCCCGGTCACGCTCCAGTCGCGGCGAGAACGGCAGACGTGAAAGAGTAATGAGCATGGACAAGTTCCCCATGACAGCGGGTGGCTATTCCGCCCTCGAAGAGGAGTTGAAGCGGCGCCAGCAAGTCGAGCGTCCGCGCATCATCCAAACCATCGCCGAAGCACGGACGCATGGCGACCTATCCGAGAATGCCGAATATCACGCCGCCAAGGAAGCTCAGGCCTTGAATGAAGGGCGCATTGCCGAGCTCGAAGACAGATTATCACGTGCCGAGGTTATCGATGTATCAAAACTCTCCGGCAACACGATCAAATTTGGCGCGACGGTGACGCTCGTCGACGAGGACACGGACGAAAAGAAGATATACCAAATTGTCGGCGAGAGCGAAGCCGATGTGAAGGCCGGGCGAGTCTCGATCACCTCACCGACGGCGCGCGCCCTGATTGGCAAGAAAACGGGCGATTCCGTAGAGGTGCATACGCCAGGCGGCGGCAAGAGCTATGAGATTCTGAACGTAGCTTTTCAGTGACGGATCGCGCCTCGCGATTTTCCGGCGCCACGGGGCGGAAATCCAGCCGACGATGGGCTTTCTAGAATAACGCTCTGACGGCGCCGAAGCTTTCTTCCGGCAAGTCCCGCTGGTCCTGCGGCGAGATCCGCCAACCGTTGGCAAAGACCGGCACCTGTGTCGAACCTCGCCTTGACCGCGTTCCTAATCACCGTGTCACGTTGCCTGGACCTTCGGGATGCAAGGGACTGGCACCCAGCCCTTGGCGGCCACGCGTTCCAGAGCGATGGAAAAGGGCGCGGTCCAAGCGCGAGGGAGCTAATTGTGGTTTCGGGTTCGCATCGGCGCCGTAAATTTGATCGGCGCGGGACGGATAAGCTCTTGCGCGCAGGCAATGCCCGTGGTGGCGGCCAACATGGCCGCGGCAAGCCCCATAACCCTCGAGAAGTCCATTGATCGCAAGATTGGGCTCGGAGCGGCGCATCTGGCCGCACATCCTCGCGCCAAAGGGAACCTAAAGTGTCGCTCTTCTTGTCCGGACTTCCGCTGTGGATCGCAGCAATTCTGTTGGTGGTCTTCCCCACGATCGCCGCGATGTGCGGACCGGTCCTGATGCACCGCCGGATCGGTTTCGAGCGTCTGGCCAGCAATAACGACATCGCCGGCATTAAGTTCGCCACGGTCGGTGGGATCTACGGAGTGCTTCTCGCCTTCGCCGTGGTCGTCGTGTGGAGGAAGTTCAGTGATGCGGAGACCGCGGTGCTGCAGGAGGCCGGAGCCTCCGCGACCCTCTATCGGCTAGCTAGCGGCCCGCGCCCGAAGCGGTCGCGACACGGGCGGCCCTGGGCAACTACCTTAGGCTTGCGGTTGATCGGGAGTGGCCGATGATGGCGACAGAAAGGGAAAGCCGCGAGGTGACGCAGGCGCTCGACGCGCTCTATGCCGCCACACTGCGCCTGACGGAGAACGGTTCGAAACATCCAGCAATTTTAGTGGAGATGCTTAGGCAGCTCGATGCGATCACCCAGGCCCGCCGCACCCGGCTTCAGCTTGCAACCGGCATCGTCCCCGGGATCGTCTGGATGGTCCTGTTTTGCGGCGCAGTACTGACCGTGGGATTCACCTTCTTTTTTGGCACAAGGAACCTACCGGCTCAGGTCATGATGACCGGCATCCTGTCGGTGCTCGTTTTCATGGGTCTTCTTGTGATCGTGTCGATCAATTATCCGTTCAGCGGTCCCGTTCATGTCAGCAGCGAGCCGCTCAAGAACGTGGTTGAGGATTTCGCGCACCGCTAGCGCATGATCTTATCCAAAAAGTTGCAGACTTTTTGGATAAGATCATGCGTCAAAACAAAGACATAGAGAGCATGAGCGATTCACCTTTTAGAGCCGCTTTCTTATTCCGCGGAATCTGAAAAAGCTCTCTAGAGCGGGATGAGGTTTGAGTGAATCGCGAGGGATTCCCAAATCGGCTTTTTGCTGATTCAAGGTTGGGACTGGATTGGAGGCCAGCATGGATGACCAAGCCTTATTCCTTGGATCTTCGTGATC
>PEFW01000070.1 GCA_002890675.1 Candidatus Methylaffinis lahnbergensis
CACGCGCGCGATCAGTTGGCCTGCGCTGACGACCTGACCCACCTCGACGGGAAGCGCGGTGACCACGCCCGTTTCCGTCGCCACGAGATCCGTATAGGCAAGCTGGTTGCTCGCGAGCGCAAGCGAGCGAACGGCCCGCTCGGCGCGTCCGCGCGCTTCGTCCGCGGCAGCTTTCTTCTGATCGTAGCTTGCGTTGCTGACATAGCCCTTCTCTTTGAGGGCCGCGTTGCGCCTTTCGTCGGCTTCGGCCTGCTTTAGGCGACTCTGCGTGGCCTTGACCTCGGCCTCGGCGGACTCGAGGGAGAGACGGTAGTCCGTCGAGTCAAGACGGGCGAGCGTCATACCGGGCGTGACCTCGTCACCGATATTGACAAGACGTTTGACGATCTTGCCGGAAACGCGAAAGCCGAGATCGCTCTCGTAACGCGGCTCGATGGTGCCGGTGTATGATCGCGTATCCGTCGCGGCAGAAAACGTCACCGATGCGGCGCGGACGGGTTGAGGCGCGGCTGTATAGGGCGCGCTCTCGCTCTTGCAGCCCGAAAGGCCCGTCGCCAAGACTATCAGAGTGCCGGCCACGAGAGCGGGGCGCACGAGCCCCGGGGCATGTGCTTTGCCGAATATGAATGTCGATGTCGCGCTCATGTCAGGACCCATCGCTGTGCCGGCCTTCGAGGCTCGGATCGCGCCGGCCCCTTGCAAGTTAGCGATACTTACTAAGTGAGTTGTACTAACTTGTCAAGGGAAATCCGCTGATGAGGTTGAAAAGTTAATCGTGCTAACCTAAGTTAGATATGCTAACTTATTGACTCGTCAGACAACGGCCGCAGGAAGGAAATTCATGGTCCAAGCACAAGAACGAACAGCGGTGCGGGCGAAGAAGCGGTTCCACCATGGAGATCTTCGCGAAGCGCTGATTGCGGCCACGCGCGATCTTTTGATCGAGCACGGTCCCGACGGCTTCACGCTGGCTGACGCCTGCCGCCGCGCGGGCGTCACGACCGCCGCGCCTTACAAGCATTTCCGCGATAAGCAGGAGATCATCGAGGAGATCGTGGCGCGTGGCTTCGAGGAGCTCACAGCCGCCAACGCAAAAGCCGTCGCCGAGGGCGGACCCGGCACGGTGGCGGGCATCACCGCCATCGGACTCTCCTATCTCGATTTTGCCGTCGCCCAGCCGGCGGTCTTTCGACTCATGTTCGGGCACAAGTCCAAAATCAGGAAGGTCAACCACGTCGACGAAAGCGGCAACCGCTGCCTGAAGAGCGTCATCGAGCAGGTGGCGGCTTACAGTCGCAAGCACGGGCACACCGCCGACGCAGAGAAGATCGCGATCAGGTTGTGGACCTTCGTGCATGGCGCGTCGTCGCTTGAGCTCGACGGCGACTATGAGCGCGTCGCCCCCGGTCTCAACGTTCACGACTTGATCGCGGGCGTAACCCCGAAGCTCCTTGGCGCGGCATCGGAAGGGCGCGCGCCGCGCGGTAAGAAGCGCTAATCGAAGGCCGCGACGTTTGCATGTGGATCATGCGGGGGTGCCGACTCGTCGCCCTATCATCCGAAGACGCTAGGAGAGCGGCTAGACTAAGGCGAAGAGAGTCTGTGTCCTGGGGGCGGGGAGGGAATTCGATTGATCGCCTGTATGCCTTGCACTGTTTATGCTGGTCATGGGCGATTAGCCCTCCAACCTGCGCTTAGTTGCGCGAAGGATATCGTCCGATAGCTTGGGATCATTCACGGCGCGGGCGAGCACGAGAGCGCCGACCAGGGAGGCAACCATCGCGAGCGCCTCCTCGTCGCGCTGCCGTTGCTTCAGCGCGGAGCCCATTCGACTGCCCAGCTGCCTGATCGTTCCCCGCAATCCGTTCGTGAATCGCTCTCGCACACCGCTGCTTTGGCGCGGCATCTCACAGCACAAAGCCGCGAGGGGGCAGCCGCGCCCCGGCATATCCCGGTGCGAGGCGGTAAGGTACCCCGCGACGTAGTCGGCGAGAGTAGCCGCACCATCCATGTTCTGCGCACTGGCCGCCATCACGTAATCCAATGCTTCTTCGACGAGGCGCTCCTTGGAGCCGAACTGACTGTAGAGGCTGCCGTGGGTCATCCCTGCAGCTTCAGTCACAATGCCGCCTATAAGCATCGCGTTCAGAACGCGAGTGCCAAATCCTCGCGCCTCTTCCTCTGAGCATAGTCGCAAGATTCGATAGCCAGCTCCCGGCTTGTACTAAGCGTGCCAGTCCTAGCCTTCAGCTTTAACGGGTTAGGACAGAGCGTCGTCTGGAGGTTCACTTCCGTTTGATCTGAGGCGACCGCCATTCCGAGATGGAATAGAAGACGAAAACAGAACGTTGACATCAATTCCTCCCCAGCAGCTCACGGGATGCCAGGCCGTCCAATTGGATAAAGACGCTAATTTCCGCTAATGGCGCATCGCTGCACTTGGACTCGTCGCAGGTAATATCCGCTTACGGACCAAGGCGGAAGCTGGCGAGCCGCTTCCGGCACCCAGCTATGAGTTCACGGCTTGTTTTCGCAAGTGGCGCTCGATTGTCTTCACAGCCGGAGGATCGCGCTCCGGGTGACGCGACGCTATCTCGGCACGTATTTTTCCTGCCTCCGTCCTCTGATTGACCAAAGGCAATTTCCGAGTGCGGCGCTCCCGAAAAACCTCGTCCACCAATGCGGCATCGGACGGCCGCCCGGCACGGAGCTGCGCCGGTTTATCGAGCCCCTTCCGCAATCCCTTGATCCACCCGATTAGCTTCGTCTTGTCGATCGCAAGACAATTTTGTTCAGGGCGTGCAATCTCTCGCAGGTCAAGAAATTGATAGCCGTGAGGTAACGTTAGCCGTCTTGGTGGTGCGCCACTTGTAGTGAGCACAACGCCGAATTTGGCGGGAGGAACGGTCGAGACCGCAATCGCCAACGCATCCAGATTTCGTTGCGTACACACCCCAATGGCGTACACGGCTGTCAGCTCGATTCCGCCTATGTGCGCATCGCCCAGCTGCCATGCAAGAGCCGGAACCAGTACCCGCCGCCGGACAGGCGGCGTTATGGGCAGTGCTGTCACGAGCCAATCGAGCACCCATTCAGGATCGACATGAACAGTCGCCAGGACATCGTCTTCGACCATGACGCGTCCGGCTTCGGGACAAAAATGCCAATGGCGCCTCGTCCTCGGATCGAATTCCAAACGCACGGGATGGTCGCCGTCGCAGGCGCGGCACGTCAGGACTGATAGGGGTCCCCCTCTCGTTACCGCGCCAATATTCGACAGAAAATCTATCGATCCGCCCCATTGATCGGGCAGGGCCGAGGCTTCGAAACTGCCGACGCTCGCCTCGATGAGATCGCATAAAAGATTGACCGGATCGATACTTGCGATCATGCCACCGCCGCTATTGCCTCTGCAATGAGTCCCCACCGCACCAGATACTTCTCGGAAACGATTTGGTGACGCCGCGTTTGGTCTTTGAGGTTCGAACTGTTCGGAGCACGCAATTCAACAGTGATCGGCTTTCCGCGTTTCTCGTGGCCCGCCGGATGGAAGGCAATCCTCAACCTAGCTTGCATCACTCGCCACTCGGGCCGCCGTAACGGATCGAAGTCGCCGAACCATCCGGCGGTGGTCCCATGAATGTCCGCATGCTCGCGATCTACTTCGATTGTCACGCGGCCAAAGCGGCCGGCCGCATCTCTCAACCGAAGAAGGGTCACCTCGACGCTCTTGATCCCGTCGGACGGGTCGGTAGGAAAGGACATCGGTCGTTTCAAGCGATCGAGTTCGAAATCACGTGGCCGGATTGGCGTCAGCGCGTTCTCCGAATCCAAGAGGCGCGCCGCGAATGATTGCGCAATCTCTTCACGCAACGGGCGGCCGCCTTTCGACACGATATCCAAAATGCCGCTAACAGGATCGCAACAGATTGCCGCTTCGATCACTGGCAGTCTTGTTCTGCGCTTTGGTTCTTCACGATCGAATTCCATGTTGCACTCGGGCAGGCCCTCGACGTAGACGGAATAATGGATGACTTGTCCTAGGGCAGCACCTTTGAGATCGCACGTACGGCGCTCAAACCAATCGACTTTTAGCTTTCGACCCGTGCCGTCGAATTCGCGGAATAGCGCGCTGAGGTCTGCTTCGAGGAGAGCGATATCAGAGGGGCTCTTGCTCGGGGCGAGAGGAGCGGGAAGGCAATATCCGCTCCAACTGCGACCATGGCGCATGCGCTCGGCATACGCCGTTGCAAGTGCGTTATCAAAAGCCTCTTCGTCTGTAAGAAGCACGAAAAGACCGCGTGCTTCGCTGCCGTCGCAGGAATGAAACCGATGGAGCAAGGCTTCATCTTGCTCGATGAGGGACCGCAATGCGCGCTGCCCGATTTCATCTGAGACCTGATCGATGCGCTCGAAATCCTCGAAAACCCGTTCGCGCTCTCTTTCGGGCAATGCCCCGATCGCTGTCTTCACCGCGTCCACAAGAGCCGAGGATTTGGCCGTCCAATCGATTGGCTCCGAAAAAAGGATGGCCCGAGCGTTGAAGTACCCTTGCAAATCCGATGGCTGCACGCGCCGAACGAAACGGGGCAGGCTAAAGCTCATGGTCCAGCCCCTTTCCCCAATCGTGAACGCACATCTTGTGCCCTCGGAGCCTAAAACCTCACGATATAGGTTTGCCGAGGGTGCGCTGCAATACCCAAATGTTCGCGCGAGTTCGGTGTTTTTCGACTCATGCGCGGGCTGGGAAAAAAAACAGGTTGCACTGGTAGGGCCTTATCCATGGCGGAGCCGTAGCTTTCGGAGGCCGCGCGCTGCACGCCTCACCGACGTGGCCGTAAGCGACTGGGAGGGGACGAACCTCAAATTTGTGCCCCCGGCGTGCCCCCAGAGCCCATGGTGCTGCCGTGGCCTCAACCCGGTCAGTTCCAGAATCGCTTATATTTCATATTGATAAGCTGGCGCGCCCGGAGAGATTCGAACTCCCGACCCCTAGATTCGTAGTCTAGTGCTCTATCCAGCTGAGCTACGGGCGCTTCCGGCGGGATTTTCTCTCGGGGCCAATATGGCCGCCCCCGCCTCGCGAAATGACGCACGGAAACCGGGGCGAGACTTAGCTGCTCGGTATCCTCCTGGCAATAGGGGCCGGGCGGGGAACCCTTTCATTGCGTGCCAATGGCGGCCTGGGGCAAGGTAACACGAAATGTCGCGCCCGAATTCTTGTCATCGGCGCCGGGGACCAACGTGATGGTACCGCCATGGCCATGCACGAGATCGGCCGCGATCACGAGGCCGAGGCCGGACCCGCCAGAACGGCTCGAGCTGAAGGCGGTGAAAAGCTGCGCCCGCGCGCTTGCCGGCACGCCGGGTCCGGTATCGGCGACTTCAATAACCGCCGTTTTGTCCTCAAGCCAGGACAAGACCCGAATTCGCTTCGGCCGTCCAGGCTCCGCCCCGGCGTTTTCCAGAGCTTCGGCCCCATTGCGAAGAAGATTCATAAGCACGCGAAACATTTGCTCTCGATCCGCGACGATCTCGAAATCGGCGGCGACCGCGTTGATGAACTCGATCTCGCTTCGCGCTTCGAGCCCGATCACCTCCATGACCTCGGCGACGATCCCATGCAACAGAAAGCGCGTCGATTTTGGCGGATCGTCGGTGGCGCGGCCATAGGTCAGCGTCGCCTGACAAAATCGGATCGCGCGATCGAGCGTAGCGACGAGCTTGGGCGCGAGCCGTTGGACGAGCGGATCGTCGGCATTGGCGAGGCGGTCGGACAAAAGCTGCGCCGAGGTAAGCATGTTGCGCATGTCGTGATTGATCTTGGCAACCGCGAGCCCGAGCGCGGCGAGATGTTTTTTCTCTTGCAACTCGCGGACCACAACATCCTGCATGATGGCGAGTTCCTCTTCGGCATGAGCAATCTCGTGATTGCCGCCGGAAGGGACGATGATGCGGCGGGAGGAATTCTCGGGATTGGCGCCGAATTCGATCAAATTGTTGGTGAGCCGCCGCACCGGGCGAAGCACCATGACGGTAATCGCGACGGTCGCGAGGTTCGCGACGATCGACGACATGATGAGGGTAACCGCCAAAAGCCGGAGCGAATAGGCGCGCATGGCTTTGATCAGCGGCGCCTCGTCCATGGTGATCGCGATCCAATCGCCGCCCATGGGCGCTTCGCCGACGATCGTGATGACCCGCCCTGACGGCGCCAACAAGGTGGCCATCGCCTCGGGTAGGGGCTGGTAAGCAGACTCGCGAAAATCGAAAACTTCATCCACGCGGCTCGGCAACTCGGAAGCGGCGAGGATTCGCTTCGTGCCATGCTTGCTGAGGACGATGATTCGCGCGCCGACGCTATCCAGCAATTGCCGCGATAATTCGGGGGGCACCATGGCCTTGGGCGCTGCATCGAGCACGAGCGCGGCCGTATTGGCGGCGCTGAGACGTTGCCACAACCAATTCTCGCGATAGGTGGCAATGGCGGGGATGTAGATCATCGTTGCCGCGGCGATGACGAAAGCGGTGTTTAACAGAAGCACCCGCGTCGCCAGGCCGAAACGGACCGTCCGGCGCTTTTTCGCGGCGATTCCGCTCGCCGCGAGACCCTCGCCCGGTGGCATCACGAGATCGCTCATGGCAACCCCAATTCGAATCAACGCCTGAGGCGCGGCACTGTTCCACTCGGCCACGATCGCTTTACGTCGAGTAGCCCACGCCGCTACTTATTTGTTTTCTTGCCCGATTCTGGCCAACGGTTATGGACCTTTTTATGATCGTGCGCTACATTGGATCCTAGAAAAATTGCCGGGCTTTTTCCGCAAGCAACCTCGCCAACGCTCTGATTCTGAAAGTTTGCTGTTCGATTGAACGGTTCCATTCGATCAGAAAACGTCCTAACGGGGTGTCGAGCCGGCTGTCTTGAAACGTCATGGCGGCTCGCCGCGCCGCATCGGCCAGCGCCGGATAAGGAACCGTCAGCGAGGCTAGATCGCTGGCGGTCATGCCTTTTGATATGGCGAGCGTAAAGAGGTTGATCAACTCCTCCGCTCCCGGGCCGACGATACCGGCGCCGAGAATGGTGCCCCTCCGGCTGGTGACAAGCTTGACGTGCCCGCTGCGGCGATGCTCGATACCCGCACGCTCCGTTTCGGCGAACGGCCAGCGGAGCACGCGAATATGGCGATGCGCCGCCCGCGCTTGCGCTTCCGGGAGTCCCGAAGTGGCGATCATGGGGGAGGTCGAAATAACGCGGGCGGCCGCTTGCCGACGCGTTCGCGAGCCTGGCAATCCAAGAATGGCGCGCAGGATGAGACTGGCGTGCTGTTCGCCGGCGCCCCCTTGTCGCGCGCTTCGCACGACCGCGCCGATCGCGTGGATGCGCCGGTTGCTGGTGGCAAGAGAGGCGTCTGTCTCGATGCCGCTTTCGTTGTAGCGCACCTTCGCCGCGGCAAGACCAAGGCCCTCGACGGCCGGCGCACGTCCGGCAGCGACCAGAACGTGCGAACCCGCGACTGGTTTTTCATGCCCGGCGGCGGCGATGAAAACACGAACGCCGTCGCCGCGCGGCTCGATCCGCGAAATCCGCACGCCCTCATGCACGACGACGCCGTCGCTCGCAAACGCGGCGCGCACCGGTGCGGCAAGTTCTTCGTCTTCCGAAACGAATATTTCTCCCTCCGCGAGCACGATCGCCTCGCAGCCGAGCCGGCGCATCGCTTGCGCGAGCGCGAGCCCATCCGGATCGGCGCCGATGACGATAAGACACCGGGGCGGATGTTCCAACGCGCAGAGCGCGGCGCAGTCGAGCGGCCGCACGAGGTCGAGCCCTGGAATGGGCAGGATTCTCTCGACGGATCCGGTCGCGACAACGAAGCGTCGCGCCTTGATTTTCTCGCCGCCCGCCTCGCAGGTATCGGGACTGGTGAAGCGTCCCGGCGCACGAATGACCTTCACATTCATGGCATCGAGACGCGCTTGCGCATAATTTGGCGCGATCGCCGCAAGCACAGCGGCCCCATGTTGACGCACCCGCGCGAAATCGATTTGCGGCGCTTGGGCAATCCGCGGCGCTTGCGCGGCGATGCCGAAAGCGGCGGCGCCGCGCGCAAAAGTGGCGGCCCGGCTCGCTGCCAGCAAGGCATGGCGCGGAATGGAATCAGTAAGTTTCCGGCCGCCGAGCGCGCCTTTTTCGACGAGCACCACGGACAGGCCGCAAGCCGCCGCCCCAAGCGCCAGCGAGAAACCGCCGGGGCCACCGCCGATGATACATAGATCGGGCGGCAGGTCCGCGTTCATGGCGTTGCCCCCTTGCTCAATTGCCGCTTGCCGGTCATGGGTTCATTTGCATGAAAATCGATAAAATTATTTCCCGCAGGCGGGGATTTACAGCATTTCCGGGCAGATCGCGCAATTTCGTCCGGCGCCAAACGCCGCCGCGCACCGGTGGCGGGTGCCACCCCGCTTGCAATCGTGCTATGGCCGAGCGGGACGTTACCGCCGCCTTGGGGGCAAATGATGCACATTGCTATGATCGGTTCTGGCTATGTGGGGCTCGTGTCGGGGGCGTGTCTCGCGGATTTCGGACATACGGTCATTTGCATTGACAGCGACGGGCAAAAAATCGAGGCCTTGAAGGCTGGAAAAATGCCGATCTTCGAACCCGGCTTGCACGATCTCGTTGGAAAAAACGTGCGGGCCCGCCGGCTTTCCTTTTCCACCAATCTTGCCACGGCGGTCGCGGGGTCCCAGGCAGTCTTCATCGCGGTCGGAACGCCGTCGCGGCGCGGCGACGGCCATGCCGATCTTTCCTTTGTCTACCAGGCTGCGCGTTCGATTGCCGCCGGACTCGATGGGTTTACGGTGATCGTGACAAAATCCACCGTTCCCGTCGGCACCGGCGACGAAGTCGAAAGGATCATCCGCGAGACCCGGCCGGACGCCGATTTCGCGGTTGTTTCCAACCCGGAATTTCTGCGGGAAGGCGCGGCGATCGACGATTTCAAGCGGCCGGACCGCATCGTCATCGGCGTCGAGGACAAACGCGCCGAAGCGGTCATGACGGAAATCTACCGGCCGCTCTATCTAAACCAGGCACCCTTCCTTTTTACGGGCCGCCGCACGTCGGAACTGACCAAATACGCGGCCAACGCTTTTCTTGCCACGAAAATAACCTTCATCAACGAGATCGCCGATCTCTGCGAGCGGGTCGGGGCCAATGTCCAGGAGGTGGCGCGCGGGATCGGCCTCGACAAGCGCATCGGGTCCAAATTCCTGCATGCGGGTCCGGGCTATGGCGGCTCCTGCTTTCCGAAAGACACGGAGGCTCTGATCAAGACCGCCCAGGATCATGGCGCGCCGGTCCGAATCGTCGAGGAGGTCGCCGCGATCAATGACCAGCGCAAGCGCGCCATGGCCCGCAAGGTCTTGGCGGCCTGCGGCGGGACGGTGCGCGGCAAGACCATCGCGGTTTTGGGCCTCACCTTCAAGCCGAATACCGACGACATGCGCTATTCCCCCGCGATTTCGATCATCACCGCGCTGCAAGATGGCGGGGCGCGCGTCAACGCCTTCGATCCCGAAGGCATGGATCAGGCGCGCCTTGTTCTGGAAGGTCTCACCTTTTTTTACGACCCCTATTCCTGTTGCGACAAGGCCGACGCGCTGGTCATCGTGACCGAATGGGATGCGTTTCGCGCGCTCGATCTCGATCGCGTCAAATCGGCTCTCGCCTCGCCCGTCATGATCGATCTGCGCAACATCTACGACCCGGAGGACATGGCCCGCCGCGGTTTTGTCTATTCCAGCGTCGGGCGCGGCGCCAATTATGCCAAGTCTCGAAGAGAATGACCCCTCGGCCCCCCGCCGTCATGGCCGGGCTTCACCCGGCCCCCAAAACCTGCAGCTTCCGTGATTCGCCGGGCATGACGACGAGAGTCAGGAACAATGCAACTTGGCATAAGGCCGATTGCATCCTTGGTCAGTGGACACTCTTCTGGTGGCCCAGCGCCCATACGTAGGCGGCGACGGCCCTGAGATCGGAATGAGAGAGCTGCGCGCCGCCCATGGGAGGCATCGCGCTCCTGTATTCCTTCGGATTCGGCACACCGTTGGCGATTGTGCGCGTGATCGCGGCGAGACTGCCATTTCCCCACAGCCATTTGCCGCGCGTGAGATCAGGTGCGAGCGGCGTGCCTTTGGCGTTCGATCCGTGGCAGCCTTCGCAGGTGCCGCCGCCTTTCTGACCATGGTACACACGCTCGCCGCGTGCGACTTGCGCTTGTGTTGCGCCGGGCGGGACCGGCAGCGAGGTTACGGCCGCTTGGGCGCCGGCATCCGGATGGATGCCCTCCGGCGGTTCCACATTCGCCGCCGCCGCCGCCGTGTCAACACGTGGGGCGGGAGCAGGTTCGATGCCCGTTACCGTGGCCCCGCCCCTAAAAGTCACGCGCCAAATGCGCCCATGCGCGTCGTCTGAAATATAGAGCGCGCCATCGGGCCCGACCGCTAGTCCGGACGGCCGGTGCGCGGCTCGGCCGGGTTCCTTGACGGCCCCAGCGAAGCCGTCGGCGAAAACGACGAACCTCCCGGAGGGTTTGCCGTCCGCGAGCGGCTGAAACACGACGTTATAGCCTTCTTGGGGGTATGGAGCGCGGTTCCATGACCCGTGGAACGCGATGAAAGCACCTCCCCGATAGGCATTTGGAAACTGATGTCCATCGTAGAGCGCAAGAGCGTTAGGGGCCCAGTGTGCAGGGAAAAACGCGATCGGACCTCGCTTCCGCGCGCACGGCCCGACCGCCTTGCCGCCGTCACCGCCATATTCCGGAGCCAGCACAAGCTTCTCCTGGATCCCGTCGAAATAGCACTCCGGCCAGCCGTAGTCGGCGCCCTGCTCCAATCGCAGCAGCTCTTCGGCGGGGAGATTGGGGCCCTGCTCCGGCCGGTAGAGTTTCGGCCAATTCTCCGACAACTGATCCCGGCCATGTTGGGTTACATAAATTCCACCGGCGGCGTCGAATGCGAAGCCCTCGCCATTGCGGATCCCAGTGGCGAAGCGCTCGGCCGGAGAGAAGTGCTGCCCGGTCCGGTTTGCGTCGTAGCGCCAAGTGCCGGCGCGCGTTTCGAGCTCCGTACAGGGCGTGATCCCCGGCGAGTCGAGCGTCCGGTTCTCCACCTGGCAAGAATTGGTGGCGGAGCCGAGATCGACAAAGAGATTGCCCTGCCGGTCGATCGCAAACGGATGCATCGGGTGATCGCCGGTGAGGGGCAGCCCCGAAACGATGACCTCGGGCGGCGCGGTTGGCGCAAGTGCTCCGGCCGGTAGAGTGTAGCGCACGATGCGATCGTTCACTTCGGCGTAGAGCGCGCCATTGTAGAGAGCGATGCCGGTGCCACCGTGGCTGCCGTCCGCGGCACTGTCACCAAAGCGCGTGATGATGTCGGCGCGCCCTTCCCCCTTGGGGTCTTGAAGGGCGAGCAGAAACCCGCCTGCCGGAGGCTGGTCGTTGCCATAATAGCGGCCGCTCCAGGTATTGATGTAAACAACCCCATTCGGGGCGACGACAAGGTGCCGGGCATGGCCAATATTGTCCGCGAACACGGTTGCGCAAAAGCCGCGCGGCACTGTGATCCCACCATTGTCGGCCGGGCAGGCTTCCGCTTGCGCGCCAGGCGTGTTGGGCTTAGCTTGCGCAAGGCATGGCGCGCTGGCCGCCAACAACAATCCGATGACCGGAAAAGCCATCGCAGCCCAGCCAAGGCCGGAATGATGATATTTCATGACGAATCCCTCAATGACCTCGCAAGCGACCTAGGGTGAGCGGCGCGCTGACGCGGTCCGCGGCTTTGTCACAATCGAACGCCTTAATATTAGAACATGTCCGGGAAAACTTCCTCGGCTTTTTCGATTCTGATGTGGTCCAACTCTTTGATTTTGAGCGAGTCCTTATCGATCAAATGATTCCAATTGATCGGGACGCGCCCAAAAGCGAAAGCATGGGATCATAGACCGAGTTCGCTCAGGCCCGGATGGCTCGCGGGACGCGGTCCGGCGGGCCACAGGAATTTGCGGTCTTGCGGCGCGATCGCCACATCGTTGATGCTTGCTTCCCGGCGGCGCATCAACCCATCGTCATCGAATTCCCATTGCTCGTTGCCGTGCGCGCGAAACCAATGGCCGGAATCATTGTGGCACTCATATTGGAAGCGAACACTGATGTGGTTTTCATGGAATGCCCAAAGCTCCTTGATGAGCCGGTAATCAAGTTCGCTTGCCCATTTGCGGGTAAGGAATTCTATGATGGCTGCGCGCCCCCGAAAGAATTCGGAACGGTTTCGCCAGCGGCTGTCTTCGGTATAGGCAAGCGCGACGCGGGCAGGGTCGCGGCTGTTCCATGTATCCTCGGCAAGACGAACTTTTTCTAGCGCGGTTTCGAGAGTGAAGGGGGGCAACGGCGGGTGGCGTGGCACGGTAATGCTCCGTTTCTTGGCACAGGGACGACCGGATAGAAGCTTAAACCAAAGGGATGGCGTCCAAGCAAGTTCGATATCTGCCCCAGTTCCGGGCTGGCACGAATCTGCAACCCTTCGCTTCAAGGAGGCTCAAAAAATGTAGGCCGTCCATATGCCGAGGTAGTCGATGCTCTTCGCACCTGCGGACTTGAGAAAGCCCGCCTGCGTGAAATGCACGTAGACGGCATTGACATTGATATGTGCGGTGGCCTGCCATTCGGCGTGGAGGTTGTATTGTTCGCCGAGAAAGCGGTCGGTGTTTGCGCTGCTTGGCACGAGGAGAACACCGGGCGGTTGGTAGAATCCGTCCCGGGTGCTGTACCGCCAGAGAAAATCGACGCCAGCAGTCACGGCGAAATCGCGCCGCGGTTGGATCGTGACCGAGGGAAATACGTCAACCACGTTGATTGGCGCGTTGATCTGGGCCTCGGTGAAATAGGCGTATTTCGGGAATAGAGGATAGAAATCCTTGAGGGCTCCGCCGGGGCCGCCGCCGCTTGCCGCATCAGCCTGAAGGCCGAGGCGCGGTTGGCCCCAGAGGCTGCCGATCGTGTACCCAGTATTGGAGGCGATGGTCCAGGCGCGGATGTCCCGCGCGCCGAAACTTCCGAACTGGAATACGCCCTCGGTGTTATAGTCCCATGCGCCGGCCTGGCCCCAAAGCCGGGTCCCGACGGAGTGAACCGTCTGATTGGCGACACCTGAATCGAAGGCCGCGTTACGGCGATCGAGGCCGAGGTAATAAAGATCGGCGCTGAGACCGGGAACGGGCCGCACGGGCATGACGCTGTAGAGGCCCCAGAAGGCCTGTCCCGGATCGGAGTAATCATCGAAGACGCCCGGTTTGGGAACCACGGGCCGCACAACAAACGCGTCGACTCTGATATCCGGCGATTCATAGAAGGCGCGGCCGCCATCGAAGCTCAAACGGACGTTCGGCCCTTCGCGAACGTCGACCAGCCGGGCCGACCCGAAGAGCATCTCCTGACGCCCTCCCCGGAAAGTGACGCTCTCGTCCTGCCCGATCGGAGCCCGCAGGTCGGCAAACCCCTGCTGCAGGTCCAAACGATCGACATCAGTGGGCGGGGACGTGCTCGGCGCGGTTGCCAGATGATTGCCGAATTGTATGAATGTCCGGAAAGTATCGCCGATATGGAGATCGCCTTCGAACAGAAGGCGATGCAAGTCATAAGTCGTATTCCGGCGCGGCGTGAGGCCGAAAAACGGGTTGCCGAAGTGCTCGACGCGCTCGCGGTCCTCGCCACCGAAGTTAATATAGCTTCCCGGCGCGATGTCGAGCGGGATGAATTTGAGCGGCGACCAGAAGTCTTGCGGCCAGTAAGGGTCATTCTGGTCGCTCGGAACGTCATCATAGCGTAAGAAGTGATAGGGCGTCTCAGGATTCCGCAGCACCTGTGCGCCGAGGCGGCTCGGGGCGGAAAGAAGCGCTGACAACACCATTACGATCGCGACGAAGCACGTGGCGCCGGCGGCCATCGGCGTTTTTGTCATGCCGCTCCCCCCGGCATCATGTGCGGGAGATGGCACGTAAGGTCATAGCGGTCTCGCGCGTGAAGGGCGGCAGAGGCGGGCGCGTGCTGGACACGGCAATGCTCCATTTTTTGGCATAGGGGCGACCGGATAGAAGCTTAAATCAAAGGGACGGCGTCCAAGCAAGTTCGATATCCGCCGGGGTTCCAGGCGGGCGCGAGCCTGCAACCCTTCGCTTCAAGATGGTGCAATGCACGAAAATCACCCGGCGCCATTTGGCTATTGACAAGCCTAAATTCTATAGAACTAGTAGTGCAAGGAGTGCTCTTCTCATAGACCCGCCGCACTTCGCTCCAGAATCCAGGCGGCGCCTGCATGAATGGAGGGATGGCCGAGTCTAGGAGAAAAAAGATATGGAATTTCTACGTGCAATTAACCCTCTCTATTCCCTCTCCGGGTTTTTCGTTGGTGCATTGGTAGGCTGCACGGGCGTGGGAGGCGGGTCGATCATGACACCGTTGCTGGTTCTTTGGTTCGGGATCCATCCGGCGACGGCGGTTGGCACAGACCTCCTATACGCCGGCATCACCAAGAGCGCCGGGACGATCGTTCATAGTCTGAACCGTACCGTGGACTGGCGGATCACGCTCCTGCTTGCCGCTGGCAGTCTCCCAGCAACAGCCTTGACGCTGCTGGCGCTTTCGGAGTTCGGCGGGAACAGCGATCGCACGAACGCAGTCATCACGACAGCCCTCGGATATGCTTTGCTCCTGTCGGCTCTAACACTAGTTGTCCCTAAACGGCTGTTGCTCCGCAGGGCTGGACGTCCGCGAGAGCTGCCCGAGCGCCTAACCATGGCCCTTACCTGTGTGTTCGGCGCTTTCGTTGGTGTGCTCGTCACGATCTCGTCAGTCGGGGCCGGGGCAATCGGCGTCACTGTGTTGTTGCTTCTCTATCCCAGGATTCCGGCTGTCCGAATTGTCGGGTCGGACATCGCCCACGCCGTGCCGTTGGCCCTCTTGGCGGGTTTGGGGCATTCGTTTCGCGGTTCTGTGGACTGGATGATGCTCATATCTTTGTTGATCGGCTCGCTGCCTGGAATCGCGCTCGGCGGTCAGTTGGCCGCATATGCGCCGGATCATGTTTTGCGGCCGGTGCTTGCATGTGCATTGCTTGCCGTGGGCGCGAAGTTGTCGTTTTAACGCCAGGCGCGCGGGGCGATGTCGCTTGTGCTCCAGGCTCGGCGCAGTCAGCCGTTTCCATATTTCACCATTTTTCCACCCAAACACAACGACGCCGGCGTCTTCGATCTCCTGATCGATGAACAGTTCGGCGAGGCCGCGCTACACGCCGTTGGCGATCGTGCCGGCGTCATGCCGGCGATGCGTGGTGGCCAAGCCCGGCTGATGCCGGCGGCGTGACGTTCGTGCGTCCGCACGACATCGAAATAAGGCGTGAGAATTCCGACGGCTCCGGCATCGCCGCTAGAATCAACCACATTGGCTTCGCTGGATCCTTGGTGAATGTCGAACTCGCACGCATCGACAGCGAAGCGGTCGTCGACGCGGGTCTCCCCGCGCACTCTTACAAGAATCTTGGGCTAAAACCCGATGACAGGGTGTTCATAAGGCTGCGCAACACAAGGTTCTTCGACGAGGATTTTTCGATCTGATTCTTAGGGCTGCTGGCGAAAAGCGCAAACTTTCCATGGCTGTCGAGACTCTCGGCGTTGCCGGCGATCTTCACGCCGCTTCGAAAACGATCTCCCCCGCGACCATGGTGAGCTTTACCTTGCCCTCCATGCGGGCCTCGTCAAAGGGTGTGTTCTTGCCGCGCGAGAGTATGTTAAACCCGCATCCGCCGGATGAGGCACTAACTTGCCGCGCAAGGACCGCGATTCAGCTAAGATAATTAGCAAGTTATTCTGGATCGAATGAGGCGGCCATGGCGAACCCGGCGGGTGAATCGAATGCCGAGGTTCTCAGAC
>PEFW01000071.1 GCA_002890675.1 Candidatus Methylaffinis lahnbergensis
CCCGAAGATCCAATGAATAGGGCTTGGTCATCCTTGCCAGCCTCCGCCCGGCCAGCAGCTTGAATCAGATTCGTGGCAGGAGCGGAATCCCCAAACCCGATTCGGCTAAACCTGATCACGCTCTAGCAGGCCAAGCTGTGAAAAGGCGGCCAAACGGTGTAGGATGCGAGGCTCCCCAGGTCGCATGATGGACGTCATCACTGGCACGGATCGTTTGAAAAACCCGCGTGGAAAAAAGAGTTTTTACCATCGCGCCTGGCGCGCCCTTTTTGCAAACCTTCGCCGCCGCGCTCCTCGAAGGTCGCGTCGTCGAGGGGTTTTCGCGCCGCCTCGGTCCGCTCGAACTGGCGGAAGCCACGATCTATGTTCCGACACGCCGAGCGGCCAACGCACTTGCCGGTGAGCTCGCGCGCGCGATAGACCGCCCTTCGATCCTGTTGCCGCGCATTTTGCCGCTCGGCGCGCTGGAGGAAACGGAGACAGGCTTATTCTTCGATGAAGCGAGGCTTGATGGCGCCTACGAACTTGGTCTCCCCGAGGCGATGGGAGAGATCGCGCGGCGAATGCGGCTCGCCGGACTGATCCTGACATGGGCGCGCGCCTTGAGCCATGCGGTCGTCTCGGTCGACGCGCAAGGCAAATATGAGTGCGATTCGCGGGAGTCTTTTCTAGTCGCTACGACCGCCGCCGATGCCTGGCATTTGTCCGGCGAGCTCGCCAATCTCATCGACGAATTGATCATCGAGGATGTGGCCTGGAAAAGGCTCGATCCGCTCGTTCTTCCCGAGTTCGACCGCTATTGGCGGATCACGCTCGATTTCCTCAATATCGCGATCGAGCAATGGCCGGAGAGTCTTCGCGAGCAGGGATTGGTCGACAAAGCGCGGCGCCAGGTTGCGCTGATCGAAGCGCAAGGCCGACGCGTGCAAGATGGCACCCTAAGCGGTCCGGTCATTGCCGTCGGCTCGACGGGCACCAATCGCGCGACCGCGCGCCTTCTTCTGGCAATCGCGCGGGCGCCGAAGGGTGCGGTCGTGCTGCCTGGCCTCGATCTTGATCTCGACGATCGCGCGTGGGCGATGATCGCGGGCGATCCCGGCCAAAATATCGAGGCCTCGTTCACGCATCCGCAAGCCGCGCTCTCCCGCCTTCTCGGGCTTCTCGAGGTCAAGCGCGAAGGCGTTGTCAGTCTTGGCGGGACAATTCCAAACCTTGTCATGCGCGGAAAGTTTGTTTCCGAGGCCTTGCGTCCGGCGGAGTCGACCGGCGAATGGGTCGCCTACCGTGGAAGCGTGGATGCCAGCGAACTCGATACCGCGCTGCACGGGGTCAGTTTGATCGAGGCTGCCGACGAGCGCGAGGAAGCGTTGGCGCTTGCGATCGCCATGCGCCACGTTTTGGAAACGCCCTGCGAGACGGCGGCGCTCGTCACCCCGGATCGCAACCTCGCACGGCGGGTGCGCGCGGAATTGCTACGCTGGGGTGTCGATGCCGAGGACTCCGCCGGCGAACCCCTAAGCGCGAGCCCTATTGGGGCGCTGGCGCGGCTCGCGATCGCCTGCGCCGCGAGCAAGATGGCGGCGCCGGATCTCGCCGCGCTCTTGACGCATCCGCTGCTGCGGCTGGGGCTCTCCCGCGAAGAAATTGCCCGGCGTGCCGCGCTTCTCGAAATCGGCCTGCTGCGCTCGGCCGGCGCCGCTGGATGCCTTGCCGAGCGCATTGTCGGCGAACCCTCCGCCTTGATTGTGGCGGCGCGCGACGAAGCGAACGGCCCTTTCGCGCATCCGGCGAAGAAGCGAATTTCTGCCGAAGAATGGGCGAGCCTCGAAGATCTGCTGGTCCGCCTTGGCGCCCAATTCGCGCCGCTCCTGAACTTGCGCGGCAAACTCACCTTGGACCGGTGGGTCGCGGCGCATCGCGACACGATCGAGGCAATCGCTGGTTCCGAGGACGATCGCATCGAGGGCGAGGAGGCGCTCGACTCTCTCTTCGATGAGCTCAACCAAAACGCCTCGGATAGCATGGTTTTCGACGTCGAATCCTACGGGCTTTTTTTCGCGGCGGTGGCGGGAGAGGTTATCCTCCGCGAGGCGAAGCGAGCGCATCCCCACCTCCAAATCCTCGGGCTTCTCGAGGCGCGCCTTTTCGACGCCGATGTGATGTTGCTTGGCGGCCTCGACGAGACGGTTTGGCCGCCTCAGACGCGCACCGACGCTTTTCTTAATCGGCCCATGCGGGCCACGCTGGGCCTCACCCCGCCGGAGCGGAAACTCGGCCAGACAGCGCATGATTTCGCCCAAGCGATGGGCAAAGGCAAAGTGATTTTGAGCCGTGCCCGCAAACGCGACGGCGCGCCCGTGGTGGCGTCGCGGTTCCTTCAGCGCATGGCGGCGCTTGGCAATGCCGCGTGGCAAGCATGCAGGGAACGCGGAGACTTTTATCTAGGCCTCGCGCGGGCAATCGACCAATCGGCCCCGATCCCGCCGCCAAGCGAAAGGCCGCTGCCGAGACCGAAGGTCGCGCTGCGCCCAAGGCGCCTCAGCGTGACCCAGATCGAGACGCTGCGGCGCGACCCCTACGCCCTTTATGCAGAAAAGATTCTGCGGCTGAAGGAACTCGATCCACTCGGCGGTGCTTTTGGCGTGGGCGAATTCGGCGGCGCCATCCACGCGGCACTGGCGGGCTTTGTCAATGGCCACCCGGCCGGACCCCTGCCGCCAGACGCACGCGAAAACCTTTGCGCACTTCTGCGCGAAGAGCTCGCGGCGCAATTGCAAGACGCCGATTTCGGCGCGCTAAAGTGGCCCCGGATCGAGAGAACTATCGATTTCTTTCTCGGCTTCGAAGCAAGACGCCGCGATGGGATTAAGGCGATCAAAACCGAGGCCGAAGGCGAACTCGATTTTGGTCTTGCCGACGGTTCGGACTTCAAGCTTACGGCGCGCGCGGACCGGATTGAGCTTAATGGCAATGGAACGGTGACGCTCGTCGATTACAAAACTGGTACACCGCCGGGGTTGAAGGAGGTGGAAGTGGGCTACGCGCCGCAACTGACCCTGGAAGCGGCGATGGCCGTGCGGGACGCCTACAACCTCGGTTGGAACGTCAAGACAATCGAGGCACTTTATTTGAAGCTCGGCGGAACACGCGGCGGGGAGGAAAGGCCCGTCGTTTTCGCCAAAGCCAATTTCATGGATGTCGCGGAAGACCACTATCGCGGTCTCATCGCGCTGCTCAACCGGTTCCGCGACCCATCAACAGCCTATCCGCCGCGTCCGTTTCCGAAATTCGCGAAGCGGTACAATGCCTATGATCATCTTGCCCGTGTCAAGGAATGGTCGCTGGGCGGTGAGCCGGAAGGCGGCGGCATATAATGGCATCGTTCGAGATACCCGCTGCCACGCGGGGCAAACAGGACCAGGCCTCAAATCCAAACCAGTCGGTGTGGGTTTCGGCCAATGCCGGATCGGGCAAGACACATGTGCTCGCGAGCCGTGTCATCCGGCTTCTCCTGCAAGGCGTCGCGCCCTCAAGAATCCTCTGCCTAACCTTCACCAAGGCGGCGGCCGCGAACATGGCCGCACGGGTATCTGATACCCTCGCCGGGTGGACCGGCCTGTCCGACCAAAAGCTGCAGGCGGCGATTGTCGCGACCGGAGCACCAACGCCGTGCTATAAAATCTTGACGGAGGCGCGCAAACTCTTCGCGCGGACGGTCGAGACACCGGGCGGCTTAAAAATCCAAACGATCCATGCCTTTTGCGAACGGCTGCTGCATTTGTTTCCGTTCGAAGCCAATGTCCCATCGCGTTTCGAAGTGCCGGACGAACAGGGCCAGGGCGAATTGTTGCAGCGTGCCCGGCGCAAGGTTCTGACCGAGGCGAATTCCAGCAACGGCACGCTCGGCGGCGCTCTTCAACGCGTCATGGATGAATGCGGGCCGGACGCCTTTGACGGCCTCATTCAAGAAGCGATGAAGTATAGTGCTATTTCGCGCGCGCTGTCGCCGCAAGCGCCTGTGGAGATTTTGTGCCGTTCCCTGGGTTTGAGGGAGGGCCGCGATAATGCTTGCATCGAACGCGAGATGGCCGAGGATGGCATCGCGCCGGAGCGCTGGAGTGAACTCGCAGCGATTCTTGACCAAGGAAGCGCGAATGATCAAGAAAAGGCGGACCTGTTTCGGCAGGCGGCTTTGGCCTATCGGTCGCGGCGCTCCGAAAGCGAGTTCGGAGAGTGTCTCGATCGCTATCTCGCGATCTTTTTTATCAAAGAAGGCAAAAGCACCCCCCGCGAGTCTATCGTGACACAGCCTTTCGCTCGGACGCTTCCTGAACTTGCGACCGAGCTTTGCGCCGAACAGCTCCGTCTCGATGCGCTTCGCGCCGAGCGCAAGCGTGCCGCGACACTCGATCGCACGCGTGCGCTGATCCTGGTCGCGAGTGCGATCTTGGAGCGCTACCTTGAGGAGAAAGCCGCGCGGGGGATCCTTGATTTCGACGATCTCATCGAAAAAACCTTGGGTTTGCTCGAACGCTCCGATGCCCGCTGGGTGCTCTATAAGCTCGATGCGGGAATCGACCATGTTCTTGTCGATGAGGCGCAGGACACAAGCGAGGCCCAGTGGAAAATTCTCGAGGAGCTCACCGACGATTTCGCGGCCGGGCGCGGACAAAGTCAAGGCCTGCGAACGTTCTTTGCGGTCGGCGACGAAAAGCAATCGATCTTTTCCTTCCAGGGCGCCGCGCCGCACATGTTCGACAAGATGCGGCGAAAATTTGAGGCCCAGTTTACGGCCGGTGGGCAACCGTTCGCGCACGTGCCCCTCACCCTGTCGTTTCGCTCGGCGCCGGGCGTTCTTTCCGCGATCGACAAGGTATTCGAGCACGGGGATCATAAAGGCGGGCTTGTCGCGGCGAGTGACGTTTGGATGCCGCACCAAGCGCTAAAACATCAATTGCCTGGTCTTGTCGAACTCTGGCCGCTGGCGGCGGCGCAATCCGGGGAAGAGCCCCCCCCGTGGACGCTTCCGCTCGATCTTCTCGACGCGCAAGATCCGGCAAATGTCGTTGCCCAGCGGGTCGCCCAGAAAATCGCGCATCTCATGAAACCAGGTTCCAATGAATTTGTGCGTGACAGCCAAACCATGCGGCCGCGCCCGGTGCGCCCTGGCGACATTTTGGTCCTCGTTCGTACAAGGAGCGCTTTCTTCGAGGCCATGATCAGGGCGCTGAAAAAGCGTGCAATTCCAACCGCCGGCGCCGACCGGCTTGAACTTACCCATCATATCGCCGTCATGGATCTCATGGCGGTCGGGCGCGCTAGCCTGCTTCCGCAAGACGATCTCGTGCTCGCCTCCGTGCTGAAATCGCCGTTGATCGGGCTTGACGACGATGATCTCATGGGGCTTGCGCCTCGCCGTAGCGGCAGCCTTTTCGATGCGCTCCTATCCTCTCCGGAGACAAGGCATGCCAAGGCTGCAAAGAAACTCGCGGTCTGGCGGGCGCGGGCCGGCGGCGGGCCTTTCGCATACTACGCGGGCCTTCTCGGCGCGGATGGCGGACGCCGCGACATGGAAGCGAGGCTCGGCCCGGAAGCTGGCGACGCGATCGACGAATTCTTGCGCCTCGCCATGGCGCATGAAGGCGGCACCGCGCCTTCGCTCGCGGCCTTTCTCAACGATCTCGCGGGGTTGGAGTACTCGATCAAGCGCGACATGGAGGGTGCCGAGAACGCGGTGCGGGTGATGACCATCCATGCGGCCAAGGGGCTTGAAGCAAAAATCGTGTTTCTCCCCGATACTTGCGGCGTCCCCTCGGCGATTCACGACCCAAAAATCTTTGTACTCGACACGAAGGTGCCCGGCAAAAAAATCATTGCCTGGTCGCCGAAGAAAGACCTCGATTGCGGAGCGATTGACGACGCGCGCAAGAGGGCGCGCGCTGCAACGATGGAAGAATACAAGCGGCTTTTCTATGTGGCTTTGACCCGCGCCGAAGAGCGTCTTTATATCACTGGGTTTCATGGCGCGAGAAAGCTGGACGACGGCTGCTGGGCCAAGATGATCGAGGCCGCTCTCGCCAACGAAGCCGGAATTCAGACCGTGCCGGCGTTCTGGAATAGCGAGGATCAAATTCTGCGCCTTATCTCGGAAGGGAGCGGCGCGCCCTTCGCCGTTTTTCCGAACCTCCCGACCGCCGCCGCACCGGTTGTCTTGCCGGGCTGGCTTGGCCGCGCCGCCCGGTTCGAGGCAAATGCGATACCGCCGGTCAGACCTTCGCACGCGCTTGCGGCGAACGGCCGTCTCGACGGCCCCGGTCCGGCGCAGGCAAGGCGGGAAGCCTTGCGGCAGGGCCGCTTGATGCATCTGCTGTTGCAATATCTGCCGGGCATTGCCGTGCGGGATCAACGCCGGGCTACAATGGCTTTCCTAGCCGCCCGGGCGGCCGGCCTCGACGATACCGCGCGCCAACATCTCGCCGAAGAAGCACTGAAGGTGATTGACCTGCCGGAACTCGCCGGTTTGTTCGGGCCAGGTTCAAAAGCTGAAGTTTCCGTCGCGGGCAGAGTAGCGCTTGGGCAGCGGACAATTGATGTAGCCGCACGGGTGGACCGGATTGGCGAAAACCAGAAGGAAATTCTCGTCGCCGATTACAAGTCCGGCACGCCTCGCCCGCTCGACGACACACCTTCCTACGATATCAGGCAAATGGCGCTTTACCGTGCGGTTCTGGCGCCGCTCTGGCCAGACAAAACTTTGCGGATGCTGCTGATCTGGACAGCCGGGCCGCGTGTCATTTGGCTTCCCGCCGGGATGCTCGATGCCGCTCTGGCGGCTCTCGCGGCTGGCTGAGACCATTATCCCAAAAAAGTTGGGGCGATAATGCTTTGCACTCGCGGGACGACTTCAGCCATAGAGTTCCCCCCATTTATAAAGCGCCTTGAGCACCGGGCCTAGCGCTTTGCCCTTGTCGGTCAGGAAATATTCGAACCGGGGCGGATGTTGTTCATAAAGCCGCGCCCCGATCACACCTTGCTTTTCGAGCGTCTTGAGCCGCGCCGACAGCGTGTTCGGCGCGACGCCCTCGAGCCCCGTCTCCAAATCATGAAACCGCAAAGGACCCTTGCGGAACAGATCCCGGAGCACGAGCAAAGCCCATTTTTCGCCCACTACATCGAGGGCTTTCGCAACCGGGCAATCTTGGTCATATCCGCTTGGCATGGATAACAAATAAACGCTCCGTTTATATTTTCAAGTGACTAGGTATTGACAAGTCGCTAGTTTTAATATAGTGACCGTTGGAGTGGGTCGTTCCATGCGCTGGCGGCTTGCGGATCGTCACTAAGCCTAATCGAACCAGCCCATTGGAATTGCTCGTATTTTTAACGTGACTAGGACATTCGAAAAGGCCGAAAGCCGACGCCTATGGTGACCCGCGTAATGAATGGTGTCTTACCCCGCTTCTGGAGGTGTGTGATGATTGTTCCAACCTATCTTCCCTATTATGTGATTACCGGCGGAATCGGCATTGTCGCCGCGATTCTGTTCGGATTGAACAGTGCGCTGAGCAAATCTGATTGGACGGCTTCCGACCGTGCTTCGGTTGCTCGAACATCATCCATTGTTCTCATTGGATGGTTTCTAGTGGCGACCAGCCTGGCATGGATGGACGCCTATCGTGCCGCCGCGGATCGTATCCCCACGATCCAATACGGAATTTTCGTACCGATCCTGATCGGCGGATTGCTCATCTGGCGATCCTCGACCGTCGCACGCATCATCGATGCGGTGCCGCAGCAGTGGCTGATCGGCGTTCAGCTCTATCGCGTGTTAGGCGCGATTTTCCTGATCCTGTATGGGGCGGGAAAGCTGCCCGGATTGTTCGCCTGGCCGGCTGGCCTCGGCGATGTGCTTGTCGGCGTTCTCGCGCCGGTCGTCGCGGTAGCCTATGCGCGTGAACCGCGTAAGAATGCCGACTTGGTCTTTGCGTGGAACCTCTTTGGGCTCGCCGATTTTGTCGTCGCGGTGACGGCGGGATTTCTAACCTCCCCTTCGCAGTTCCAGTTGTTTGCCTTCGATCTGCCAAGCGAGCTCGTTAGCCAGTTTCCGCTGGCGCTAATTCCGGTCTTCCTCGTGCCGGTCTCGGTCCTCCTCCATCTGGCATCGCTGACCAAGCTCCGCCGGGGCGCCTTACGCGACAACAACCGTCGCGAAATCGCACGCGCTCCGGCGTGATCCCAGGTTGTTGGCGCCGCAAGGCCTCAAGAGTTGACGTTGCGCGTGGTCCTGGCAAAGATGCCAGGACCGCGTCGTTGGGTTGAACGTCGCGTCCGTGTCGCGAACCATCCCCGTCACCCCGTCCATGCGACGACGACCGGACTAGGGTTAAGACCTAATTAACCATGTTTTGTTGCCAGAGGTTGGTCAACTGGGTTGGGGGCTAACCGATGGATTCGCATGTGTTTTGGTTTTACGCCGAGCAAGGGCCGAAGAGCGAGCCGCATTTGCCGGTAAACCAGCCGGGGCCACCCCGCAAACACGATCGGCCGATTTTGCGCCGGATCGTGCATGTGCGGAAGGCGAGCGCAAACTTCCAGCTTCGTTTCCGCCCGAAGGGAAGATAGGAAACGAAGCTGACACGCGAGGCCGGTTGTCGCGAGACCGCGCGAAAGAATACGGCCCCCACAAGACGATCTACAATCGCTTCGCGCGGTGGAGCGAGCGGGGCATTTGGCCGAACAATACGTCAGCCTCATCCCGAGCATCAAAGACCTTCTGGCCGATCTCTTCGCCAGCTCGCCGCGCGTCAAGGGCATTTGATGCGGTTTGCTCAGGAGGCCATGACACCGATGCGTTCCGCGTGGTTCTCAAAAAGCCCAAAAAACGCTCCGTCATCCGAGCTAAATCCAACCGCAAGACGCGCATCCGGCGTGGCGGAAAGACCTCCCCGAACCGCACTGTGATCGAACGCTGCTTCGGCAGACTGCAAGATTCCGCCGCCTCGCCACGCGCCATGCCAAGCTCGCGGCAAACTTCTTCTCCGCCAACTGTCTCGTGGCCATCGTCGCCTACTGGATAGGATTTGAGGCCTGACCCCTCGTACCCCGTGACCGCGCATTCAGTTGCCGGTTCCGAGCGATTGCACTACCCTGCGGCAGGGGACATTTCGCCCGCGATGCGATCCCGGATCCGCCGGATCAGGTGAAGCAGCGCGGCGATGGTCGCCAGCCGTGGGGGAGATTGCCATGACGCGTTTACAATCAATAGAGCATTTCGTAGTCCTGATGCTGGAAAATCGCTCCTTCGACAATCTGCTCGGGGGTCTCTACCCGAAATCGAAGGATTTCGACGGCGTGGACGGAAGCGAATCCAACAAGGACCGTTCGGGCAATGTCTGGCCTCTGACCGAGACGCCAGGCGGCGACGCGGCCGGCTTATCCGTCCCAAATCCCGATCCCGGAGAACTCTGGCAGGACATCAATGTGCAGATTTTCGGTTCCGGCCAGCTGCAAGGGGGCGAACCTTATCCGCCGCGCGCCGGCGCCGTCGCCGACATGAGCGGCTTCGTCGATAGTTATACGGACCCCAATGGGCGTCCGTCGCGCGCCGGATACGATCCCCGGCAGATCATGAGCCGTTACAAGCCGGATCGGGATGTGCCGGCCCTGGCGGCGCTGGCGCGCCAATTCGCGGTCTGCGATTCATGGTTCGCCTCCGCGCCCAACCAGACGTGGCCGAACAGATTTTTCGTGCATACGGGAACGGCGGCCGGTTACGAGAATAATTCGCCTCGGGCTCTGCTGTTCAATATGCCGACGGTGTTCGACTCCTTCGACACGGCGCCATCCAAGCCCAGCTGGGCGATTTACTACCACGACCTTGCGCAGCCGCTGACACTTATGGAGCTTATTCGAAAAATCCATAATCTCCACACTTTCAAAACCTTCCTGCGACAGGCGCGCGAGGGCACCTTGCCGAATTACTCCTTCATCGAGCCGCGATACTATTCGGACGTACGCTTGTGGCCGCCGCAGATCAATTTACCCAACGATATGCATCCGCCGCATATCGTTAGTTTTGGCGACCAGCTCGTCGCCACCATCTACAATGCGTTGCGCGCCAATGTAGAAACGTGGAAGAAGACGATGTTCGTCATCATTTTCGACGAACATGGCGGCTGTTACGATCATGCGCCGCCGCCCAGTGCGCCGCCGCCGGGGCCGGTGCATGGCGACAATCCCCAACCGCGTTTCGGCTTTGATCGTTACGGCGTTCGCGTTCCCGCTGTGATCGCCTCGCCCTATATTAAACGCAACACGATTCTGCGGCCGAGCGACAATTATCCCGACGACGGCGCGGCGCCGTTCGACCACACCTCGGTGATCAATACGCTGCGGCAGCGCTTCGAACTTGGCCATCCCCTGACCGCGCGGGTGGCAGCGGCGCCCACGCTGGAGCGCGTTCTGAATCTGGACGCGCCGGAGAATTTGGGGCCGGAGACGATCACCGCCTCGGATTTCAAGGTCGGCCTGTTGTACAAACTCAACTCCATGCGTGAGAAGTGGAACGATTTCCAGGCAAGCCTGCACGACATGGCGCGCAAAATGCCGGCTACCAATAATAAGCACGTCCAAGAATTCGTCAACCGTCACGTCACCCAGACCGGCCCGCAACAGCCCGACGGAGTGAACAGCGACTTCGGTGCGATGTGGCGGCGCGGGCGGTACCTCGCTATGAAGACTGTCGGATTGAAGCGCTGAGTCAACCCGTGGCAAGGCAAGGGTAGCCAAGCGCGTGCCAAGTTGCTAGAGCATTCCGCAACCAAATATAAGTGCCGGTTGCCTTGAAATGGTTCAAGAAACCGCCACGCTTGCCGAGCCTCTCCGTGCGCAACGGCGCCATTACGCGAAAAACCAAGGAAACCGGGATCGAGGTCAGCGTCGATCTCGATGGCACCGGCGCGGCCAGAATTGCGACCGGGATTGGCTTTTTCGACCATATGCTCGAACAACTTGCGCGCCACTCGTTGATGGATATCGAAATCAGCGCGACGGGCGATCTTCATATCGATCAGCATCATACGGTCGAGGATACCGGCATAGCGCTCGGTCAGGCGGTGCGCCAGGCCTTGGGCGGCATGGAAGGCATCGCCCGCTTCGCGGATGTGGTTTTGCCGATGGACGAGACCCTGACAAGGGTCGCCGTCGATATTTCGGGGCGGCCTTTTCTGGTCTTCCGGACAAAATTCCCGCAAAGCAAGACCGGCACCTTCGATACCGAACTCGTGCGTGAGTTTTTCCAGGCCTTTACGACCCACGCCGCGATGAATATTCACGTTGAAACTCTATACGGCGAGAATGCGCATCATATCGCGGAATCTTTGTTCAAGGGCTTGGCCCGCGCCTTGCGCGCCGCAGTCGAGCTAGATCATCGCCAAAGGGGCGCGATTCCATCAACCAAGGGCACGCTGTCCTGCTAGAGCTTTCGAAGGAGCCTAACCATGGCCCTCTATTCGGTTCATATCCAGGGCGATGGGCCCCAATCCGTTGCCGAGGCAGCGTTCGTGCGGCAGGCTTTTAGCTGGAAAGCGTTCTTTTTTGGCCCGCTTTGGCTGGCCTTGCACCGGCTTTGGGCCGCACTCGCGCTTTGGGCCGCCGCTTATGCGATCCTGATCGCGGCCTCGCTCACTGTTGTTTCGGCCGGGGCGGGCCTCTTCATTTCCTTCACCTTGCAAATGCTGCTCGGTCTCGAAGCCAACCGGCTGCGCGAGGCTAAGCTAAGGCGCCAAGGGTATCGACTCGTCGAAATCATCAGTGCCCCGGCCTGCGACGAGGCGGAAATCGCTTTCTTCCGCCAATTCGAAGCGCCGGACCACCCGCTCGCGGATATCGCGTCCGGTGCGCGAGGCGGCGCTGAGTCGTGAGGGCGCGCGCGTGAATGTCGCCATCGTCGATTACGGGTCGGGCAATCTCCACTCCGTCCGCAAGGCTTTTGAACGGGCCGCGCGCGAGGCTGGCCTTTCCGCAAAAATCGCTGTCACGCGCGATCCGGACGCCGTTTTCCGCGCGGATCGCATCGTTTTGCCTGGCGTCGGCGCTTTCGCCGATTGCCGCCGCGGCCTCGACGCCATGCCCGGAATGCTCGCGGCCATGACCGAGGCCGTACGCGAAAAAGCCCGGCCATTTCTCGGGATTTGCGTCGGCATGCAATTGCTGGCCACGCGAGGACTCGAATATCAAACCACGCCCGGCCTCGGCTGGATCGGCGGCGACGTCGAGCCAATCGATTCGCAAGGGGGACGCTTGCGCATCCCACACATGGGCTGGAATACGTTGCGGGCGGCGAGCGCGCATCCGCTTCTCGCCGGGATCGCGGCCGGAGAGGATGGCTTGCACGCCTACTTCGTGCATTCCTATGCGTTCAACCCCGAACGTGACGATTGCATCGTGGCGGCAACCGATTATGGCGTCCCCATCGCGGCGCTCATCGCGCGCGAAAATATCGCCGGAACCCAGTTCCATCCGGAAAAGAGTCAAGCGCTCGGCCTTGCGCTGATCGCCAATTTTCTCAGGTGGCGGCCGTGATTCTGTTTCCGGCGATCGATCTCAAGCAGGGCCAATGCGTGCGTCTCCAGCAAGGCGACATGACGAAGGCCACGATCTTCAACGAGGACCCCGCCGCCCAGGCCCAGGCGTTCGCGCGCCAAGGATTCGAATACCTCCATGTCGTCGATCTGGACGGCGCCTTTGTCGGGCGCTCGATGAACGCGGCCGCGGTCGAGGCAATTCTCGCGGCCGTCGAAATACCGCTCCAGCTCGGCGGCGGCATCAGGGACATCGACGGCATCGAAGCCTGGCTCGGCAAGGGCGTCGCGCGGATCGTCCTGGGAACGGCGGCGGTCCGCGATCCAGCACTCGTCCGGCGGGCGGCGCGGCTTTATCCCGGCCACATCGCTGTTGGAATCGACGCGCGCGACGGCGCGGTCGCGGTCGAAGGCTGGGCCAAAACCTCGCCGTTCACCGCAGCCGAACTCGGCAAGCGTTTCGAGGATGCAGGCGTCGCCGCGATCGTTTATACGGACATTTTTCGCGATGGCGTTCTCAAGGGGTTGAACATCGAGGCGACCTTGGCGCTCGCCGATTCGCTGAGAATTCCAGTGATCGTCTCGGGCGGTCTTGCCTCGCTCGCCGACGTGGAGCGATTGTTGATGCCGGACTGCGCGAATCTCGCAGGCGCGATCGCCGGGCGGGCGCTTTACGACGGACGGCTCGATACAGCGGAGGCACTGGCGCTGATCCGGCTGGCCACGGCGCCGGCATGAACATGGGGTTAGCCGCCGGGAGCCGCGCTTGATGCTTAAAGCCCGCGTCATTCCTTGTCTCGACGTGAAAGACGGCCGCGTCGTCAAGGGCGTGAATTTCATCACTCTGCGCGATGCCGGCGATCCGGTCCAATGCGCGATCGCCTATGATGCCGCGGGCGCCGATGAGCTTTGTTTTCTCGACATCACCGCCAGCCATGAGGACCGCGCGATCATCCTCGATGTCGTTCAGCGCACGGCGGAAGCCTGCTTCATGCCGCTCACCGCCGGCGGCGGCGTGCGCACGCTAGAGGACATAAGGGCACTGCTCCTTGCCGGCGCCGACAAGGTGGCGATCATGACCGCCGCCGTGGCCAACCGCGAGATCGTCCGCGAGGCGGCGCTAAAATTCGGCAGCCAATGTATTGTCGTCGCCATCGACGCCAAACAAACGGCCCCCGGCAAATGGGAAATCTTCACCCATGGCGGACGCAAGGCGACCGGCTTCGATGCCCTTGCCTATGCGCAAGAAGCCGTCGCGCTCGGCGCCGGCGAAATTCTTTTGACGTCGATGGATCGCGATGGCACCAAACGCGGTTTCGATCTCGCTCTCACCCGCGCCGTCGCCGCCGCGGTTCCAGTCCCGATCATTGCTTCCGGCGGAGTTGGCACGCTCGATCATCTCGTCGAGGGAATTCGCGACGGTGGCGCGAGCGCGGTGCTCGCCGCCTCGATTTTTCACTTCGGCGAATTTACGATCGCGCAAGCCAAGCAGCATATGGCAAGCTTCGGATTGCCGGTGCGGCTCGATCCGAGCCCGCGCGTGCCGGGTGCGGAGCCGCAAGTTTTTCTCGCGGGAATCGCGTCCGTCGGCACGGGAACAGAGTCGTGACGCGCTTCACCCTCGACGATTTGGCCGCGATCATTTCTGCGCGCGCCAATGCGAGTGCCTCGGCGTCATATACAAAGTCGCTTCTCGACGCCGGCACAGCTCGCGCGGCCAAAAAACTCGGCGAGGAGGCGGTCGAAGTCCTGATCGCCGTTATGGAAGGCGACGCGCAAGCGATCACCTGCGAAAGCGCCGATCTGCTTTATCATTTGCTGGTCGTCTTGCATCAGAGCGGCGTCTCGCTAGAAGATGTGTGCGCGGAGCTTGAACGCCGCACCGGCCAATCCGGCCATGCGGAAAAAGCGGCGCGCCGCGCGGATCATACTTGATCGAGGAATAAATGGACGAACGCGTGGGATCCACTGCGGCGGTACTCTCACCCTATCATCGCTTCACGAGGGATGAATGGGCGGCCTTGCGCGCCGATACGCCACTCACTTTGTCGATGGAGGATCTGACGCGGCTGCGGTCGCTCAACGATCCGATCTCGCTCGAAGAAGTCGTCGCGATCTATTTGCCGCTGTCGCGCCTCCTCGCGCTTTATGTCGCGGCGACGCAAGGTCTCTACAAGGCGACCCAGCGCTTCCTTGGCGCCGAGGGTGGAAAAGTCCCCTATATCATCGGCGTCGCCGGTTCGGTCGCGGCCGGCAAATCGACGCTTTCGCGGGTCATGCAGGCGCTGTTGTCGCGCTGGCCGAACACGCCGAAGGTCGAACTCGTCACCACGGATGGGTTTCTTTATCCCAACGCCCGCCTCGAAGGCGAGGGTCTGCTAGAGAAGAAGGGCTTTCCGGAAAGCTACGACGGCACGAAACTCATATGCTTTCTTTCCGATGTGAAAGCCGGCAAGCGCAATGTCCAAGCGCCGGTCTATTCGCATGTGACTTACGATGTGATTTCCGGCGAGAGCATCATAGTCGATCGCCCGGATATCCTAATCGTCGAGGGCCTGAACGTCCTTTTGCCCAATCGCCCATCGCGGGATGGCCGGGCCATTCCTTTCGTCTCCGATTTCTTCGATTTTTCGGTCTATCTGCACGCCGCGGAAAAAGATCTCGAAAAATGGTTTATCTCCCGCTTCATGCGCCTGCGCGATACCAGTTTCCGCGATCCTCAATCTTATTTCAAGAAATACGCCAGCCTCGACGATAGAGGGGCAGAAGCGACCGCGCGCGACATTTGGACAAGAATCAATCTTCGCAATCTGCGCGAAAACATCCTCCCCACAATGCCCCGCGCGAGCCTCGTGTTGACCAAGGGGCCAAGCCACATCATCGAGGACGTCGAGCTACGAAAGCTCTAGGAGAGGTCACAGCGCTGCTTTAGACCTCAACCCAGCATCCGCACTTGCTTTTAGCGCCATTCGCCAAAACCCAAGCTTTATTCCATTCGCCGGTTTTGGTTTCGCCGCGAAAAATTGGATTGGCTAAGTTCGACGAGGCCGGCTGCTCCTGAGAGTCTGTCCGGTGACTTCATGCGGGATTACAAAGTCTTCTGAGCATGAGGCGGATTGAGGCGAGGCGCAAGAACGCGAGCGCTTTTCGATTGAGGTTTTCCCAGTCCTTGGCGAGCCTTCGACATCGATTGAGCCAAGCGAAAGTGCGCTCGACGATCCAGCGTTTGGGCAAGACCACAAATCCCTTGGCGTGATCGGAACGCTTGACGATTTCAGCTTTCAGATGCGGGAGCACTCGTGCCAAAGCCTGGTTGAATTCTGGTCCTTGAT
>PEFW01000072.1 GCA_002890675.1 Candidatus Methylaffinis lahnbergensis
CGGGCGCCCAGGCGCAATGCGCCCAAGCAAGCGCGCCCGAACAGGACCGGCGGCGGCAGCGCGAGGCTGCCGGTTTCAGCGAGGCTTGCCGAGGGAACAATGTCCGGCAAGAAACCGGACGATGCTATCCCGCCCTGCAGCCCGATCGGATCGCTTTCGATATAACGCCCCGCCCTTGGGTCATAATCGCGGAAATAATTGTAACGCGGTTTTGTGCTCCGGTCGAAGAACTGCCCGGAAAGCGGAGCTCGTCGCCGAAGGCGCCCGTGGGATCGCCATTGCCGAAGGGGTCATGGTTCCACGGCCACACGGCCGCGCCGCTGGCGTCGGTGATCTGATGTGGCGCACCGAGGTGGTCCGGCGCAATATAGAATCGCGCGCCCGGCTGATTCACGGGGCCAGCTCTCTCTTTTTCACCACCAGCCATCATTATCATGCATCACCCCCATAATTCGCGCGCGGGCGGGTGAACTATCGAGCCTTCATAGCGAAGTCCGTCCGGGCGGTCTCGCAAGAGCAGAAGGGGTCCGTCGAGATCGACGAAACGCGCGTGGGCCGTGAGCAGAAGCGCTGGGGCCATCGCGAGCGAGCTTGCAACCATGCAGCCGATCATGAGCTCGAAGCCGAGGCCTTCGGCCTGCTTTACCAGGGCCAACGCCTCGGTAAGCCCCCCCGTCTTGTCGAGCTTGACATTGATCGCGTCGTAGCGCGCGCGCAGATCTTCGAGGAGGGTGCGATCATGAACGCACTCGTCGGCGCAAATCGGGACGATATGTTCTATTTCCGCAAGCGCCGAATCCTGGCCCGCCGGAAGCGGCTGCTCTACCAAAGCGACGCCGGCCTTGGCGCAAGCTTCGAGACTGCGTTCGAGATCGGCCTCCGCCCAGGCCTCGTTGGCGTCGGCGATGAGGGTTGCATCGGGCGCGGCGGCGCGCACCGCTTTGAGCCGGGCCGCGTCGCCCTCGCCCGCGAGTTTGATTTTTAACAGCGGCCGCGCGTGCGCCAAAGCCGCCGCCCGGGCCATTTCGTCCGGAGTGCCCACCGAAATCGTGAAGGCGGTCGTGACTGGGCCCGGCGGCGCGATGCCCGCGAGCGCATGGGCCGGAGCGCCGCTTCGCTTGGCCGCCAAATCCCACAGCGCGCAGTCGATGGCGTTGCGAGCGGCGCCAGGGGGCAGAAGGGTTTGCAAAAGGCCGCGATCCGCGCCGGCCTCGATCGCGCAACGAACCGAACCCATTTGGCCGAGGACCGAATCGACCGTCTCGCCGTAGCGCGCATAAGGAACGCCTTCGCCGCGCCCGCGGCAAAACCTGTCCTCGATCGCCGCCACGACCACGGCCGCCTCCGTCTTCGCCCCGCGCGAGATCGCAAAATTGCCGCGGATAGGAAAGCGTTCGACGGAAATGGCGAGGCGGAGCATGAGCCTGGAAATCCCATAAAATTGAGATGCTGGCGGGAGGTGAGGCACGGGCGGAATTTTTTCAAGCTTTGGCACGCTTGACATGGAATATAAAGAGGCCATTCGCTACCTCCTGGCGCTCCAGCGTGTCGCTGTTCTCATCCAGAAGTTACGGAATGTCGATGACGGCGAGAGGGTCAGTGCATCCGACAATCCGATGATCGCCTCGCGCGAGTTTTCTCAGCACCTTGCGGGTCCGCAGGACCGGCAACGGACAGTTCAGGCCGCGCAAATCGAGAGGCATCGAAGGACTCAAAAATCATCCGTGGCGGCGCGTTAAACTTTGGCCTAAGGGAGGGAAAAGGATGCGGGCTTCAGGTTCCAGAGGATGCTGCGGGAATTCGCGGCGGCCGTTCGTAATCCCGCATGGGCGCGCGGAAAAAGCCGTGAAAACTTGCATGGCAAGCAAACCTTTGCGGAGTTGCGAACCATGCGGGTGATCGGCCTTGCCGGGTGGAGCGGCGCGGGCAAGACGAGTTTGATCGTCAAGCTAATTCCCTATTTGCGTGAACGCGGCATCGTTGTCTCGACGCTCAAGCACGCGCATCATGCGTTCGATGTCGATCAACCGGGCAAGGATTCCTACCTCCATCGGGAGGCCGGCGCGCGCGAGGTCCTCGTCGCCTCAAACCGGCGCTTCGCGCTCATGCATGAGCTGCGCGGGGCCGAAGAGCCCAGCCTTGCCGAACTTTTGAGCCGCATGAGCCCGGCCGACCTCATTCTCGTCGAGGGTTATAAGCGCGATGCGCACGCAAAAATCGAGGTTTTCCGCACGGCGAACGGGAAACCGTACCTTTACCCAGAGGACCCAACGATCGCCGCGCTCGCAACCGATGCGAGGGAAGGTCTTCCCACGAATTTGCCGCACGCCCATCTTGACGACATCGTGGCCATCGCGAGCCTGATACTCGCGCTCGCCCAGTCTATCGAGGAAATCGTTTCTCGCCTTGTCAAGGATTAAAATTGCGTCACCGAGCTATACAGCGCTTCACTAACTAATTGATATCGCATATCTTGACTTTCTACAGCTTTATGCGTGCGCACGAAACTATCCAACGCTATATTGGACAACGCATTGGACAAGTGGGATTTTCGCCATGTCAAAAACCGTTAGGGAACGCAAGCTAGACAGCCCGGCCGCGCGGGCGAAACTCAAGGCATCCGGCAAGCCGTACTGGCGCGCGATCGATACCGGGTTGCATCTTGGTTACCGGAAAGGACTGAACGGCGGGAAATGGGTCTTACGCCGGTATCTTGGCAAGGAAACCTATCACGTCGAGACGATCGGGGCCGCAGATGATCATTCGACCGCCAACGGCGTCGAGACTCTCGACTTCTTTCAAGCCCAACGGAAGGCTCGCGAGGTTGCGGCGCTTGCGCCAGAGTCGCCGCACGGTCCGTTCACGGTCGCGGCGGCAATGGACTCCTATTTCGCTCGCCTTGAACTTGAAGGCTCGAAATCCTTGGTCGATGCTCGCGGGCGGGCGGCGCTACATATCCTTCCGACACTTGGAAACGTGCCGGTCGCCGGCCTGACGCGCGACACCATTTCCATATGGCTTACAGGACTGGCGGGGAAGGCCAAGGACGGGCAAGACGGCGATGCGGTACGTCAGCACCGGGCGAGTGCAAATCGCGTGCTAACGATCTTGAGAGCCGCGTTGAACCAAGCTTTTCGTGACGGCAAAGCCGCCTCGGACGTCCCATGGCGGACCGTCCAGCCGTTTCGCGAAGTGGATTCGCCGCGCCTTCGTTATTTTACCAAGGATGAAGTTCGCAGGCTGATCAACGCCGCGCAAGGTAATTTCCGTGATCTTGTCAAGGCGGCGCTCTTTACCGGTTGCCGCTACGGCGAGTTGGGGCGTCTGCGCGCCGGCGACTTCAATCCGGATTCTGGAACGGTTTTTGTCGGGCAAAGCAAGTCCGGCAAAGCAAGGCATGTTGTCCTTACCGACGAAGGCCGGAAGTTTTTCGAGGCGCTGACGGTTGGCCAACCGGGTGATGTCCTGATGCTCACGCGGGCGTCGGGAGAGCCATGGGGGCCTAGTAATTGCACTCTTCTGATGGTCGAAGCTTGCCGAGCGGCAAGCATCACGCCAGCGGCTGGGTTTCACATTATCCGGCATACCGCGGCGAGCCACATGGTTATGGCCGGCGTGCCGCTGAACGTCGTCGCGCACAATCTCGGCCACGCGGACACGCGGATGACGGAGCGGCATTACAGTCATTTGGCGCCGTCTTACATCGCCGAAACCATCCGCAAATTGCGCCGGAATACGGATCCGGCGAAGTCACGAACATCGTTCCGATCGGGAGCGCGCGATGAGCGAAGATGAATACCAAACCGCCAAAATAGGGGCGGAAAGGCTTCGCGATTATCTACTTGATATGGCCAAGCGAGCGATGGAGCCCGGCAATCCGAAAGACATGTTGAAGTATGATGACCTGAACGCGCTTTGCAATGGAAGGCTATTCCTTGAAAATGGCTTCCGCGATCTAACGCGTATTGTGGACCGATCAAACCTCGGCAAGTTGGGCCACGAAGCAATTCAACAGATCATTCGTGGCGCGGTCCTTATCGGTTGCGTCGCGACATACACTGATAGTCAAAAGGATTTCATCGGCCGCCAGAAATCATCGCGCGGGGGGATAAAGGGAACAATACAGCGAGTCAAGAACAAGATGACGTGGCAAGACCATGCCCGCAAGCGCGTGGCGGAGCTTCATCGCAATAAACCAGCTTTGCCTGGTACGTTCATTAGAGACTCGATAAAACGCGAGCCGCCGCCGCCGGGAGTTCACTTGCCGAAGGATCGCAATGATCGCACTCTTTATGAGTTCATCCTCGCCGAATTAAAGAACCTCAGGCGCGGCCCTGGCGCCCGCTAAAAATAGTTTACGGGTTAAGTACTTCGGCCGGGTTTAATCCGAGGCCAGCGAGCGCAAGTTTCGTCGCATCCTATCAATCGAAGGAACGCGACAAAATGAGTGCTGAAGGCCAGTACACCGGGACGATCCGGGAATGGTGCGCCGCCGCCAAATTTAGCCAGGCTCTTTTTTTCAAACTCCAGCGACAGGGCCGCGGCCCCAAAGTGGCGCACGTTAATAAGCGCGTCATCGTTCGCGAATCGCCGCCTGAATATCTCAATCGCTGCGAACTAGAAGCCGCTTCCGCGCCCCATATTCCGGAGCCCGTGTGAAGCATGACTATCCACGCAAAAGCGCCACCTCCCGGCGGGGAAGGCGGCGCTCTCGAATTGTCATTTCCTGGCGGGAATGATTTTCAAACAAATAGCCCCAAGCAAGTCCTTTCGCAAGAGGATAATCGCGCATCTGAAATCACGTGCGCGTCGATGCGCGCGGACGAACTGCGTGGCTGCCTCATCCGCGAAATCTCCCGCGCCATGGCTATCGGGTTGCAAGCCCAGGCGGCCTTGCTCGATGGCGACGATGACGCGGCGCTCGCCAATTTGCGCCGCCATTGGAGAGCTACACGCGCGGACATCGGTTCGCTTGCGGGTGAACTTGGTGCCCTCCGGCGAGCGAGGGCCGTCCCATGAACGGCCAACGCCACCACCTGCGCCTTGTCCCGCCAGCACCGCCGCCGCGGCCACGGCGCATCAATGTGCGCATTGTCGTTTCGTCGGCGCGCATGCCTATCGGCCGGAGCCGCGTCTTTCGTCTCGCCGAAAGCGATATCGACGATCTGATCGCCGTCGCCATGCGAATGGAGGCGCGGTCATGAGCGCGCTGCTCCGCGCCGCGCTTGACGCACTTACGGCAACTTCCCTATCCAATGGAACTAAACAGATGATCGACATGAAACTTGTACGCACAAATTTTTATACCCGCTGGCCGTGCGACGTGTGCGGCGGTTGCACCGAGAAAGTAGAATGGCTCTGCGAAGGCCAAGATATCGACGGTTACGGTGTTCGCGTTTGCGAGGTTTGCCTCGAGGCCGGACAAGATCAGATCGATAACCGGCTGGAAGCGCATCTTAAGGATAGAGAGAAGGGCACGCTATGGCTTCGATCTCTTATTGGCCGATTGAATATCCCGACCTTCGACGAATGGCGCCGCGCGGAAGGACCCATCGATGAGAGAACGGGTGAGAGGCTGCCTGTCGGCGGTCCAGTCGAGTTGGAGCCGCCTGAGTGGGACCACCTGATGGTGGGGGCCGCGGCAGGCGGGAGGTGCCGCGACGACTTCATCATCGATGACGATATCCCGTTTTAAAGCACGCCATGACCGCCGCCTGCCCCTCAGTTTCACGAAGCCGCATGCTTCGCGAAAAAACGGCTGTCCTGGCCACGAACCAAGACAGCCGATCACACCAAGAAAGGTCTGAACCAATGAGACTCATAGTAAAACAATCCGAAGCCGCAGGCAAGATGTTCTGGATCGCCCGAGACACGGATCACTCGTGGTTTTACCACGGCCCATTCGCGGATGAAGCAGCAGCACATGCCTTTGCGCGACCGCGCAACAGCGCCGCCTGGAAAGAACTGCTCCGGGCGAAGCGAGCAGAGCGAAGGGCCAGCCTCGAACGTAACATGCCAGAAACGGAAGCCCTCGCAGCCTGAAATCGCGGCGGTGGGCCGGCTTAGCCGCCGGTCCCCCGCATCCATTTTTTTAACCGGAATGTTTAACGAATGATCGTCGGGATTGACATAGGCGTTCAAGGCGCCGTCGCGATGCTCGACGAGACTGGCGCGCTGCTCGAAATTAGCGACATGCCGGTGCTCAAAGATGGCCCGGCCGGCCGCCGCGCGGTCAACGCGCCGCTCCTAGCCCATATCATTTTTTCCAGCCACGCGACTCACGCCTTCGTCGAGAGCGCCAATGCCAGGCCCGGCGAAGGCCCTACAGGCGCTTTCGCCTTCGGCCGAGCCCGTGGCGTCATCGAAGGCGTTCTTGCCGCCGCTGGTATCCCCTGCTCGTTTATCACCCCGCCGAGCTGGAAGCGCGCCGTCGGCTTGACGCTCGCATCAAAGGACGCTTCCCGCGCCGAAGCAATACGGCGGTGGCCGAACCATGCCGAGCTTTTCGCGCGCGTCAAAGACGACGGACGGGCCGAATCCGCGCTTATCGCCGCCGCTGGACTTCTACGGAAAGGCGGGGAGCGATGAGCCGCCCTTTCGCCGAGGAGCATGACGATGGCTTTGACGGGATCGGCCGGGAATGGAACGATCTCCCCTTGCCTTGGCGCAACGGACCCGACGCAGGGGCGGGAAAGGTGCGTTTCGCGGCAATCCAGCCGGACGCGGAGGCTGGACCGGTTATGAAATTGCTGGATGACGTTCTTTCCAGTGTCAATGTCGCAGAGCCTCCCATGCGCGACGTCGAAGGATGGCCCGTCGAAATTCAATGCCGCGAGACCGCAGGCTTGCATGAATTGTCATCGGACGGAACTAATGATGGAGACGACGAAAAATCGCGTCTCCCCCCACCGAAAAATTTCCTCTTGACAAAACATGACAAGGAAAGTCTCGAAATCCTAATCGGCGATCATGTCGAGTTCATTCGAAAAACCAAAAAAGACGAGCGCGCGGTCGCGCCGCCCGCGAAATTCGTCAATCATTATTTGAAATATCGCCGGTCCAGATTGCCGCGCGTTCATGCCGCGCTGACCATGCCGCTGGTTTTGCCGAACGGGACCTTGCTAGCTTGCAATGGCCTCGACCGGAAGCGCCGCGCCGTGTTCCGCATCGATCCGGGGCTTTTGCGCTTTATCCCAACGACTGACGACCGCACGGAAAGCGCGGTTGATGAGGCTTTCGGTTTTCTGACCGATGAATGGCTTTGCGACGTCGCGACAGACCTCGAAGGGAAATGCGTTTTGATCGCGCTCGCCCTGACCGTTGTCGAGCGCATTTTATTACCGGCCAGACCGCTTTTCTTCGTCACCGCCGGTCTGCGCGGCGGCGGCAAGACAACCGTGCTTATGATGATCTCCATTGCGGCAACGGGCATTAAAGCCGCCGCCGCGGCATGGGCGGTCGATCCGAACGAAAGGAAAAAAGCTATCTTCTCCTATCTGCTCGAAGCACTGCCGTTCCTAGTTTGGGATAACATCCCGCGCGGAACCATGATCGCCTGCCCGCACCTCGAACGGGCCTCGACCTCAAAAACCCTAATCGCCCCCGCCTATACCATCCACGCGTTCACCGGAAATAATATCGGCCCAAAATCCGACCAAGCTTCCCGGTCGCTTGAAGCTCGCCTCTCGACAGATAGAACAGACCCCGAAAACCGCGAATTCAAGCATCCAAACCCAATCACCTGGAAACAAGATCATCGCGGCCAAATCCTCGGTGCGCTCTACACAATTCTGCTCGGTAACCCACAACTAAAACACCGCCAGCCATCGGAAACAAGGTTCAAGGAATGGTGGCACCTAGTCGGTTCCGCGATCGAACACGCGGCCGATCATAGGGCTGAAAAACTCATGCAACCTATTTCGTTCAAGCAAATGTTCGGCCGTACCGAGGCCAAGGACGAAGAGGCAGCTGAACGCGCCGATATTATTCAAACACTCCACGCCATTTATGGCAGCAACGAATTTACCACCATTGGTTTGCATGAGCATTTGGCTAAAAGCGCCAGAGATTCAGAAATCGGCGCCGCGGAAGAGAACGGCACTACCGAGCTGCGCCAATTCTGCACGGCCAAACTCGCCAGAGCGCCATCGCAAAAGTCAATCTCACACAATCTGCAAGCCATCACCGACGCGCCAGTCAAGGTGCTCGCCGGAATAGCCGTCCTGAAAACCTACGTCGATACCCACACAAAACAACGCCGGTTCTCGGTGAAAGTGAGCGCATAATGGGCGAAGCAAAAAGACGTAAGGCACTCGAATACGGAATTACACAACAAACCTTTCTAGAAAATAGCGCCGACCAACTCGTGACATCGGTCCTCCAAAATATCGCCGACATTCTGGACTGCGCGATCTTTCTAAAAGAACCAGACGACGGCCTGCTCGACTGGCCCATCGACTCAGTCATCGGCCAAACAACCGAAATAACAAAAACGCGAGAATGCCCATTTATCAAGGATATTCGTGAGAAACCAGTTCCAAGAATCCATTGGGAATTCCTAATCACAGACGCCTTTCTGTGTGGCGCCTATCGACGCCATGAAACGCGGCTTGAAGTTTCCAGGCCCAATAAATCCGCCGGAAAGCATTGCAGCGCTCGCCCGCGAATGGTTCAAAACCGCGCCGCCAATCCCAGGCGGATGGAAAGGCGTCATCCCAACATCTGCAGCCCTGATGGTAACAATGACGCCAAAAGACATGCGAGCAAACTAAACAGCAAAGGCTAAGGCTGTGCGGAGCACGCGGAGCTTGCGAGGGGGTTTTTCAGCCAAAACCAATTACCTATTTTTGTGCAGTGCAAAAACAAGTCTCGCGCGGGAATGAATCAACCCCAAAAACCCCCGCAACCCCCGCAGCCTCCGCAAACCTAAGCCAAAACCCTACCACTCCTCGGAAAGCCAAGAACCTACCATACGAACGAACTGCTAAGCTTACCACTTTTCCCGCCCATGGCCGCGCTTCCGCTATAATGCCATGCTAACGCTGGCCCGTAGTGGCTTGGAATGAGCGGTTAAGCCAAAGCGACTTTCGCCATAGCAAGGCGGAAACAAGCGCCGTGTAGTTCGGTATAGCGTTGTAATATATTGCATTTTGTCTGGCGATATGTTATTTGTCCAATAGATGTCTGATAACGGCCGTTTGAAGGTAGTCAGGCTTAAGGTTACATCGTGGAAAGCGCCGAAAGTCTCAACTCTGATATCCGGCGACCTGTTCGCGAATTGAAACGCGGCAAGGGGCGGTCGCGGGTTACGAACGGCTCGAAACTGCTTCCGCTCTCGGATTGCCGCAGCGCCACGGCTCGCCGGTTTCGTGATCTTTACGAAGATATAGCGGCGGACCTCGGCGGTCTCAACCAACTTTCCGAAGGCGAGAAACAGCTTATTCGCCGAGCCGCGCTGCTGAGCGCCGAGCTTGAGCGCCAGGAAGCCATGGCCGCGAGGAATGATCGTCTCCCGGACGGCGCGATTGCGTGGAAGTCCGAGGCGGGCTTTCTTTTCGATGTCGACAGATACGTCGTCAAGCGCGCGCAGGCCGCGTCCGGCTTGGCCCATGGCGCCAAGAAGTCGCCTAAGGCGATCCCAGTACCGACGCGGCCTCGTCGGCCGTCCAGTGCCGCGCACGAGGGGTGACATGGATATTCTCGCCGCCCTCGACGATGCGAACCTTCTTGGCGCTTCAATCCGCGATCCGGACTCATGGAAGCCATGGCGGGCTTTGCTGGCGGCTGCCTTCGGGTTGCCGCTTGATCCATACCAGGCCGAGCTTTTCCACCAATGCACGGGCCGCCGTGTCCCGCCTGGCGCGCCCGCCGCGTATCTCTGGCTTGTGATTGGCCGGCGTGGCGGTAAGTCCTTCGCCAGGCCTTGATCGCCGTCTACCTCGCCGTTTTCCGGGACTGGCGCAAATACCTATCGCCAGGTGAGCGTGCGATTGTCTTGCTTGTCGCGGCCGATCGCGAGCAGGCGAAAATTTTGCATCGCTACTGTCAGGAAATTCTAAGCGCGCCGATACTGCAAAGCTTGGTTTGGAATGTCACGGCGAGCGAGATTGAACTCCAGGGCGGCGTGACGATCGAAGTGGTCACGCGGTCCTATCGCAGTGTTCGCGGGCGTTCGGTTTGCGTTGCGGTTTTGGACGAACTTGCGTTTTGGCGAGACGATGATTCGGCCAACCCGGACGCGGAAGTCCTGAACGCGATCCGCGCCAGCATGGCGACGTTTGGCGCCGATGCGATGGTGATTGCGGGCAGCTCGCCGTATGCGCGCCGCGGTGTCCTTTGGGATGCGTTCAAGCGCTGGCATGGCAAGAATGGCGCGCGCAACCTTGTTTGGCAGGCTGCGACGCGGGTTATGAACCCGACGATATCGCAGGAATTCATCGACGACGAATATGAGCGTGATCCGGCGAGCGCGGCGGCCGAGTATGGCGCAAACTTTCGTTCGGACATCGCCGCGTTTGTCGATCTTGCGGTGCTTGAGGCTTGCACGGCCGATGGTTTATTTGAACTCCCGCCGGTGTCCGGCACGGCTTACCTTGCTTTCTGCGATCCGTCCGGCGGTTCGTCCGACTCGATGACGCTTGCTATTGCGCATCATGACGATGGTGTCGCCGTTTTGGATTGCGTTCGGGAAGTCCGGGCGCCGTTTCAACCGGAGGCTGTTGTCGAGGATTTTTGCAAGACGTTAGCGAGCTATGGCGTTGGCACGGTGACGGGCGACCGGTATGCGGGTGAATGGCCGCGGGAACAATTTTTGAAGCGCAACGTCACTTATGTCCCGTCGGAAAGAGTGAAAAGCGACCTTTACCGCGATGCGCTGCCATTATTGAACAGCCGCAAGTGTCAACTGCTTGATATCCGCCGCTTGATCTCTCAGCTTCACGGCCTTGAGCGCCGGACCGCACGCGGCGGCAAGGATTCGATTGATCACGGTCCGGGGCAGCATGACGATGTTGCGAATGCGTGCGCGGGTGCGATTGTTTTGGCGGCCCATTGTGAGAGGCCGCCGCTGAATTTTTACGTCCCGATCACCGGGCCTTCCCGCTCCGCATGGATTGCGGCGGCCGGCCTTCCCGTGTCGGCGGCCGATGGTTTGCATGCCGATGCTTCGACGCCGCCAGGCGGCTGGCCGCATGGGTCTGTTACTGGGATCGATGCGCAACTGGCCTGGTCGATAAACCGAAGGGATAATTGAGATGAGCGTGGCAATTGCACGTAAGGTTTTGGACGATTTAGAGTCGAAACTGGCCGCCGTTATGGAGCGGCGGGGCAAGGTTATACTTGAGACAGCCAAGGTCCGCGAAGGCCGCGGCGATCGGCGGCATTGGTGACCAGAGCGCGAAGATTTCGCTTGGTCCGCTGAACAAGCAGGCGGCGTCTTGCGACAGTGAGATGGCGCTGATTAGGATCGAGCTTCGCGAAGCTAAGCGCCGGTTGGAATTGGCGGTAGCGTATGACGCGAGCGTGAAGGCGAAGCAGGCGCTCGATCGTGGCGAGCCGGGTCGTTTGGTTCAGCTTGAAATTTCCTCTCCGGATGGTCGCGTGATCAGGCAGTTTCACAAGTCGGTGGAGGCTGCGCAAAAGGCGCTCCAGCCCGGTTATACAGTGACTGGCGAGGTTATAGGCGGGAACATCGTCAGTCCGATTGGGCCCGGCGCGCGGTCGTTCATGAAAGCGCTTCTTGAATCGCAAGGTGGCGAGTTGCTTGAATTTTTGGCTTCACATGGCGTTCATGTGAACTCGACGGAGCTGCCGCCCAACGCTTTCAATCGCAATGGCGGTGGCATAGGAGACCGCGATGTCTAGTTCGAACAGGTTTGCAGGATTTGGCGACAATGGCGGCGCTCCGCAGGTTCGTGTCGCGAAACCGAAGGCTCCAACGAAAGCGAAGGTTCGCCTCGCCGGCAATGTCGCGATTGATGACGAAGACGGCTTTATCCCCGAGGCCAAGAAGGGAATGACGATGACTGATTATGATACTTCACGTGGGCCGTATCACGCGATTCTGGACAAGATGGCCCTTGCGCGCCAAGCCGAAACCGGCGAGTCGTACGCGAAGGCATACACAGAATGTTATACTGATCCCAAGAACGCCTTGATTCGCGACGGCGTGAAATATGATGAACTCGCCCGCGCGTTCGACTCTAGCCACGGGACGGCGAAGTCCCTGATCCCGGTGGCCAAGGCCGCGGCGCCGCATGATCCTCTCGCGAAGGCCGCTGATGTGGCCACTCATCTCGGCCCCGGGCATGCCCGATTACATAGCCTAGCAGTTGATCACCAGCGCGCGCATTCGGCATGAGCTATCAGCAAGCTTATTCGCATCTTTATTCGCGGCCGGAAAACGAGCCGCTGCGGAATAAAATCAAGGCTGAACACATGGCGGCGACGATGAGAACTTTATCGATCGATGAGGCGCAAGCTCTCGAGCCGGCGAAACCATTTCCGCCTTATGCGGTAGGATGAACTTAGTTCGCCGAGGCGAAAGGCTGGCGCGTGTTTCATAACCGCGCGCCGATAAGCGGGTCTCTCCGTCCCTCCTTTCGCGAAGGCGAAGACCGAGCGTCTCATAAGGGATCGCGGCAATCGAAGGTGTTTGTTTTCTACCGCCGCGGCAACCCATTGTGGGGCAGGTCTAAGCGGCGAGGCGGTGGGGCACGGACGTCTTGACTGCCTCGCCGCGATATTTTGAATAGGGCCTGTGGAATGAAATTGTCGACTCCGGAAAAGCGGGCCGCTTTTGAGCGACTGAAAGAATTCGTTCTCGCCATTGTTCCTGCCGGCGAGATTGAGGCGCACGCTTTTCGTCTTGTTGGCGAAGCGCAAGCGGCGAGACGCAGTGGCTCGCTGCGGACAAGAACCTCTTAGCGCTTGCCGATCTTTCAGGACAATGGATTGACCGGGTTCATAAACGGCGTCCGCCGCGAGGCATCGTGCTCGACATGGATTCGAGCGTCAGTCCGACTCACGGCGAACAAGAGAACAGCGTCTGGAACGGCCACTATGCCTGCACCTGCTATCATCCCCTCTTCGTGTTCAACCAGTTCGGTGATCTAGAACGATGTTCGCTTCGTCCCGGCAATGTTCACAGCGCCGACGGATGGGACGGTGTGCTCAAGCCCGTCGTGGCGCGATATCAGGGCAACGTCTCACGCATCTATTTTCGGGCGGACGCGGGCTTCGCGAATCCGGAAGTTTACGAGTACCTCGAAGCCGAGGGGATAAAGTATGCGATCCGGCTTCCCGCCAACAGCGTCTTGCAGGGGAGTATCGGCTATCTGCTGACGCGCCCCGTTGGACGACCTCCGAACGAGGTGCGGTGTTACTACGCGAATTTCACCTATCAGGCCGGAAGCTGGTCGAAACCGCGCCGGGTGATTGCCAAGGTCGAATGGCATCCGGGCGAACTCTATCCGCGTGTCGGCTTTATAGTCACCAACATGAGCCGCCCGGCCGAGCGCGTCGTTGCTTTCTACAACAAGCGCGGAACATGCGAGCAATGGATCAAGGAAGGCAAGGGCGCGATCAAATGGACGCGACTGTCATGTCGGACGTTCGCGGCCAACGCTGTTCGACTTCAACTTCACGCGCTCGCCTACAACCTCGGCAATTTCCTGCGCACGTTGGCGACGCCAGAGCCGATTAAAGATTGGTCGATGACGAGCCTGAAGGAGAAGCTCATCAAGATCGGCGCGAAGGTCGTGCGCCACGGCCGCTACATCGCCTTCCAGATGGCCGAGGTCGCCATCTCACGGCATTTATTCGCTGACATCCTGCGGCTGATCGCGGAACTGCGGCCGCCGCCTGATCCCGCGCCGGCATAAGGCATTCGGTTGTCATGCGTTCGAGTGAAAACTAAGGGAGAGGTGCGTCTTAATGATGGGAAAATCAGTATTTTTCAGCGAAGGAACGGCCGGACAAATGAAGAGCGCTCCGTCTTTCGCCAAGGACGATGACTCCACCTTGCCAAAAGAACCGAATGGAAGCAAGATCGGGCTCGGACCGAAGCCTATCTGGGGAATGTCAGTTAAACAGGCTGGCGGCGCTCTGGACGGCTTTCAGCGTCTTGGCTGGCGCAATAGCTATCTTTGCGGGAAACATCTGCTAGAGCCGCCGCTGACATTTCCGCCATGAGCCCTTTGCGGGGGATGCGGAAGAGTGAAAGTGATCGCAAATGAAATTAGCATCCACTATCGCGCTCACCCTCGAATGTCGGCAGGAACAGCGTACCCGCAGGGAGCGCACAAAATAATAATCGCGAATTGGAAGTCGCGTATGCGGGATGAACGAGCTGGCCGTCCACCCGGTCGCCGCGCTGTTTCCGATGCTCGCCGATGACGAGCTCGAGGAGCTGACAGCCTAAGAGATGCACAAAACTATGATCTCCTCAGCACTTACGCGCCACCGCAGGATCCAATTTACATTGGCCTGGACGCTCGCATTTGCCGTCCTGTTGGTCGCGCTATTCGGCACGGTTCGATATGAACCGATTCTGGCCGACTTCTTCGACTGGCCTATTTTGCTCAAGCTTAACCACTATGTTTTTCCGGGCACCCTTAATCACTTGATAAGTGGTGTAAGCAATCTGCCTATCCTGACCGGGGCGCTTTTGGCAGGCCTTTTCTGGTATGTTTGGTTCGAGTCCAACTCCGAGTCCGAAAAGGCGGAGCTATTTCTTGGTCTCAGCGCGGCGGTCGCGGCCGTCATACTCAGCCGGGCGCTACAGCTCACGTTGCCAACTCACCTTCGGCCGCTGCACGATCCCGTGCCCGGGTTCGACGTGCCGCCGGGAATAGACCCTGCGGCGCTGAGCGGATGGAACTCGTTCCCGAGTGACCATGCATGTGTCTATTTCGCGTTGACCACCGTGATTTGGCGGCGATCGCAATTGTTGGGACTTTTCGCTCTGTTGCCTGCTCTGATCGGCAGCCTGCCGAGGATCTATTTGGGGCTCCACTACCCGAGTGATGTTGCATTCGGCGCGCTGCTGGGCATTTTCATTGTCATGATGGTAGAAAATTACGGCCCCGAGACCTTTGCACGCCGTGCCATACTCTTCGAGCAGAAAAGACCCGGCATGTTCTATTCATGTGGCTTCCTGTTGACCTACGAAGTCGCCACGCTATTCGAAGACATCAGGAAGACCGGCGCAGGCCTCGCTGATGCTTATCGGCTTTTCGGCCCGTAGCAGATCGCACATCGAGCGGCGTACCTTCTTCGCGAAATCTTGTCGTCCGTGACCGCCCTACGGCTGGCGGCTTCGAGATGCTTCCAGACCAACGCGCCGGGGTTGCGATCTGGCGCATAGGGGATATAGTGAAGATAGGAGGATCACCATGAACGGTTTTGTTGGAGCGGTCTCCCCGGACACAGGTATTATATGGGGCGAACACGGCGTAGACTCAGTTTTGATCATAACGCGCACAATAACTTTCCCCGACGAATCTGAGAGCGATCGTGAGATTCATGCAGTCAATGAGGCCGTGCGGTTAGCGCAGGCCTTCGTGGCCTTTCACAAAGCTTGAGCAAATGCCTAAAGGCCATAAAGGCTTGAAGCGCCCCCGCGATTTCAGCCAAGCGGCCAAGCTCGTTGTCGATATCGCCAGC
>PEFW01000073.1 GCA_002890675.1 Candidatus Methylaffinis lahnbergensis
AAGACGACATGAGCGTGGTCGATGGCGCAACAATCGAGCCGAGAATTCGCATCAACCGACCCGACGACGAGAATACAAGATGCAGGGTTTCAAGTGCCCGGGGTCAGCTCAAAGATTTCTCTCAACTCACGCAGCCACCTACAACACTTTCAACGTCCAACGTCATCTCACTTCTGCAAGGACGCACCGAGCCTTTCGCGCGTCGGCTATGAACATGTGGCGCGAGGCAGTCGCGGTCGTTTGAAAATATTCGGGACGCAGAATTCTCGTGTTCTTCTTTCAACGATGTGACAACGCCATCATCGCCTCTACCCCAAGGATGTTGAGCGCCCGTCGCAGATTGTAGACGAGCGCCGTGAGGCTGAACTCGGCGCGCACGTTATCGACGCCTCGCATCAGTGTCTCCGCCGAGCCGGCGCGCGAAATGGCCTCGCGGGCCGATCGATATTTGCCGTCATGTCAGCATCGTGGTCGGCGCGCGGGCTTCAAGCTCAGCCAATCGGCGTTCTAGCCGCTTCGAATCGCTCGCGTCGACCCATGTCGCGCAGCCGGCGACAATACGCCGTCCACGCAGCACCAGCCGCTCGCACATCGGCTCATCGTCAGTCGTGGCCGCTAGATCGCTCAGCGCACGCAGAAGACGCAAGCTCACGGCTATATCGTTCACAGCATAATGACGGATCTGCTCGAAAGCCGTGTCGAGCAGATGGTCTAAGTCGATCCAAGGAATGATGACGCGCACAACATGCGGCGGATCGCTCAAGAGATTGGCCGGCGGCGCGCGCCCTACCCACCGGATCAAGATCCGCGTAAGTTGATCGACACAGTTGATTGCTGTGCTTGGATCGTTGACTGCGGGCGAAATTGCCTTCAATGCAATATCAACGATCTGGAGCACGCCAAATTCGACGTCTTGTTGCATGGTCCGCATCGACCCGATAACGAACGCGGACCGCAATTCGATGCTACGTTCCGGGGTGAGGCGGTCTTTTCGCGAAACGGTAAATAAAGGTATCCCCCGTGGTACGAAATGTCCGATGGGGCGCAGGAGACGAATGCGCAATCTGTATGCTTTCGCCAATTTCAACAACCGCGCGCTGTCGACGACGCAGATGTAACCCGACTGTTCATTCAGAATGGGGAACTCATTGTCGTCTGGCGCGAACGTCAGATCTTCGTGCCGGAGTCCTAATCCACGCCTATGTGGCATGATTTCGTCGATCACGTCCTCTGTCTCGCCGGCAATTCGATCGACGATGTGGCTGACGCTGACGGCCTGGGAAATATGATGGATGAAGAAAATCAGTCCTATGACGGAAGTGAGCGCGAGGACCAGGGCGCCGGTAACAGTCGCTACCGGAGCGAAAGGCTGCGGCAAGCTGCGCGCTGCGGGCAACGCGGCCATGCAGTATAGGAACGTTCCCAGGAAGACTCCAAGAGTCCATTGGGTCACCCGATCTCTGACGAAGCTCACGAGGATGCGCGGCGAGAACTGCATCGAGGCGAGCGTCAAAGTCATCAAGAGAATCGCGAACACGATCGAGACGACGGTCATGATCGAACCCGCGATCGCCGCCAGCATGATCTGAGCGATCTGGGGATCGGCACGCGATGGAAACAACGCGTGAGGGACCCAGGCGCTTACGACTGGGAAGCTCTCCTCGAGCGATGACAGGATCATTCCCGTCAGCCCGAGCGCGAGCGATATGAGTAGCGGCCGAACCAGAAACCCGCCGCGCAGCGCGTACATCGCGGTGCGAATCAATAAGGGAAGGCGCATTTTCAAGGCACTGTCTCTTGCGCTTTTCCGCGGTCTGCGGAATCCGAGGCGGATGTTTATCAGATCGGGAGGCTAAGTCGCTCTTCTTCGGGCCAAGCTGCTCGCGAACGCCCGTGAAACAGCTGCCCGGTCTCGCTGCCGCCGGCACTTCATATGGGCGATATGGGAGGGCCCGAAGATAAACCGTGACACCCTGAGCCGACTGACGACCACAATGCTAGCATCTCTCTCGAAAGAGCCGTAACTTGCTCGTTTCAGCTTTCCCCATTTCCGATTGAGTCCAGTAGGATCGTAGGATGTCCAAGGTCGCACCGGCGCGTGGCATAATGTGGAGGTAAGCCGTCGGTCCGATCGCCGGCCCTGTACAGATGATCCCGCCGGGCACAATGTCATGGGGCCGTGAGCGCAACCAAAACGTGGCAATCAGAGTCCCACGAAGAGGCCATTTTTCGAGCGGCTTATCAGGACTCCGCCAGCGGCAGTTTAGGCTGTCCGCAATGCGCACCCGCTCATTCCCTAGAGACGACATTCGAGGGTCTGGACGCGTTGAGACGTGAAATCACAGTGGCTTGGCCAGTCTTCACGAATTGGCGATGCCGTGTTGCTTCCACTGGCGTCAATGTCGGGAGACCACGGCGTTTATGCCCTATTTATGTAAATGGACGACGTCAAATATGGTTTCTTTATGCGTTTAGGTACACATAAAACGGAGGTAGTTGCCGAGTTGTGAGTTTACGCCTCCGATCCAGGACTCGCCTGCTTTGACTCGGCGGGAAAAGGAGTCATCACCAATGACCTGGAGCAAAATTGTAGGCGTCCTCAAGCGGCTCGACAGCCGCCTCTCCGACGCGGTTTATCTGCACGGGTGTTATCTAACCGGGCTAGAAAAGATAGTCCGGCAACATCCTCAAGACGAGGGTAGAGCTCATTTACAAGAATCCTCAAACGCCTCCGGCATCCATGTCCCGGGTCAATTGCGGATCGACGGACGGAAATCGTTCGATTGCTAATATTGTCGGCCAGTCCGCTCCCTCAGGGGTGCCGCGCCACATCTCAAGATATGAGTGTCGTAGGTCAACAAGTGAGATCTCATGCCCTCGGTTTCGACCCGTGGCGCCACCATTCAATCAAACCTTAGTTTGGTGGAGCCGACCATTTTCCGAGGAGCCATCACGACCGAGCGACGCAATTTATATGCGCCATTTATTTATATGCGCCATTTCTATATGCGCCGTTTATGAACCGTGAGAACAACACATATTGATTTTTTATGGCGATTGGCGACATACGAGACAGAACAAGTGACAGACGCGATTGAGTGCCAGGTAGATGCCTGGTTGCCTTAAGAGATGTTGCTATAGGTTGTCGGAGGCTCAAATGATCATGATGGCCCTCATGCTATTCGTGATTGTCGTATCCTATCTCGTGATGCTCGGTCTGGTGAAATTCGCCGAGAGCGTCATCGACAAGGCGCTACCCGCGAGATTGCGCGACGCCGTTCCTTCAGACATAAACGCGACCGCAAGATCCCTCTAAGCGACTGCGCATTTTGGCGCGGCCGGAGGTCACGACCCAAAGGAGGTGATTATGGTTACGGTGTATCTGCTCGCTTTGGTCGTTGTTTTTCTCGTCGTCTATCTGTTCTACGCGGTGATCAACCCGGAGCGGTTCTGATCGGCACGCGCGCAACCTACTCGGATTCGGAGGACTGCCAATGTCCGCTCAGGCTTGGCTGCAGATCATCCTGACTCTGCTCGCCATCTTTCTCGTCAGCATCCCCCTGGGACGCTACATGGCGCGAATCGTCATGGGCCGGCCAACGAAGCTCGACCGGATCTTCGATCCGATTGACAACGCCATCTATTTTCTGATCGGCCGACGCGTCGCCGCACAAGCGATGACGTGGCGGACGTATACGGTTCACATGCTCGTCACCAATCTGGCGATGGCGATCATCATTTATCTGGTCCTGTCGTTCCAGAATTGGCTGCCGCTGAACCAGCTCAATTTCCCGGCAGTCGATCCCTTGCTCGCCTTCAACACGACGATCAGTTTCGTCACCAACACGAACTGGCAAGCATATGGCGGCGAGTCGACGCTGTCGAATTTCAGCCAGATGGGGGCCATTACCTTTGCGATGTTCACCTCGGCGACTACCGGCTTCGTCGTGGCGATGGCCTGGATCCGCGCATTTACGGTCAGGAACGGAGGCGCCGACCTTGGTAACTTCTATCGTGACTTCATCCGATTCATAACCCGTGTTCTCATGCCGATCTGCTTCCTCGTGGCGCTCTTCATGATCGCACAAGGGGCAGTTCAAACGTTTGACGCGAGCATAGTCGCACACACATTGCAAGGTGGCGATCAGACGATGGTCGTTGGCCCGGTCGCATCACAGGGCACAATCGAACTCATCGGAACCAATGGCGGCGGTTTCTATAATGCGAACGCCGCGCATCCCTTCCAAAATCCGACGCCGCTCACAAACATCGTCCTTATTGTTTTGATGGCGAGCCTGCCGGCCTCGATCATCGTCACCTTCGGCGAGATGATCGGCAACCGCCGGCAAGCTTGGGTGCTTTACGGCGTCCTGGGTACGCTATTGGTCCTCTTCCTGTTGCTCTGCGTGGTTCCGGAACAACACGGCACCCCGATGCTGGCCAATGCCGGCGTTGACATGCAGGCGAGCACCGACCAGCCAGGCGGCAACATGGAGGGCAAGGAGGTCCGCTTCGGTATCTCGGCATCCGGACTCTTCGCTGCCATCACGACGGCTTTCACGACCGGCGCCGTGAATTCGGCGCATGACAGCTATACGCCCCTCCCCGGCATCACCATGATCGGGCAAATGATGCTTCAGTGCGTGTTTGGCGGCAAGGGCGTCGGCTTCCTCAATGCATTGATCTATGGCTTGATCGCGGTCTTCGTCGCCGGCCTCATGGTAGGGCGCACGCCCCAATTCCTCGGCAAGAAGATCGAGAAGCAGGAAATCATCCTCGTTTCGCTCGCCTTGCTCATCCATCCGCTCGTCATTCTCACTGCGACCGCCTGGTCGGTCTTGGCTCCCTATGCACTGTCCTCGCTCGCTAACAACAGCATCCACGGTTATGAGGAGATTCTTTACGCCTTCTCATCATCGGCGGCGAACAACGGCTCTGCTTTCGCCGGGCTGAACGCCAACACGCCATGGTTCAATCTGGCGACCGCCAGCGTCATCCTGTTTGGGCGCTATCCGCCGATCATATTCTTGATGGCGGTGGCCGGTTCGGTCGCGCGAAAGCCGACCACCCCGGCGACGACGGCGACGCTGCGCACGGACACTGTCTCGTTCGGTGTGTTCTGGTTCGCAACGATCCTGATTGTCGGCGCGCTGACCTTTTTTCCGGCGCTTGTCCTTGGGCCAATCGCCGAGTTCTTCGCGATGCGGAACGGACAGGTTTTCTAATCGAAGCGCCATTTTCAGATATTTCGGGAGACCTCCAATGGCACCTAAACCGGAAAGCACGGCTAAGCTGGCCCCGCTCGGCCGCGAGTTTCGCGGCGTCAGTATGGCAGGCGCCTATACTCGTGAACTTTTCTGGCAGGCCTTCAAGGGTTCGCTCGCCAAGTTCGACCCGCGGGTGCAGATCCACAATCCGGTGATGTTCGTCGTGTGGGTCGGCACTTTAGTGACCTTCGCCTTGACGATCCAACCCAGCCTGTTTGGCCCGTCGAATGCGTCGCGCCTCTATAACGGCGTCGTGACAATCGTTCTGGCCCTGACGGTCTGGTTCGCGAACTACGCCGAGGCTCTGGCCGAAGGGCGCGGCAAGGCGAAGGCGGAGTCTTTGCGCCAGACTCGCGCGAACCTCGTCGGCGTTCGCGTGCGCAATGACGGACGCCAGGAGACGGTCCCGGCGACGGAACTTCGGACGGGCGATATCGTGCGGGTCGACAAGAACGATGTGGTGCCCGCGGACGGCGAGGTCATCGAGGGCGTCGCCTATGTCAACGAATCTGCCATAACGGGGGAGTCGGCGCCGGTATTGAAGGAACCAGGGACGGACATGTTCTCCTCGGTCACCGCAGGGACCACTGTCATCTCAGACTGGCTGGTCTTCCGCGTGACGGTGGACCCCGGTCACACGTTCCTCGATCGCATGATTCAACTCGTCGAGGCAGCGAAGCGGCAGAAAACGCCGAATGAGATCGCCCTCACCGTACTTCTCTCGGTCCTGACGCTGATCTTCGTCATCGTCGTCGCCACGATCGCGCCGGTGGCCGCCTATCTCGAGGCGCGGATCAACGTCGCCGATCTGGTCGCACTCCTCGTTGCGCTGATTCCCACGACAATCGGCGCGCTTCTGTCCGCTATCGGAATCGCTGGAATTGACCGTACGATGCGCTTCAACGTCTTGGCCACGTCCGGGAAGGCGGTCGAAGCCGCAGGTGACGTCCAGACCTTGATTCTCGACAAGACCGGAACGATTACCACCGGCAATCGCGAGGCGAGGGAATTCCTCCCAGTCGCGGGACGGACGCGACAGGAGCTGATTCAAACGGCTTACCTTGCATCTTATTTCGACACGACGCCGGAGGGGCGAAACGTGGTTACCGCCAGCACCGCACAGGGCTCCCAGCCGATCCCCGGCCTTGACCAGGCCCATGGGCTTGATTTCTCGGCCCACACCCGCATGAGCGGGATCGACCTCCCGGACGGAAGGATCATCCGCAAAGGCGCCGTCAGCGCGATCGTCGGGGCGGCCGTCGAAAACTTCGGCCAGAGGGCGCCTTTCGATCTTCAAAACATCGCAGACGGCGTTCCGCGAAAGGGTGCCACTCCACTCGCAGTGAGCGTCGACGGCGTCATCCTTGGCATCGTCGTCCTTTCGGACATGCTAAAACCGGGCATCAGTGAGCGCATGCAGGAATTGCGCAAAATGGCCGTCCGCACCGTCATGGTCACCGGCGACAATCCTCTCACCGCCCGGACGATCGCGGCGGAAGCGGGGGTCGACGACTTCGTGGCTGAGATGAAGCCGGAGGAAAAGCTTCAGTTAGTGCTGGAGGAGCAGAGCAAAGGTAGGCTCGTTGCGATGACGGGGGATGGCACCAACGACGCCCCTGCGCTGGCTCAGGCGGACGTCGGTCTCGCTATGCATTCGGGCACAATGCCGGCCAAGGAAGCGGCCAATCTGATCGACCTCGATTCCGATCCAACGAAGCTCACGGATCTCGTCGCGATCGGCAGGCAGATGTTGATCACGCGCGGCGCTCTGACCACCTTCTCGATCGCCAACGATGTCGCGAAATATTTCGCCATCATCCCTGCCATGTTTATCATCGCGCTGCCGGGACTGGCGGCCCTGAATGTCATGGGCTTGGCGACACCTCAGAGCGCGGTCCTGTCGGCGCTGATCTTCAATGCCTTGATCATCCCGCTCCTGATCCCGCTCGCCCTGCGCGGGGTGCATTTCCTGGCGGAGACCGCGGAAACGTTGTTCAAGCGGAATCTTTGGATCTATGGCCTCGGTGGCCTGATCGCGCCTTTTATCGGGATCAAGCTGATCGATCTAATGATCGCACCGCTGGTCTGAGAGGAACGCATCATGTTCGACATTGTCTCGGGCGCATTGCGCGTCTCACTGGTGACTTTCGTGTTGTGTGGGTTCGCCTATCCTTTCGCCGTGACGGTACTCGGCCAGTTGCTCACTCCGTTTCAGGCGCATGGCAGTCTCGCGACGAACGCCGACGGCGTGGTTGTTGGCTCGCGTTTGATCGGGCAGAACTGGATGGACCCGAAGTGGTTCCGCGGCCGCCCCTCGGCGACGACGGACACCGACCCGAACGATTCGACGAAGACGATTCCCGCGCCCTATAATGCGGCAAGTTCATCGGCCTCGAACCTTGGCCCGACCAGCAAAGCCCTTCAAGACCGCCTTGCCGATGACCGCAAGGCTCTCGACGCTGCGCAACCCGGTTTAGCGGGCAAGCCTCTGCCCGCGGACGTTCTGACAACTTCGGGATCAGGTCTTGATCCAGATATCACGCCGGCGAACGCGAATTTGCAAATTGAGCGCATAGCGAAGGCTCGCGGCGTGGCGCCGGATCAGATCGCGGCGCTTGTTTCTCGGCACACCACCTCCCGTAGTCTGGGGATCTTCGGCGAACCGCGGGTCAATGTCCTCGAACTCAATCTCGAGCTCGAGAAGGCTTTTTCGGCACGTGAGACCAACGAGAAACCACCCGCGGCCGAGGCAGCTCCGGCGCCTGCCCCCGCCGCGCCCGTTGCCGCGGCGCCTCCGCCACCGGCGGCAGAGACGCCGGCTGCGCCCGTTGCGGCAGCACCTGCTGCGCCAGCAGGAGAGACGCCCGCGCCCCCCGTAGTCACCGCGCCTACGGCGCCGGTGGCAGAGACGCCCGCTCCTCCCGTTGCTACGGCGCCTGCGCCGCCGAGCGATGCAGCGGCTACGCCCAGTGCCGCCGTCTTTCCCTCCGCGATTTCACCGCAGCAGGGTGATGCCCGCCGCAAAACCTGTCTTGACCAATACCACGCCAACGCAGCGACCAACTCCAATGGTGGCCTGAAATGGAACGTCTACTGGAAGGAATGCAAGAAACGTTTGAAAAGCTGACGCCAAAAGCATGATATGATCGTGCGACCGCAAGAACTTGATGGATAATCCGATTCGATGTGATCGGATTATCCTGTGGAGATCCGCTTCCTGCTCTGCGATTCTTGCGCCGCCACCGCGACGCCAATTATTTTTCGAGCACGTCTGCTGTAAGCCATTTGCGGATGACACCAGACCATCGCGCGCACTTGAGGACTTTGTGGACTCCATAGCGAGCATCGGCTGCCGTTAAAGGCTCTGCTCATGGGTGAAAGTACCATCGCGCCGCCCGTTCGAAGCGTTTATTTCGGCCTTGTTTCGCGCCTTCACCTTCGGGTGGTGCTCCTCCAGTCCGGCGGATCCGTCCAGGGGCGCGGCGCATGACCCTGCATGGGTGGCTATTGATCGCTGTGTTCGTTCTGGCCGTAGGGGTGACGATCAGGCCACTCGGCGCCTACATGGCCTGGATCTTCACCGGCCAACACGCATCGATCCGGTTCCGAAGATTTTTCGAACGCGCCTTTTTTCGCCTGACCAGTGTTGATCCCTCGAGTGAGCAAAACTGGCTCAACTATGCCGTAGTCCTCCTCATCTTCAACCTTGCCGGCATGATCCTGCTCTTCGCCATCCTGACTCTCCAGGCGGCGATGCCGCTCAATCCGCAGCATTGGGGACCAATGGGGCCGGACCTCGCATTCAACACGGCGGTGAGCTTCGCAACGAACACGAGTTGGCAGGCCTACGCGGGGGAAACGACCCTTAGCTATTTTAGCCAGATGGCGGGCATCACGGCCCAATCCTTCCTTTCGGCCGCAACCGGGAGGCGGTAGCAATCGCGATGGCGCGCGGCTTCGCCCGCCATAGTGGCGAGACCATCGGAAATGCCTGGGTCGACCTCACCCGTGCCACGCTTTATGTCTTGTTACCTATTTGTGTGATTTGCGCGTTGTTTCTCGCATCGCAAGGCGTCCCGCAGACCCTTGCCGGTCCGGTCAATGTGAGCACCTTGGAAGGTGCGACACAGGTCATCGCGCGCGGGCCGGTCGCATCGCAGGAGGCGATCAAGCTCCTTAGCGGCGACGGCGGTGGCTTCTTCAACGCAAATTCAGCTCATCCGTTCGAAAATCCGACGGCGCTCACCAATGTCTTCGAAATGCTGCTGATTTTTCTGATCGGCGCCGCTCTGACCAATACGTTCGGGCGCATGGTCGGCGACGAGCGGCAAGGATGGAGTTTGCTCGGTGCAATGGTGGTGCTGTTCGCCGTGGGTCTCTGCGTCGTTTATTCCGCCGAGGCATCCGGTAACCCGCACTTCGCCAAGCTCGGCATCGATCAGGCGGTAGGATCGCTCCAGGCCGGCGGCAATATGGAAGGCAAGGAAGTTCGATTCGGCATTGCCGGGTCGGCGCTCTTTGCAAATGTCACCACGGCCTCATCGGATGGCGCCGTCAACGCCATGCATGACAGCTTCACGCCCCTCGGCGGCGGCATGGTCATGGCCAATATGATGATGGATGAGGTGATCGTCGGCGCTCCCGGTTCGGGTCTTTTCGGGATGCTGCTCTTTGCTTTGGTTGCTGTCTTCATTGCCGGCTTGATGGTTGGCCGCACGCCCGAATATCTCGGCAAGAAGATCCAGTCGGCCGAGGTGAAGATGGCTGTATTGGCGCTGCTCGTCGTTCCAGCGACAATTCTCGTCCTGACTTCGGTCGCGGCGATACTTCCCTCGGGCCTTGCAGGCTTGACCAATGCTGGGCCGCACGGCTTTTCAGAATTGCTATACGCTTATAGCTCTGCCGCGGCGACCAACGGCAGTGCCTTCGCCGGTCTTAACGCCAACACGATTTTCTTCAACCTGACATTGGCCTTGGCAATGTTGTGCGGAAGATTCCTCGTCATCGTTCCGGTTCTCGCCATCGCCGGGTCGCTCGCGGCGAAAGTGAAGGTCCCTGTCTCGGCCGGCACCTTGCCGACCGACGGGATGCAATTTGTCTTTCTGATCGTCGGCACTGTTTTGATTCTTGGGGCTCTCACCTTCTTCCCGGCGCTCGCGCTCGGTCCTCTTGCAGAGCATTATTCCGCGTACCAGCTGCATTGATTTTGGTGGCGTGGCCCGAGTGTAGCAGTCGCCGTTTCAATCGAGTTTCGAATTGGCCTTTTATCTCCCGTTTATTTCGCGGGGCTCTCGCCCATCTCGATTTTATATGCCGTAACGGGCACATTATCGGCACGGTACCGGGCCCAAGCAAGGGTTCGAGGCGTCGACAGCAATCGACAACCGATTTTGAAAGGGCAAACGACATGGCACAGATCGAATCTCAAGAGTCTCAGGGTTCTTGCGAGCCTCCCTTGCGACCTCTGGCGAGATCATCATCTCTCCTCTTCATCGGGACGGATAGCCGGGGCAACTGGGTCGTGCGGGATCAGGCCGGGCTATGTGGTGGTCTCTTTGTCAACCGTTCCGAAGCGCTCCATTTCGCCATGCTAGAGAATGGACGCCGGCCGCGGGCGGTCATCATGGTCCCCGGTATTCTTGAGTTCAGCATAGGTGGGTAATTTCAGGGGTGGATCTCACATTCGATGTTGCAGATCTTATGAACGAACTGCCCGAGGCCGACTCCTCAGTGGACCTTACGCTGTGCCTCTACAGCGTCCTCAGCCATCTGCTGGTCGCAAGTTTGCCGAAAGTTTCCGCAGAGGTCGCGCGCGTTACCTCAGGACACTTCATAACCACCGTGCCCCCAGTCGGCAGTACTCCGACTATCTTCCTAGATTCTATTGAGAAAGCGCGTCATTTCAAACACGATAATAGCCGAGACCGGTGCGAAATCGAGTTCTGTGACGGCCGCCATATCGTGTTGAGCTTTCACCTCTTCGCCGCATCCGAACTGCGAAGCTATTTCACTGACCAATTCGACATAGAGGATTTGCGAGGCCTCGACCTGTTTCATAATCGCTTCGCGCCTGACCCTCGTTGGAACCCTGCGTCCTTAAGCGGTCGACAACCAGCTTTACGATGAACTCGAGCGGCTCGAGGAGACCTACGCTACAACCTCCGGATTCGTGGAACGCGCCACTCACCTCTTCCTCGTGGCGCGCCGCGCACCAGCCGCGGCCAAAAGTGAGTCGGAGCTGAACTTCGGGCGCGATACACACTTCTCGCGGCTCGCATGACTCTATGAAATGCGCCTGAGTTCCTGCCGGCTCTATAGGCCGGTTCATGAACGTTCTAGGCAATGCTACGACTTATGGAATTTATATTTTTCGCGCCTTTGTTCCATCTCGTTTCTTAATGGGCGTTCGCTTATCTGCCTTTGCAAGGGACGTCTCTCGGGCCAATTAAGCCTTCGGAAATCTCCAGCGACTAAGCATTGAGTGAATTTGAAGGCAAGACATGCGTATCAGTTCAACCGACGTCATTGAGGGCGGCCGCGTTCTCTATGCGATCGGCAAGATCAAGGCCGGCACCGCTTGGCACGCCGCGAATGGTGCCCCACCCCAAGACAATTGGCGTGAACTCATTTTGAGCGAACTTATCCGCAGGGCGGAAGATATCGACGCCGACGCGATCATCGGCTTAGATTATGAAACTGACGGTATCGTTCCGATCGAAGAGACTGGGGTGCAACTCAAGCACATTCTCGCCACCGGCATCGCGGTCAAGCTTTCCTGCGCCGCGTAGCGCGCGGTCTTCGAAAAGTTGCAGACTTATCGGAGGGTGCTGGGCGACGCGAACATGGCCGAAATCGTGCGCGACAATCGCGCCGATCTCATGGTCAAGATCCGCGCCCAGGTGAACCAGGGAGGCGGCAACCTCGGCATCGCCGCCGTCGATGTGAGAATCTGCCGCGCCCGATCTGTCACGCCAGATTTCGGAAAAAGTCTTTAGCCGGATGCAGAGCAAAACGCGCGCGCGAGGCTGCGGAATATCGCGCTAAAGGCTCTGAAACCGCGCGAACGATCACAGCCACAGCCGACCGCGATGTCGTCGTACTTCGTGGCAACGCGCAGCGCCAAGCTGATCAGTCGCGGGACGAAGGCGATACGGAAAGAAACCGCATTTTTGCGGAGGGCTACGGCAGGACCCGGATTTCTTTGCCTTCTATCGCTCGATGCAACCCTATGAAACTGGATTGAAAGGCAGCGACACGCGCATGGTGATGAGCCCAAAGTCGGATTTCTTCCGCTTTTTTGGCACACCCAATGTTCGTCCGGCAACGCCCGCCGCGGTTGCGCCGTCTGCTCCCCGCTAGCCCATGATCCGCATAAATCGGACCATGCTCGGTGCGCGGCGGCAGCTTTGGGATCAATCTTAAGCACGCGCGATGCTGTGGAGGCCGATGGCGTCCCGGGGCCATGCCGGGGCAGGAGACCAGGCTGGTGCGCAATTTTTATGGAATTCTTATATCCGGCGCCGTTGAGCAGCCTCGAATTTATATGCGGCATTCGCGATACTCTAATAAAGCTTCGAGCATTTTCAGGCGAAGCAGGCACCGGTTCGCCTGGAAATTGCGTTGGAAGGATTTTCAATGATGAGCTTCGCTCTTGACTTTGTCTTCGTCGCCATTGGCGTGGCGGCCTTTGCCGTCACGGCGCTCTATCTGAACGCCTGCGCTCGCTTGTGAGGAAACAACCATGACATTCGACAACTTGCTTGGCGCGATCGTGACCGCGGTCGTCATGATTTATCTCGTCATCGCCTTGATACGCCCCGAGCGCTTTTGAGAAAGAGATGCCATGACCGCCAATGGTTTTGTTCAGATCGCGCTTTTTTGCGGGGTGGTCGTCCTCCTCGTGAGGCCGTTCGGCTATTATATGACCCGCGTCTTCAAAGGCGAGCGCACTTTTCTGTCTCTACCACTGCGGCCCCTCGAGCGGGCAATCTATGCGCTGAGCGGCGTCAAGGAAGATGAGGAGCAGGACTGGAAGAGCTACGGCCTCGCCGTGCTCACCTTCAGCCTCGCGGGCTTCCTCGCGCTTTACGCCTTGCAGCGTTTGCAGGCGGTCCTTCCCTTCAACCCGCAGCATCTCGATGCGGTCTCTCCCGATCTCGCCTTCAATACGTCGGTGAGCTTCGTCACCAACACCAATTGGCAATCCTACACGCCCGAGACCACGATGAGCTATCTGACCCAGATGGCCGGGCTCACCGTGCATAATTTCGTATCCGCCGCGACCGGGATCGCGCTCGCCATTGCCCTCATCAGAGGCTTTGCCCGCCGCTCGGCGCGAACCATCGGCAATTTCTGGGTCGATATGACCCGCACCGTTCTCTATGTGCTGTTGCCGATCGCGATCGTCGTGGGACTCTTTTTCGTTTGGCAAGGCATGCCGCAAAATCTGGGTGGCTATGTCGACGCGACGACGCTCGAAGGCTCCAAACAAGTGATCGCCCAGGGTCCGGTGGCTTCACAGGAAGTCATCAAAATGATGGGCACCAACGGCGGCGGCTTCTTCAACGCCAATTCGGCGCACCCTTACGAGAATCCGAACGCCCTCACCAATTTCGTCCAGATGGTGCTGATTTTTTCGATCGGCGCGTCGCTCACCAATGTGTTCGGCCGGATGGTTGGCAAGGAGCGCCAGGGCTGGGCGATCTTCGCGGTCATGGGCATTTTGTTTTTGGCCGGGGCGTTCACCGTCTACGCCACCGAGAGCGGCGGCAATCCGGCTTTCGCAAGCCTGCCCATCGACGCCGCACCAAACGCGCTTCAGGCCGGCGGCAACATGGAAGGCAAGGAGGTGCGGTTCGGCATCGCCAATTCGTCGCTCTTCACAACCGCCACGACCGACGCCTCCTGCGGCGCAGTCAACAATATGCACGATAGCTTGTTGCCGCTCGGCGGCATGGTGCCGATGGTCAATATCATGCTGGGCGAGATCATCTTCGGCGGCGTCGGCTCGGGCCTTTATGGGATGCTGCTCTTCGCGATCGTCGCGGTCTTCGTCGCTGGGCTCATGGTCGGCCGCACCCCGGAATATCTCGGCAAAAAACTCGAGGCGAAAGAAGTCAAAATGGCGATCCTCGCCATTCTCATTCTTCCTTTGTCGATGCTCGGCTTCACGGCGATTGCGGTCGTGGTTACGCCGGGCCTCGCGGGACTCGCCAATTCCGGGCCGCACGGCTTTAGCGAAGCGCTTTATGCTTATGTTTCGGCCACCGGCAACAATGGCAGCGCCTTTGCGGGGCTTAGCGCCAACACGCCTTTCTGGAACACGACGCTCGGCCTCGCGATGTGGATCGGCCGCTTCCTAGTCATGGTCCCAATGCTGGCTATCGCCGGATCGCTGGTGAGCAAGAAGATCGTGCCAGCCTCGGCTGGAACTTTTCCGACGGATGGCGGGCTTTTCGTCGGTCTTCTGATCGGCGTGATCCTGATTATCGGCGGCCTTATTTACTTCCCCGCTCTGGCGCTTGGCCCGATCGAGGAGCATCTCGCAATGCGCGCCGGCAGCCTCTTTTGACCGCCGCGGAACAATGCCGGGGCGGGGCGGACGCCCGCTGTTTGCCCGGAAACGGGGCAAACAAAGACAAAGAAGTTTCACGTGAAACCTTTCTGGTGAACTCGAGGCACAACCAATGAAAACCAGAGACAATCCACGCCGCAACGTACGCTCCTTGCTCGATCCGGCGATCATTCGTCCGGCGATCTGGGACGCGTTTCGCAAGCTCGATCCGAGACTCATGATCCGCAATCCAGTCATGTTCGTCGTCGAGATCGTGAGTGTGCTGACGACGATCCTCTACTTGCGGGACCTAGTGACAGGGGAAGCAGGTACGGCGAAATTCACGTTTCAGATCGGGCTTTGGCTCTGGATCACGTTGCTTTTTGCGAATTTCGCGGAAGCCGTGGCCGAGGGCCGCGGCAAGGCGCAGGCCGCGACCTTGCGCAAGGCGCGCACCGACACGCGGGCGAAACGGCTCATCGATCCTTACGGTAGGAGCGGCATGAAGGACGTCGTCGAAGGC
>PEFW01000074.1 GCA_002890675.1 Candidatus Methylaffinis lahnbergensis
CGGCGAAGTCGAAAAAAGGCTAGTTTCGAATGGAAGTCACGCAAACCCACGCGCAAGGCCTCAAGCGCGAATTCAAAGTGGTACTAGCAGCCGCCGACCTCGCGGAGCGAGTCGAAGGTCAGCTCGCCGAGGTCAGGGCCAAGGCGCGTATTCCCGGATTTCGTCCGGGCAAGGTTCCAGTTTCTCACCTGAAGCGTCTCTATGGCCGCTCGATCATGGCCGAAGTTGTTCAGGACGCCGTCAACGAGGCCAATCGCAAGATTGTCGAGGACAATCAACTGCGGCTTGCCATGGACCCCAAGATCGATTTTGCCGAGGATCGCCAAGAAATCGAGAAGGTTTTCGAAGCGCAAGCCGATCTCGCCTTTACCGTCGCGCTCGAAGTGTTGCCGAAGATCGAGGCCGGCGGTTTCGAAGATATAAAAATCGAACGGCTGATTGCCGACGTGTCCGACGCCGACGTCGAGCAAGTCTTGGCCAGGCTCGCCGAGCAGAATCGCGTTTACACGGTAAAGGAAGGAGAGGCCATCGCACAAAACGGCGACAAGGCCACGCTGGATTTTACCGGCAAGATCGACGGCGAGCCATTCGCGGGCGGTTCTGGAGAAAATGTTGACGTCGTCCTCGGTTCCGGCAGTTTCCTCCCCGGCTTCGAAGCGCAAATCGAAGGCATGAAGACCGGCGAAAGCCGGACAATTTTGGTGACGTTCCCGGATAATTACAGCGCCGCCGGGCTCGCCGGCAAGGCGGCCGCCTTCGATGTGACGCTCAAGGGCGCGGCGGCCCCGGCCGAGGTCGAAATCGGCGATGGATTCGCGAAAGGTCTTGGCTTCGAGGATCTGGCCAAACTCAAAACCGCGATCCGCGCCAATATCGAGCGCGACCATGTCGCGGCCTCGAGAGGGAGATGGAAGCGCGATCTCCTCGACGCGCTCGATAAGAAATACGTTTTCGACGTGCCTGAAGGGCTAGTGACACAGGAATTCGATGCGGTGTGGCGCAAGGTCGAGGCTGAGCAAAAGCGGGGCGGGCGCAGCTACGAGGACGACAACACGACCGAGGAGGCAGCGCGCGCGGACTATCTCAAAATTGCCGAACGGAGGGTGCGGCTCGGCCTCCTTTTGGCTGAAATCGGGGCAAGAGTGGACATCAAGGTCTCGGACGAGGAGGTTAGTCAGGCTCTGGCTAAGCGGGCGCGCGCGTTCCCTGGCCAAGAAAAGACCGTGTGGGACTATTATCGCAAAAATCCCCGCGCCTTGGCGGAGATCAGGGCCCCGCTTTTCGAGGAAAAAGTGGTCGATCATATAATTTCCCGGGCCAAGCTGACCGACAGGAAAGTTTCTCGGGACGAACTTCTGAAGGCGCACGACGAGGACGCAAGCGGCGCCGGCGGCGAGACCGTGCAAGAAAGCGTGCCTCAGTGATGGGGCGCGCTTTACCCAAGCAATGGATTGTTAGCCGGGGCGCGCTAATATACTATCCTTATCGGTCCAGCGAGGGCATAACCTTCGCGTCGTTTCGACGAGTTCATTTTCACCAGGGAATCCTCCATCATGCGCGATCGCAGTCCGATTGAGATCCACGATAACTACCTCATTCCTCAGGTTATCGAGAATACGAGCCGCGGCGAGCGCGGTTTCGACATCTATTCCCGGCTTTTGCGCGAGCGGATCATTTTTCTGACTGGCCCGGTCGACGACCACGTGGCCTCGGTGATCATCGCCGAATTGCTATTCCTCGAGGCGGAAAACCCGAAGAAGGAAATCTCGATGTACATCAATTCGCCGGGCGGCGTGGTGACGTCGGGTCTTGCGATCTACGATACGATGCAGTTCATAAAGCCCAAGGTATCGACGCTCTGCGTCGGGCAGGCCGCTTCCATGGGTTCGCTTCTCCTTTGCGCCGGAGAGACGAAAGCGCGTTACGCTTTGCCGAACGCGCGAATCATGATGCATCAGCCGTCAGGCGGCTTCCAGGGTCAGGCTTCCGATATTGCTCGTCACGCCGAGGATATCATGAAGGTCAAGCGGCGGTTGAACGAGATCTACGTCCGGCATACCGGCCGGGATTACGACACGATCGAAAACACCTTGGACCGCGACCACTTCATGTCCGCCGATGAGTCGAAAGAGTTTGGTATCGTGGATCATGTTATTGTGAGGCGGCCCGACGAAATGCCGCTGCCGGAAAGTAAATAGGCGCTCGAACGCGTCCTTGCCCGTTTATTAATGGCCGCGCGGCGGCTTATCGATAAGAGCAACGGGCCGATTCCTCGACGGGGCGCCCTGCCGGGCACATCGTCAGAGCGCCGTCGCGGGAGCGCCGCCGCCCTGAAATAGGAATAACGATTGTCTTGGTATAAAGATTGCTAATATATAGGAAATCCGCGTAAATGGGCGGCGTGAACCGCTCAACGTGCGATTGTCGCTCAAAATCGAAACAAATGGCATTTAGGTTAACGGAAAACTTAGGGCAGACTATGATTCGGATATCGTGTTACGAGCAATGGAGCGTTTTCAAACTTTCGGCGATGCCAGAAGTGGCGAGGGCCATCTTGCGGATCGAACACGTTTTGAAGGAGAATGGATGCGGCGTTAAAGCGGCAACCGCGTTAGGAAGTGTGGGCAAGAATTAAACTGGGCTGGTTCGTGTGCCAATCCGCCAGAAGGTGGCGGGGAGTCCGCGGCCTTTCACGCAGCGTGACCGGAGTTCACACATGACTTCGGCCGGTACGGAGACGTTCGATGACCAAGGTCGGCGGCGAATCGAAAAACACGTTCTATTGCTCGTTTTGCGGCAAGAGCCAGCATGAGGTGCGCAAGCTCATTGCCGGCCCGACGGTCTTCATCTGCGATGAATGCGTCGAACTTTGCATGGATATCTTCCGCGAGGAAAACAAATCCTCGCTTGTAAATAGCCGCGACTCGAAAAACAAAGTGTATTGCTCGTTTTGCGGCAAGAGCCAGCATGAGGCGCGCAAGCTCATTGTGGGCCCGACGGTTTTTATCTGCGATGGATGCGTCGAAACTTGCATGGATATCGTCCGCGAAGAGAACAAATCCTCGCTTGTAAAGTGCCGCGACGGCATCCCTAGTCCCAAGGAAATGGGAGACGTTCGATGACCAAGATTGGCGGCAGCGAATCGAAAAACACGCTCTATTGCTCGTTTTGCGGCAAGAGCCAGCATGAAGTGCGCAAGCTCATTGCTGGCCCGACGGTTTTCATCTGCGATGAATGCGTCGAACTTTGCATGGATATCATCCGCGAGGAGAACAAATCCTCGCTTGTAAAAAGCCGCGACGGCGTCCCTACTCCCAGGGAGATCTGCAAGGTTCTGGACGATTACGTAATCGGGCAGCCGCAAGCCAAGCGGGTCTTGTCGGTTGCTGTCCACAATCATTACAAACGCCTCAATCACGCGGCCAAGCATAATGACGTGGAGCTTGCGAAATCGAACATTCTGTTGATCGGCCCGACCGGTTCTGGCAAGACTTTGCTTGCGCAGACCTTGGCGCGAATTCTCGACGTGCCCTTCACGATGGCCGACGCTACGACGCTGACCGAGGCGGGCTATGTCGGCGAAGATGTCGAAAACATCATTTTGAAGCTCCTTCAAGCTTCCGATTATAATGTCGAGCGGGCGCAACGCGGGATCGTCTATATCGACGAGATCGACAAAATTTCGCGCAAATCCGACAATCCGTCGATCACCCGGGATGTGTCGGGCGAAGGTGTCCAGCAAGCGCTCCTGAAAATCATGGAAGGCACGGTCGCGTCGGTACCGCCGCAGGGTGGACGCAAGCACCCACAGCAAGAATTTCTGCAGGTCGATACGACGAATATTTTGTTCGTTTGCGGCGGCGCCTTCGGAGGCCTCGAAAAGATCATCTCGACGCGCGGCAAGAGCACGTCGATCGGATTTGGCGCGACGGTCCAATCGCCGGACGATCGCCGGACCGGCGAGATTTTCCGAAAAGTCGAACCGGAGGATTTGCTGAAATTCGGGCTGATCCCGGAATTCGTCGGCAGATTGCCAGTCATCGCAACGCTCGACGATCTCGATGAAGACTCCCTGAAGAGAATCCTGACCGAGCCGAAGAACGCGCTCGTCAAGCAGTATCAGCGCTTGTTCGAAATGGAAAATACCAAGCTCACCTTCCAGGACGAGGCCTTGAAGGCAGTCGCCAAAAAAGCCATCGAGAGGCGCACCGGCGCGCGTGGATTGCGCTCCATCATGGAAGGCATCCTACTCGATACGATGTTCGATCTTCCCGGCCTCGACCGCGTCGAACAGGTCGTCGTCGGCCCCGATGTTGTCGAGGGAGACTCCCGTCCCCTCTACATTTACGCCGAGCGCAGTGAAAAAACCGGCGCAAGCGCTTGAGCTCGCGCTGCCATGATGCTCGAGTTTCGAGAGGCCGCCCGGGGCACCGAGGCCTTCTTGAAACTGAACCGCCGCGCCGCCATGTCTTCGATAGTGACTAGAAATTCTCCAGACAGGATGATGGTATGACCCAAAAGCGCGAGCCCGCTCGCCCCGGCACGATCGACATCTATCCGGTTCTGCCGCTGCGCGACATTGTGGTTTTTCCGCATATGATCGTGCCGCTTTTCGTCGGCCGCGAGAAATCGATTCGCGCTCTCGAAGAGGTCATGAGGGCCGACAAGCTCATCCTTCTTGCGACCCAGATGACGGCCGCCGACGACGATCCGGCGACGGAAGCGATCTTTTCGACCGGCACGCTCGCTTCGGTCCTTCAGCTCTTGAAGCTTCCCGACGGTACGGTCAAGGTTCTGGTCGAGGGGCTCGTTCGCGCCAAGGTGCAAGGCTATTCCCGCACCGAGGATTTCTATGAAGCCAGGGCCGAGGCGATCGCCGACGAGCCCTTCGACAAGGTCGAAGTGGAAGCGCTCGCCCGATCGGTCGTCGCCGAGTTCGAGGGCTACGTCAAGCTCAACAAGAAGGTCTCGCCGGAGGTCGTGGCGGCGGTCGCCCAAATCGACGATTATTCCAAGCTTGCCGACACGGTCGCTTCGCATCTTGCGGTCAAGATAACCGATAAGCAGGCCGTGCTCGATACCGGCTCGATCGCCAAGAGACTCGAAAAATGCCTTGCGCTCATGGAAAGCGAGATTTCGGTTCTGCAAGTGGAAAAGCGCATCCGCACCAGGGTCAAGCGCCAGATGGAGAAGACCCAGCGCGAATACTATCTGAACGAACAGATGAAAGCGATCCAGAAGGAACTCGGCGACGAAGACGGCAAGGACGATCTTGCCGAGATCGACGAACGCATCAAGACGACGAAACTGTCCAAGGAGGCGCGCGACAAGGCGATCACCGAATTGAAAAAATTGCGTCAGATGTCGCCGATGTCGGCGGAAGCGACGGTCGTGCGCAACTATCTCGACTGGCTTTTATCGATTCCCTGGAACAAGCGCTCCAAGATCAAGAAGGATTTGAACATCGCCGAAAATGTCCTCGACAGCGAGCATTTCGGTCTCGAAAAAGTCAAGGAGCGCATCATCGAATATCTTGCGGTGCAGAGCCGCGCGAACAAATTGACGGGGCCCATCCTGTGCCTTGTCGGCCCTCCTGGAGTCGGCAAGACCTCGCTTGGCAAGTCGATCGCCAAGGCCACGGGCCGCGAATTCGTCCGCATGTCGCTTGGCGGCGTGCGCGACGAAGCCGAAATTCGCGGTCATCGCCGCACTTATATCGGTTCCATGCCCGGCAAGATCATCCAGTCGATGCGCAAGGCCAAGAGTTCGAACCCGCTCTTCTTGCTCGACGAAATCGACAAGATGGGAATGGACTTCCGAGGCGATCCGTCGTCGGCGCTGCTTGAGGTTCTCGATCCGGAACAGAATCATTGCTTCAACGATCACTATCTCGAAGTCGACTATGACTTGTCGCATGTCATGTTCGTCACGACGGCCAATACGTTGAATATTCCCCCGCCCCTTATGGACCGCATGGAAATCATCCGTATCGCGGGCTACACGGAAAATGAAAAGGTCGAGATCGCGCGCCGCCATTTGATTCCGGCCGGGCTCAAGAAGCACGGTCTTGGGTCCAAGGAATGGTCAATCGACGACAACGGCCTCATTACCATAATACGGCGCTATACGCGTGAGGCCGGCGTGCGAAATCTTGAACGCGAACTCGCCAAACTCGAACGCAAGGCGGTCAAACAAATTTTGACCGGCAAGACGAAGGGGGTCGCGATCACCGGCGACAACCTGCCAGATTTTCTCGGCGTTCCCAAATTCCGCTACGGCGAGTTGGAAACCGAGGATCAGATCGGCGTCGTGACCGGCCTTGCCTGGACCGAAGTCGGCGGCGAATTGCTGACGATCGAAGGCGTGATGATGCCTGGCAAGGGGCGCATGACGGTCACCGGAAATCTGCGCGACGTGATGAAGGAGTCGATCTCGGCGGCGGCGTCCTATGTCCGCTCGCGCGCGGTCGATTTCGGCATCGAGCCGCCGGTGTTCGAGCGTCGCGACATCCACGTGCACGTTCCAGAAGGCGCGACGCCCAAGGATGGTCCATCGGCGGGTGTTGCCATGGCGACGGCGATCGTCTCGATCATGACCGGTATCCCGATCCGGCGCGACATAGCGATGACCGGCGAGATCACCTTGCGCGGCAGGATCCTTCCGATCGGAGGGCTCAAGGAAAAATTGCTTGCCGCGCTGCGCGGGGGTCTAAAGAAAATTTTAATTCCCGAGGAAAACGCCAAGGATCTGGTAGAAATTCCAAATCCGGTCAAGAACGCGCTCGAAATCGTGCCGGTCTCGCGCATGGAAGAGGTATTGATCCATGCCCTGGTTCGCCAGCCGGTGCCGATTGTTTGGGACGAGGAGGCGAAGCCGCTCGCTCCGCTTTCTTCCGAGGAGGAAACCCCGAGCGCCATCACTCATTGAGATCGAGCGGTTGCCAGAGCGAAGCCGGACCCATTAGAGGGCAACCGGGGGCGGACGGTGTTAAGGCGCCATGCTCCAGGTCGCTCCCCATGCTTGCAGTGTCTTGCGAACCCATGGCATTTGCGGCCCGATCAGCACCGCCTCAGTCGAAGCGCCGCATGAATTTCCGTTGTCGCCTCTGGCCCTGATCGCCACGGCGACGAGCGCCGGCTGACCGACGGCGAGAACCGGCGCGCCGGAATCGCCCGTGCAACCGCCAAGTCCAGTGCCATCCGGATCGGTAAGCCAAACAAGAACGGGCGATTTGGGTTCGCTCACGACGAGAATGCCTACCCGCAAGACACCTGACGTTCCGCTCACGCTTTCATCCGCACGGCCAAAACCTACGATGCGAAACGGCTGCCCGGTCGCGACCGGGCGGGAACCCGAAAGTTCGATGGCTTTGAATGCGGGAGGTAATGGCTCAGCTAGACGCAGAAGCGCAAGATCGATGGAAATCAAATGCTTTCGCCCGATTTTGGGGCGGAATTCCGGGTGAACACTGATCGAAGCAACATCGAATAGAACCAGCTGTTTCTGGCCGCCCCGGAAAAATACCCGCGTGTTTGCAAGATTGGAGACGCAGTGGGCGGCGGTCAGGACAACGTCTTGAGCGATGACGCTCGCCGTACAAAAGCTCGCGCCGCCGCCGCCGCTCTTGTCCAGTACAATGACGACATAGGGTGCGAACTCTGGGGCCTCCCGGGAAGGACCGACCAAAGCAAATACCGGCGCTGTTAAAACCATGCCGGACAGGCAAGCCAGGATTGCGCCCAAACCCGCGCACGGGGGCGGCAAAAAAGCCTTGGCGAGTGAAACGATTCGAAAATAACCGCGCATGTTCGCAATATTCATGTCTCATTCATTGTCGCCGCGCCAGCGTTGAGTCATGCTTTATTTCATTTCGGTCATTGTCGCGGCCTATCTGGGCTCGAGCACCGCGGCTCGGACCGAACCAGAGCCGGACCGCGTCTGTTTCTCGACGGCCGAGACGCGCGAAAAGATTCTCGCGCAGAGGCTGTTTGAGCCGTTTCGTGTCATGCGGAACGTGGCCAGCCGGTCGCAGGCGGAAGCCATCGGGGTCAAGCTTTGCCGCTGGAGCGAGGACCTCGTCTATGAGATGAGCCTTTTGCGCCGCGACGGCCGCGTCATTCACGTTTTCGTCAATGCCAAGACCGGACAGGTCATCGGTTCGAAAAACGAACATTGAATTCTTCGTGTTAAGAAAAAACGGCGGCGTTCCAGCCACTCAATCGACGCGGGGAGAAGCGGCAAGGTTTCACGCGAAACATTGCCCTTGGCAAAGAGGTATCGAAGCGTGCGGTTGCTCGTCGTCGAGGATGACAAGGACCTCAATCGGCAGATCTTCGCCGCGCTTACGCGCGCGGGCTATGCCGTCGACCGTGCGTTCGATGGTGAAGAAAGATGGTTTTTGGGCGACACCGAACCTTACGATGCCGTCGTCCTAGATTTGGGCTTGCCCAAGAAGGACGGCACATCCGTGCTTAGTGAATGGCGCCGAGCCGGCCGCGCGATGCCGGTGTTGATTTTGACTGCACGCGACCGGTGGAGCGACAAGGTTCAGGGGTTCGACGCCGGGGCTGACGATTACGTCGCCAAGCCCTTCCATATCGTGGAAATCCTTGCCCGGCTGCGCGCCCTATTGCGGCGAGCCGCCGGTCATGCGACAAGCGAATTGAGCTGCGGTCCAGTGCATCTCGATGCGCGCACGGGGCGGGTGGCGGTAAATGGCAACCCGGTCAAGCTTACCTCGCACGAAACTGTTGTCCTATTTGATGCATCATGCGGGGCGGATCGTATCGCGCAGTGAGATCATCGAGCATCTCTACGATGAGGTTTTCGATCGCGATTCAAATACGATCGAGGTCTTCGTCGGACGCCTGCGCAAGAAGCTTGGCGTCGAAGTCATCCAAACGATGCGCGGGCTCGGCTATCTCGTGGCGGCGCCGGAAACGGAAGATGTGGCCAAGCCGCGACGGACAGATCCCGCCGCTCGATGAAGCGACAGCCGAAAGAGCATATGAGCACTGCTTCCGAAATCTCGGCGGCTATGCCCCTTCCTTTTCCGCGCGGTGGCGTATAAGCTCCCTGACCGCGCATACCGCGCGAGGCTGCATGCAGTCCGGAGTCATGGGCGTGGACCATCAAAGCAGGGCGGTCGATCGTCGAAACATTCGGACGCGCGCCACCAACTCCCGGGAGGATGTTATGATTATGGTTGCCTTGAAATCCACGACTCTGAGCGCGATCTGCGGCGCTTTCTGTCTGCCGTCGTCGTGGGGGCCACCTCGGCTGCCTCACTCAGCATCGCAACCCCGGCGATGGCGGCTGAAGTAAAAAAGTACGATCCTAATTGCATAAAAGATTGTAACGATGTAGTTGACGCGTGTATGGGTAAAGCGCACAGCCCAGCCCCTATGCGAACGTGTGACCGAAATTATACGAATTGCGTCGGGAAATGTAAATCTAAAATAGAGTAATGAGCGAATTCAAATTGAAGGGAACGTGAGCAAGATTTGATACCACGTGGCGGCGTCCAATACGTGCCGGTATGAAACGAGGTCCGGCCAGGGGACATTTTGCCGGCGGCAGCGGATGCGAAACGACGAAGGGCTAGAGCGGCCTTCCGGCCCGGCGCGGCAGGATCGCGCTCCCGCACGGCCGAGACCGCGCTCAATAGCAACGCGGCTTTTCGTTTCCGCGGCCCTGTTGAGCGTTGCCATTCTTTTGGCCGCGGGGCTGGTTCTCACGACAATTTACCGGCGCGCGGCCGAGGCCAATTTCGACGAGCGCCTCGGCGTTTATTTGCGTGCCCTCGTCGCCGATATCGCGACCCCTGGAGAAGACAGCCGCACCGCGCCAGGCCAGCTTGGCGAACCGCAATTCGAACTGGCCTTGTCTGGCTGGTATTGGCAAATCACGCGGTTGGACGTGCCGAAGCCCGAAATCAGAAGTTCGCGCTCTGTTCGCGGCAAAGCTTCCGCGTCTGCCCGATGCCGGAGTCGCGTCCAGTCCGGGCGGCGCGCGGAGAGGGTATGCGAAAGGGGCGGATGACCGCGCCTTGCGAATGCTCGAACGCATCATCGATACTGGAGATCAGGGAATTTATCTCGTTCAGGTCGCCGCGACGACCGAGGAAATCGAGGCCAAAATTTCGCGTTTCGAGCTTGACCTCGTGCTCACCTTCGCGGTACTCGCGTTGGCCCTTGTCTTGTCGGCGGCGGCGCAGCTTCGCTACGGCCTGAAACCGCTTTGGCAGTTGCAGGAAGGGGTCGCCGCGATAAGACGCGGTGAAGCCGAGAAAATCGAAGGCGATTTCCCGCAGGATCTCGCGCCGCTTGCCAGCGAATTCAATCTGCTGATTGACGCCAACCGCGACGTGGTGGAACGCGCGCGCACCCAGGTCGGCAATCTCGCTCATGCCTTGAAAACGCCGCTCAGCGTCATCGTCAACGAAGCCGCGGTCGATCCCGGCCCACTCGCGGCCAAGGTGGAGGAGCAGGCCGCGCTCATGCGCGATCAGGTTTCCTATTACCTTAACCGCGCGCGCGCGGCAGTCCGGGCCCGGACGCTGGGCGGAGCGACTGAGGTGGCCCCCGCCGTCGAAGCCTTGGTCCCCACCTTCGAAAAAATCTATGCGGAGCGAGCGATTGACTTCACCGTCTCGGTGCCGGGGGCCATTGGTTTTCAAGGGGAACGCCAGGAATTCGAGGAGATGGTTGGCAATCTCGTCGATAATGCCGGAAAATGGGCGCGCCACACGGTAACGATCAACATAGCGCCGGAGCCCTGGCGCAACCTCTCGGAACGCCGTTTTTTCGCGTCACCATCGACGACGACGGGCCAGGACTTGCCGCCGGGTTGCGCCAGGCCGCGCTGTCGCGTGGCAAGCGCCTCGATGAAACGAAGCCCGGATCGGGCTTCGGGCTTTCGATCGTCGCGGATCTGGCGGCGCTTTACGGCGGCCATTTGTCGCTTGAAGATAGCCCCAATGGCGGCTTGCGCGCGGACTTAAGGCTGCCCTCGGCGTGAGATCAACCGATTACCCGCCAAATATCTGCGACGCGATGAACCTTGCAACCGCGCGGCCAATCACTATTAAGGCTCCATGGTGTGGCTGATTTTTGCCGTTCTGTCCGCCGCCGCTGTGATAAGCGTGCTGTGGCCGCTTGCGAAAACCCCGCGCGGGGTTGCGCGCCGCGAAATCGGCATCGCCATCTACAAGGCCCAACTCGCCGAGATTGAAAGAGATGAAGCGCAACGCCTCGTGGCGCCGGAAGATGCGCAAGGCGCTAAGGCCGAGGCGGCCCGCCGCCTGATTGCGGCAGACGCCGCGAATGCACCATTGCCGGCAGCATCGAAGACCAGAGCCCGGCTTGCGTCCGCGGGCGTATTGATTTTCGTTCCCGTTTTGGCGCTTTCGCTTTATGCAACCATCGGCCATCCGGATATGCCCGATGCGCCGCTCGCGGCGCGACTCGACGCTTCGCCCGCGCGCATGGATTTGGCGGCTGCGATCGCGAAGATCGAAGCGCATCTTGCGCAACATCCAGATGATGGGCGCGGCTATGAGGTTTTGGCGCCGGTTTATCTGCGGCTTGGCCGCGCTGGCGACGCGGTGAGTGCCGCGCGCGCGGCACTGCGCCTGCTTGGCGAGACGCCGGCGCGACATGCGCTTTACGGGGAAGCGCTGGTTGCCGCCGCCAACGGCGTGGTGACGGCGGAATCCAAACAATCGTTCGAAGCGGCGGCGGCGAGAGATCCCTCGGCCGCCGAGCCCCGCTTTTTTCTCGGGCTCGCCGCCGAACAGGAAGGGGACATCGCGCGGGCAAGGGATATCTGGGGTAAACTTGCAGCCGAAGCGCCTCGAGACATGCCTTGGGCACAAGCGCTGCGCGAACGGCTAGCGGCGCTTGGCGCGGGGCCCGAGACAACGCAAGAGGGCTTGGCGGCCAAGATCGAGGCTTTACCGGAAGCTGGGCAGATGACTGCCATTCGCGGCATGGTGGAGGGGCTCGCCGCGCGCCTGGCGCAAAATGGGCAGGATGTTGAAGGCTGGCTTCGCCTTGTCCGCTCCTATACGGTGCTACAGGAGCCAAACAAGGCGCGCTCGGCCTTGATCGATGCCAAACGCAGTCTCGCCGGCGATCCAAGCGCGATCGCGCGCATCGAGGCGCTCGCGCGGGAACTTGGGTTGGAAGGTTGATCTTGCAATGACGCGCAAAAAACGCCGTCTCGTTTTGATTTCCTCGGCGCTTGCCGTGCTTGGCGTCGCCGTGGGGCTCGTGCTCGTCGCATTGCGGGACAATATTGTCTTTTTCTATGGACCGAGCGAGCTTGCGCAAAAAGCGCCGCTTGCCGGGCAAAGGCTGCGCATCGGCGGGCTCGTGAAACAGGGCTCGCTTGTCCACGAGGGCGGCCGGACGGTGCGCTTCGCCGTCACCGACACCAAACAAGAGGTCGTAGTGACCTATACGGGGCTTTTGCCCGACCTCTTCCGGGAAGGACAAGGCGTCGTCGCCGAGGGTACGCTTGGCCAGGACAATATCTTTCTTGCCGACAGTATTCTTGCCAAGCACGACGAGCGCTACATGCCGCGCGAGGTCGCCGACGCGTTGAAGAAACAAGGCCTCTGGCGGGAAGGCGCGGAAGCGGCAAGCATGGGCAAATGAGGATGCGCCATCCGGGCCGTGACGGGCAGATTTAAGTGATTCTAAAACGTTGACAACGCGAATCACTAAAGCGTAGTATTCGGTCAGTCGGACAAGGGGAGGGAATGGGATTGCATAATTAATTAATATTATAATGCCGCCTAAAGACTTCCCCGCGTGAGCACAACGAAGTAGCTGCATAACACTTGCCAGGGAGGGCACCATGGGAGGCGCGCGATGGACAAAAATTTCAGCGGTCTGTTCAACAATTATAGCCATGTTGCTCATCTCCGCTTGGCTCCTGTTGGCACAAAATGGCGCCCAGGAAGCAAAGGCAGAGCCAGCAGCAGAAATCTATCCTGCCGTCCGATTTGACTTCGGAGATCCAAAGAGTCCGGCGCGAAGTTGCCTTTATCGAAAATGAAGCTATCGGACAGTGGCACGCCATAACGCCCCCGATTCTGACCGGTAACCCGCCCATACTTCAGAACACCGGTGTTGCCTCAGTAGAAATACTCGGCAAGCTTATGAATTTCGACTTAAACATCTCTCCCTTCAAAAATGAGGCTTGCGCGTCTTGCCACATGCCGTACGCCGCCTTTAGCGGACCGATCCCGTCGGTGAATCTGACGATGATCGCGTATCCCGGATCGGCTCACTTCCGGGCTGGCAAGCGGACAGCGCAGAGATACACCTATTCGAGCTACTTCCCTCCACTCCAGTTCGACCCGACCCAGGGGGCTTTCTTTGGCGGAAATTTCTGGGATTCACGCGCAACCGGATATTTGCTTGGGAGGCCCGACTCCGAGCAGGCACAGTTTCCTCCTGTCGATCCGAACGAAATGGGCTTACCTGACACTGCTTGCATCACGTTCCGGCTTTCACAGGCGGTGTACAGACCTCTCTTTGAGGAGGTATGGGGGGCGGGCTCGTTCGCGATCAATTTCCCATCCAACACTGAGCAGATCTGCGACACCCCTAATGGGGCCGCGATTTTCGGCGGGAGCGCCACGCCAGTTAATTTAAGTCCGGCAGACCGCACCCGCTCAAATAATGTTTATGATCACTGGGGGCAGTCCCTTGGCGCATACGAGCACAGCTTGTCGGTCAGCCCCTTCACGTCGAAATTTGACGCCTTCCTGAAGGGCACAACCACGCTGACTCCAGACGAGATGGCCGGTTACAACCTGTTCCGTGGTAAAGCGAATTGCAATTCATGCCATCTGGACGGCAGGTCGACGGCCCCTGCTCCCACTGCTCCGAGTAGCGTGGACACCGGGGTGGCAGCAGACACAACGCCGGTGTTCACCTGCTTCGGCTCGGCCAATCTCGGCCTGCCCAAGAATCCTAGGGACGCCTTTTATTTTGAGACCACGCCGGATTTCTTCGGATTTACGCCCAATCCGGGAGGCTTTACCTACACCGACCTCGGATTAGGAACTTTCCTCAGAAGCGGTTTCGGCTCCGCTCCCAACCCGGACGTGGCTTGGAGACAATTCGCCTCAGTTTCCGACGGCAAAATGCAGACGATGACGGCGCGCGACGTGGCCCTGGTGCCGCCAAATTGTCCGACCACCGAGGCCCCGGGACCTTACTTCCAGAAGGAGTTCTTCCATAATGGCTACATCAAGAGCCTGAAGCAACTGGTGCACTTCTACAATACGCGCGACGTGTTTAGGATGCAGGTCGGGAGCGGAGAGTGCCCGGCAGGAACAATCGAAAAAGTAACCTGCTAGCCTGCGGCCGAGGTCCCGCAAAACCAGGACATGACCGTCGGGAATCTCCACTTGACGGATACTGAAGAGAACCAGATCGTTGCCTTCATGCAAACCCTCACCGACGGCTTCACGACACCTTACCCCGACATCAATACCTTTACCGGCGCTTGCGTGACCGGCGGTAATGCTTCCACTCAAGGTAATTCCTCACTAATTTCAGCAGCGAAGGTACGACACTAAACGGTGTATGCCGCACGACCGGGACTGAGACTATGGCGCATGGTGGCCCGCGAGCGGTCTCCATGCGCCTTCCTTTATGGTTCTGGAAAACCTCAGCTGCGTAATTCTCTCTTGGCTTGCACATGAGAAGTCTGCACATAAATGGACTGCTTCTGATACTTGCGGTTCCCGGCACTGTCGGCAGCCTGCTCTTCGCGAGCTCAACGGCCGCGCAAATGACGCCGTATGGTGCTCAGGAAATGCCACCTGCCAACAACGCGGCGCGCGTCCAAATCACCGAAGGGCCGACGATCGAATCGTTCAGGAACAATGAGGCCATCATCACGTGGACTAGCAACAACCCCGGCGGCACGGACGAGCACTTCGGGATCGTGAGCTATGGTACCGATCGCAACCAACTGGACCAGACGGCCAAATCTCAC
>PEFW01000075.1 GCA_002890675.1 Candidatus Methylaffinis lahnbergensis
TTGACGCTCAAACCAGGCGGCAACCGCCGGATGAAGGATGGACGCAGCGTTCACGAGACAAAGTCGATGTGGCACATGGAAAGACAGAATAGCGCACCCGGGTGGTTTGGGATCGCACAATCCCACCGGACAGGGAGCGCATCCTGTCTCACGAGTCGGAGTTCACCACGACCGGAATTTGGCAGTTGACTTCCCGGCCTCATATGAGGGTTCGGATATCGGCCGCGTTTCGCTAATCCGCTAGCCAGCCTCGCAGAACTTTGGGAAATGAATCGAGACCATGCAGACGACATCAGGGCCAACGGGCGTCATGACCCGCATCTACAGGCCGAAGACATGACCGCACCCCCGATCAAACGCAACGCCGCAAAATAACCCTTGATCAGCGGGCGCCGTCCTTCCACAACGTTCCAGATAACGCGGTGCATCCGCGCATGCTGACCCGAAATTTTTCGCGAAAGGTGACGCAAATTGCCACCGTTCCACCGTTCCCCGCCAGGGGGTGGTGGAGAAAACCGGCGGATCGGTGGCCAAAGCGATAATAATTGGTCGGTAATGAAATAGCAGGGGCGAGGCATTGGATGGCCGCCTCGCTCCATGATGGGGGCCACTTTCACAGCATCGTTGTCGCGCGGATTACGCGGCGCAGGCGCCAGATTAGGGGCGGTGAAATCATATTTTCGGACCGAAGGGACAGGATGGTAGATCTGGATTGATTTCTCCATTGCCAAAATTCAGGACGGCGCGCAGTCTTGCTGGCGAATAACATGGGGATAGCTGGCTTACGCCGCCATGTCGGTCGAATGAAACTTTGGTAAGGTGCACTGTCAACGGCGGAGACAAAATGTGCCAAATGGCGGCGAGATATTGTACCAGTCGGATTGAGAGGAAGGGGCTTTGAGAAGTCAAGCGTCCCTGAAACATTAAAAAAATACCCCTGTTTTGCGGAGGAATGATCGCAGTTCTTGGAGCGAAGGCTCTAAGGCGAAGGTGATGTGCAACTGATTAGAAGGTGCCAGGCTGTTTAGCGTAGACGCGTTGTCCCGAGACCGTTTCCAGGAACTGTTCCGGCAAAATGCGCTCGACAACGAAAAGGAACGCCTCGACCAACACGCGCAGATGGTCCAGATCGCCTTCCTGAACGCGCCGCCAGACGCCCGGCCGGTAGCGCACGACGATTGAGAGCGCGTACAGCAGCACCACGCAGGTTGCGCGGTATTCCTTCAAGCCACCCAAGACTGGCATGAGCAACGCCGATCGTTTGAAGGGGCTGTGATGCAGATCCAACGCGCCCCATGCGTTTGGGTGGCCTAGGTGGTCCACAGCGACACGAAAATGGCGGCCATCGCCTTTGGCGTCGACTTCGGCAATCTCGCTGATGGGCCCCGGAAATTCGGCGATGTCCTTGGGTGTCAGTCGACCGAACTCATCGACCAGCTTTATATAACTGCGACTCCGTGCCGCCCCCGTAGCTGGGCCTTGGGGAAGATTGGCCTCCATGTCGCCGCGAGACTCGACCCATGCTGGCGGACTGTCGAAGATATCCGCAAACAGGTCCGCAATCTCTGGGATCGCGGCAAACAACCGCTCCACGGTCGCCCACGGCGCGCTGGGCATGTCAGCCAGATCCTGATAACGCCGCGGCTTTTTTGCTGGGAGCTGGGCTGTATCCATGCCCATGGCTTTCATCCATGCCGGAAAAAAGCCGTTTGAAATGATCCCCACCACCAGCTGCTCAAGTCCGCCCGGCTCGCCATCCAGCGTGTAGAGCCCGTGTCCCTGCTTGGTGGTGTCTTCAAGTTCGGCGAGGCTGCTCGGGCCGGTTGGCGCAGCTAGTATCTCGGCGAAGGCGAACGCGAGGCTTCCATAATAGAAGTTCAGGACGCGCTGGCTGACATTCCGATGGTCGGACGCCTGGAAATAGTCGCTAGCGTTGCGGAGCGCATAGGCCACTCCATCGGCTTTGGACTGAGCAGCCGCTGCGTCCAGGGGGATTCCCTCCCGTCGCGCCCGTTCCTCGATCAATTTCCGAGCGAGCGTCACGCTCTGGAGCTGGCGCAGGCGCAGCCATATGGATTCGATGGGCTGCTCGGACAGCAGCATCCGGAACGGCCGACGCGTGGCGGGCGCCGTTAAGGGTATATCCGCGGCCGGGGCGAATTTCCCGTCCGCGGTGGCCGCATTCCATTGTAGCAGAAGCGTCGGAAAGGCGTCGATCGGCTCAACAGGACGGTCCAGGCCATGGGCGAACGATTCCACCATATACGGGGCGCCGTTGAAGAAGATGTGCTCGACCTGCGCCGCGGCCTGCTTGTAGGCACCGTTTGCCGTGGCCGAGGTGTAGAACACCGCGATCCGGTGGGACACGCCTGCCCGCTCCGCGGCGATGATGAAGTACTCGTCTTCCCGCTCGATGTTGGCGGCCCAGTTGTGGGTGCGCAGGGGCTCGAGAACCTTGCGCTCGACGTCGCGGTGCAAAATCTCGAATCGAGCCTTTCTGCCAGGATCCTCAACAGCAACTGCCATCGGTCTCGCCGCCCCCAATCACCTCTTCGTCTCCGCCAACGTAGCTCTCCAAGGTTGCATCGCCGATGGCCAGCGGGAGGCGGGCCAACTTGACCGAGGGTATATTAGCATGCATGTCGTAATTCGTGTTTAGCGCGAATTACGCACAACGCGCTAATAGACTAGTACCCGGAATCATTGGTCCGCGAAACGTGCTTTGAGGCGCTTTTGATGGACTGTGGATTTGGTCCAGGCGAAGGCCTTGGCATTTTCGTTATAGGCCTCGATGAAGGCATCGATGTGCTCCCTGAGTTGTTTGACCGAGGTGAATGACGCGTCCTTGAGCGTGTTGCCTTGCAGGATCGAGAGCCAGATCTCGACTTGATTGAGCCAGGAAGCACGGGTCGGGGTGGGTATTCGGTCTTGGTGGAACGCGCCAACGCTTCCAGCTCGGTTCGTTCCGCTTCCGTCAGTATGATCGGGCTACGAGCGCTGCGACCGCAACGTCCGCCGCTGCTGCGGCGTAACGCTCGGCCTGAGCGGCGCGATTTTGCAACTCTCGTTTCACTTTCCAATCGGCGACCTTGTCGCCGGTCCGCCGTCTTCTTCGGCCCAATTCTTGATCTCGGCTTGGGCGACGGGAGCCTTGACTCGACGCCTCCATCACGATGAAGCTGTGGCGGTCTCCTTGACGTCGACGCCGTGCGAGCGATCCAGCTGCCATCACCATACTTATCGTTTCTCCAGGAGAATCGGTGTGTCGGCCATATGCTGTCTACAGGTAGCTCCGCCCAAGGGCTAGGTTCGCGGTGACTGCGAAGCATTGGCGAGGAGGGATACCCTGCCTTCGGTGCGGCCGGTCCCTCGTCGGGTCGCACGCAAGCGAGAAACTCAGTCTCGCCGGGTAACGGCAAGAACGCGAAGATGACCGTGCAATCATGAATAACGCAGCAATCCGACGCTCGGTAGCACGACAGGTGAGTGCAGTGCTTTTCGGTCGCAGAGACCGGCTCGTTCACGCCAGTCCGATCGGCGGCGCAAGAGCGCAGCCAGCTCGTTTGAGGTGTTATTAAATCACGTCTTATCTTTTTCCAACTCTTGAGGATTTTGAAGATAGGTGTCTAAGGCCACCAATCCTGAGATGGGAACCACTTAGACAAAAAGATTCATTTAGTTTTGTTATTACCGTCATGACTGCTTTTCCGTCCGTGCGCGATTCTTCGTCCGACTCGCCGGGGCCGGCCTGCACCGAGGTTACTGGCGCTGGACCCGTAATTGCGACGACATGGATCGGCCGAAGCGGCCCGCCAGGTGACTGCAACAGGAGGATCGGCAGGCCTAAGCCTTGGAGGCGCTTGGCCCGCCCGCGCGCCACCACAGCAGGACGAGCAGCGGCGGCAGAGCCAGTTCGATCGTCATGAGCAGCAGGAAGAAGGGGTGCGGCGCGCCAACCACCAGCCAGGAGAACGCGCGGCCAGCGCCGCCGACAAGCGCTTAGGGCTCGCCCCGCGATTTGCGGGGCTTTGGGTCGTGCGAGCGTCAATTCCGACGCCGCGAACCAACGGAGCCCAAACCCATGTCGTCCCTTTCCATAAAATCCCGGAACACGAAGAGCGCCGTACCCAAGAAGGGGAGCGCCAAATCGAACGCGACAGCTCGGCGCAAGGTCCCGTCCACCGCGGCCACCCCCAAGAAACCGCTGCGGTCTGTAGAATCAAAGGCCGAACGAGTCGCCGCCGCCAAGACGCCGGTGAAGGTTGACGAGCCAAGGGCGGAGCGAGTGACCAAGCAGGAGCGCGTGCTCACACTGCTGAGCCGAACCGACGGGGCCAGCATCGAAGAGATGATGCAGGCAACGGACTGGCAGCAGCACAGCGTGCGCGGGTTCCTGGCGGGCACGGTGAAAAGGAAGCTCGGCTTTTTGCTCACATCATTGAAGCTTGATGACGGCGTTCGCCGCTATCGCATCGAAACGCGGCGCGCTCGCTGACATGGACAAAGCGGCGATCGATATCGCAAAGGCGCTCGCGCGGTTCTTGGAGTTGACCATCTTCGAGCTGCGCGGTGAGTGGCGGCGGCTTCATCGGATGCCGCCGCCGATGCGGCTCTCCCGCGACCTCTTGGTCCGAGGAATTACTTACAAGCTTCAGGAGAGGGGATATGGCGGCCTCTCCACGGCCACCGCTCGGAAGCTGGAGCAGGCCGGCGCCAATTCGCTAAGCCGCGGCTCGGCTACACCCGCGCCGCCGATCTCCTTGAGGCCGGGCACGCGGCTCGTGCGGGAGTGGCGCGGGGTCACCCATATGGTCCTCATCCATGCCGACGGCATCGAGTGGCGCGGCCAGCGCTACCGCTCCCTTTCGGTGGTCGCGCGAAAGATCACGGGCGCTCGCTGGTCGGGCCCGCGGTTTTTTGGCCTCAGGCAGCGGCCGCTGGACTCTACTTCAACTGCGAGACCAGGCCATGGCCAGGGCTGATCCCCCGCGAGCCGGGCTCACCATCCGCTGCGCGATCTACACCCGCAAATCGTCCGACGAGGGCCTCGAGCAGGAATTCAATTCTCTCGACGCCCAGCGAGAGGCCTGCGAGGCCTATATCGCGAGCCAACGTCATGCCGGATGGGTCGCGCTTAGCGACATGTACGACGACGGGGGCCTGTCCGGCGGATCGATGGAGCGGCCGGCCCTCAAGCGGCTTCTGGAGGACATCACGGCCGGCAAGGTCCAGATCGTCGTTGTCTACAAGGTCGATCGCCTGACGCGGTCGCTTTCAGATTTCGCCAAAATCGTCGACGTCCTCGACGCCCATAACGCGTCGTTCGTGTCGGTGACGCAGCAGTTCAATACGACGACCTCCATGGGGCGCCTGACGCTCAACATGCTGTTGTCATTCGCCCAGTTCGAGCGCGAGATCGCCGGCGAGCGCATCCGCGACAAGATTGCGGCCTCGAAGAAGAAGGGCATGTGGATGGGCGGCAACGTGCCGCTCGGCTACGACGTCAAGGACCGCAAGCTGGTCGTGAATGAGCCTGAGGCCTCGACTGTCCGGTTGATCTTCCGGCGCTATGCAGAACTGGGTTCGGTCGCGCTGGTCAAGGCCGAACTCGACCGGCTGGGTATCGCGAGCAAGCGCCGTGAAGGAGCCGGCGGACGGTTGGCCGGCGGCCAACATTTTTCCCGCGGGGCCCTCTATCTGATGCTGCAGAACCGGATCTATCGGGGCGAAATCACTCACCAAGGCACAGCCTACCCCGGCCAGCATGAGGCCATCCTCGATCCGGAGCTTTGCCAGATCGTGCAGGACAAGCTCGCCGCCAATCGGCGCGAGCGCGCATTGGCGGTGGGCGCGGAGGCGCCGAGCCTGTTGGCGGGCCTGATCGTCGATTCTGACGGCAATCGGATGACGCCGACCCATGCCACAAAGAAAGTCAAGCGATACTGCTATTATGTCTCGGCGCCGCTTTTGGCCGGTGAAGGGTTGCGCGTGTCGGCGGGGGATATTGAGGCGCTGGTGCTCGACTGGCTGAGAGCGTTGTTGTCGTCCAGGACCGATGTCAGTGAAACGCTCGCGCCGCTCGATCTTGATGCGTACGCGCTTGACGCGGCACTGCGTAAGGCCCTCAAACTTTCCGAGCGATGGCTTGCGATGCCGCCCGTCGAGCTAAAAAGCCTTGTCCAGGAAATAGTCGATCGGATCACCGTCGCGGCCGATCGGATCGAAATCCAACTGAGCCGGGCAAAGATCGCCGCGGCGCTGCAGGTGGGGGAAAGGGGCCAACGGCCCGATCTCGACCCCGTTCTCCTGTCAATCGAAGCGAAGGTGCGGCGCGCCGGCCAGGGCAAGCGCCTCGTCATCGGGAATGGCGCCGAGACTGATGTCAACGCCGGCCTCGTCGAACTGATCAAAGAAGCTTTCGCGATCCGAATCCAGCTCCTCTCAGGATCGGACGACAGCATCGAGGCAATGAGCGGACGCCTCGGAATGAATAAGGGCCGGCTCACTTCGCTTGTTCGGTTGTCCTATCTCGGCCCTGAAATCGTGCGCGCGCTCCTCGCGGGCAGTCAATCCAACGCGCTGACGCCGAGCCGGCTGCTGCGGCTGAGTAAGGACCTGCCGCATGACTGGAAGGAACAGCGCTGTTTCCTCGGCTTTGCCGCCTAAACCTCCATCAAAACCCAGGCGAAACGCTCCACATCCGACGACTCGAAAACGGCCTTGAGAGACCCGGCGGCCGTTTTTGCCCCGGACCCAGGCGTTTGGCGTCTCCGGTTGGCACTGATGAGCTCGCCGGAGCGCTAACGGGCGGAAGTATCGGGACTATTCCGGAGACCGCGGAAACTACAAATACGCAGCGATTTGAGGCCGACTCCCTGGCTGAGGGACCTGAATTCGAACCAAGATTGACGGAGTCAGAGTCCGCTCCGACCGAAGCCGTAGTTGGCGTCCTTCGCTGCCCAATTGTGACGAATATGGCCGAATATGCAACAGCTAGCGGGAGCGCCGAAATGGTAACCCCGAGGAGCGAACATCGCGGCGACGAAGATGAGCAGGTCGCGGATGATTTCCCCTATCCGAGTTCCTCACGTCGCGTGACCGCCCCTAAGTCTGCGTCCGTTCTTGTTCTCATTCGCGCCCGGTCACGACATCGATGGCTTCTTGGGCGCATCGTCCCGTGCCGTCTCCTGTCGTCAGGCTCGCATGCAGATCTCGGCGATGGGGCCGCCCACGGCGGTCTGCGATCGATCCCTAGAGCCCCAGCGGCGCGGTGGCCGGCCGGGGTCCTGGATCGGACATAAGGCGGCGGGCCACCAGTTCCAAATGAACAGCACGAGCACCGCGCCGACGGTCGCGCGAAGCCCGCGCCCTGGTCGAGCCGGTACCAACCGATGGTCTGGTCGATGAAGGTTGCGACGAACGCGCCGGCGATCCCGAGCCCGGTCGTCAGAATGAAGCCGTTCGGGCGATTCGGACCGGGCGAGAGGAAACGCCCGCCGCGACGAAGCCGACCACGATGATCCAGATAATGTTCGACACGAAGATCTCTCTTTGTACCTGCGGCTGCAAAGTTTGGGTGAGCACATTGCAACCCTGAACGTGGATGGGCACCATCGGGTTCCAACAGGTTTCGCGAACGGCGCCAGCCTCGGCAGGCACCGAAGACGCATGGCTGTTTCCAGATGAAACGCGCTGTTTTGCTAGGTGCCCCGCGTCGGGGCCACGCTCGCGGCCGGAGTTGTCGCCGTCCCCGTCGAACCGATCCCGGGACTCGACGTGCTCTACGACATCCCGATCCTGCTCATATGGTACTGGTTCACAGTCTTCCGCGATGCGATCCGGTCTTCGGCCGCGACCGGCACCGCCCACACGGTGACGTCGCCGCGTCGACGGGCGTCCTGAAGCTGATCGACGACCCAGTCAATTTTTTCAACCTGCATGGATTTTTTCCGGACAATCTCAGAAGGAAGTAGGGACGCCGATAGCAGTTTCACCCGGGGAATCGCGGCTGATGTTCATCACCCTGGTGGCGCCCGGCCTCTCTCGGGGTCGCCGTCCCCGGCTGGGGCGGGTTGTCCGGCTTAAGATCGGATAGAGAAATTTTGAAGGAACCAAATGCCTTAGGTGCCGCGTTAGGCGCGAAAGGCTTCGGAAGGACACCCATTCGCGCGGCCGGAACAGAAAATTTGAGCCGATGCGCGTGTTGATTGTCGAAGATGAAGCCTTGGTCGCCCTCGAGCTGGAGGAACTTCTTCTCGATGAGAGTTTCGAAGTTGTGGGGAGTGCGGCCAATGCGGCGCAGGCGATAGACCTTGGCCGGCGTCACCGGCCAGGCCTGGCACTCCTCGATTTAAATCTCGCGGACGGGCAAACGGGGCCACGAATTGCAAAGACCCTGGTACACGAACGGCTTGCAACAGTTGTTTTTGTGACGGGCCAGGCGAACTTGCTACCGTCCGACTTGCATGGAGCGTTCGGCGTCATCGAGAAGCCCTGCGTCGGCCGGGCTATGGTTGAAGCCCTGCGGTTCCTGTCGTCCTATCTGTGTGGTAAGGCGACGAAGACGGCTGCGCCGCCCGTGCTTCGTATTGCATCCTCGACACAGCAATGATGTGAGCTCAAAGCAAGTCGACCAAAGACCCTTCTCCGATGTCAAGGCTAGCACAAGCTCCTGTGTGTCTTCCGGCGTGGCGCCATCAACAACGGGACGAACCAATCCGATGGTCACTGATCTTGGTCAAGCGCGCGACCGTCATCAGCTTCAGCAGATTATCGCCGGTCTGAGTGAAGGCGTCATCCTCATCGAGCCAGGCCAGCGAATCGTCTGGGGCAACGAAGCAGCGCTTGCAATGCACGGTGTCGAGAGTCTTGAGGATCTAGGTGCAACCGTCGATGCCTATCGCCGCCGCTTCCGGTTGCGCTACCGGAACAACCATATCCTGAAAAAGTCGGACTATCCGCTCGCGCGGGTGATCGCGGGGGAGAGCTTCAGCGACGTCACGGTGGAAGTCTGCGCGGCAGGACGGGACGAGCATTGGGTGCACTCGATCCGCAGTCAGGTTGTCACTGATGCGGACGGGCAACCGGATTGCCTTGTGCTCGTCATCACCGATGTGACCGAACAGTATGAGGCCGAGGCGCGGTTCGAAAGCGCCTTCAACGCTAACCCGGCGCCGGCCGCCATCGCGCGTCTATCCGACCGGCGCTATATCAAGGTCAACCAGGGTTTTCTGGAAATGACCGGATTGTCCCGGGAGGACATCCTCGCGTACACGCTGGACGACTTTGACGTGCTGAACGCCGCGGAGCAGCGCGATTTGGCGCTCGAGCGGCTGGCGGAAGGGCGGACAATCCCGCAGATGGAAGCTTGCATACCGCTCCCAACCCGGCCGAAGTTCGTCATTGTTGCAGGGCAGCCCATCGAGGTTTCGAACGAAGCCTGCATACTGTTCACATTCGCGGACCTCGACCCTCGCAAGGAGACAGAGAGCGCATTGCGCCAGAGCGAGCAGCGGTTCTCGACGGCGTTCCGTCTCGTTCCGGTGCCGATCGCGATTGCGGCGCTCGATAATTTTCGATTGGTCGAGGTCAATGACGCGTTCCGGGAGGTAACCGGGTTCAGCGACGAACAACTCGTCGGGCGCACGCCGAGCGAGTTGGGACTTTGGCCCGACGACACGCAGCAGCGGTTCGGTCGAGAGATCAAGAAGACGCATGGTATCCGCGGTTTTGAACTGGAGATGCGGGCCAAGAACGGGGAACGCGTCGCATGCCTGGTCTCCGCCGAAGCGGTCGCGATCAACGACGACCAGCGCGTCCTGTGCGTTCTCCAGGATGTCACCGATCGTAAGCGCTCGGAGGAAGAGCTCATCGCCGCGATCGAACAGGTGATGGCCGATACCTCATGGTTTAGCCGAAGCATTGTCGAAAAACTGGCCGCGTTGCGACGGCCGGTGTCGAGCCCCACCAGGGATGCCGAGCTGGAGGATCTGACGGGACGGGAACGCGACGTGCTCGGGCTGATCTGTCAGGGGCGCAACGACGCCGAAATCGGCGAAGTTCTGAAGCTGTCTCGCAACACCGTGCGCAATCACCTCGCCTCCCTTTACCGCAAGCTAGGAGTCAACCGCCGCGCAGCAGCGATCGTCTGGGCGCGCGAGCGTGGCATTACGGGGCAACTCGCTCCGAAGAAAAGGCCAAGACGCTAGAAGTTGGTGATTTTGCACTAGTCCATCTGGTATGCATGCGTCTTGTTCACGGCAGGCGCCACTCCTACCTTTAGGCTTCCTCAACAAGCAACAATTAGGAGATCGTAATGGACAAGGATCGGATCGCAGGCTCCGCCAAACAGGTCAAGGGCTCGGTCAAGGAAGCTATCGGCAAGACGCAAGCCGAAGGGGCGGCCGAGAAAGCGGCTGGCATGGTGCAGAACACGGTCGGCGGCGGCAAAGATGCGGCGCGGGATGCCCTGAAGAAATAGAAGCGTCTGCGCGGGCCGCGGGACCAACGTGTTCGGTCCAGCAGCCGGAAGGAAGCGTAGCCTGACCCCAACGATCCAGCAGCGCTAACGCGCCGAGGCTGATGATTTATGTGGGCCCTAGGCGGCAGTAACGGTAAAGAGGAAAGCGCTAGTGAGGATGAGCGAATGACGCCCTATCCCAAGTACACCACCACCGTAATCGGCGCCCACAGCGTGCCGGACTGGTACGAAGTGCTCGACCGGCTCGTCGCGGTTGGACAGCTGTCGATGGCGTCCTTGGTGGATGCACAGTATCGGGCGAGCCAAGCGGCGATTCTCGATCAGGAGTTAGCCGGCATCGATGTGGTCACGGGCGGCGAGATGCACCGGCGCACGCACAATCGCCATTCGCCACCGAATGCCATGCTGAACTACTTTTGGCAAAAAATACCGGCTTTCGAAGGCAGCACCCGCCCGAAGCCGATCACGCCGCACGATCCCAACGTCTTTCATCCCGCCGCGACCTGCCGCACCCGAATCTTCGACAATATCGACCTTGGCCTGGCGGATGAATTCAGGACGGTCTCGGCGCTCACGCAAAAGCCCGTCAAGGTCACAATGACTGGGCCGTATTTCTTGGCAAAGGTCGCGTATGACGAGCACTATCACGATCTTGTTCGGATGATGGCTGACATTGCCAAGCTTCTTCGGTACAATTTCAAGATTCTCGCCGAGGCGGGCTGCAGGCACATTCAGATCGATGAGCCGTATTTCACGATGGCCGAGGATGATGAAGTGCGGGGTGCGGTCGAGGCCATCAATCTCGCCATTGAAAGGCTCCCGGCCGACATCCATGTTTCGATCCATATCTGTCAGGGCAATTACGCGGTCGGCAAGGAATACGACGCGCAGATCGGCCACCGCTATTTCGATGTTGGCCGCTATAAGGCCGATTTGGTCTGCAAAATTGCGTGCACCTCCCTTCTGATCGAACATGACATGACGCCACATTTCCAAGGGCTGCTGCGGAACCAGCAACTCGGCGTCGGCGCCATCGACGTGCAGGACCCGAAGGTCGAGAGTGGTGAAACCGTTGCCGCGCGCATTCGCGCGCATTCCTGGCTCACACCGGAACAGACCATCGTCACCAGTTCCTGCGGCTTCAATCACCTGCCGCAAAGCGTCGCCTTCGGCAAGCTCAAGGCCATGGCCCATGCCAAGCGCATCCTCGGCGGGTGAGGCATGCAAGAGACGCCCGTACTGCCACAGCGCCGAAAAAGCGAAGAGATGCTGGAGCTCGTGCAGGAAGCGGGCCGGGTCGGCTTGTTCGAATGGAACGTCCAGGATGACAGCGTACACCTGTCACCAAGCTTCCTCTCGATCTATGGGCTCGTGGCCTTCGACGGGCGGTATGAAAGCTGGCTAAAGTGCATCCATCGCGAAGACCAATTGCGCATCACCCACCTCATTGAGAACGTCATTGCCGAGAAGCTGCGTACGTGGGAGGCCGAGTTCCGGATCGTCAGGCCGAGTGACGGCGAGTTGAAGTGGATGGAGGCACGCAACGTCGTCTCGTATGACAAACAGGGCCGGGCCTTGTGGGTGTTCGGAGTGACAGTCGATGTAACCGATCGCAAGCGTGCTGCCGCCCAGGTGCGCGCGTTCACCGAAACGTTGGAAGAGGCCGTTAAAGAGCGCACGCGCGCGCTGGAGGCGGAAAATGAAGCTCGCAAGCGGGCTGAGGAGTTGCTCCGACAGGCGCAGAAGATGGAGGCGGTCGGCCAACTCACCGGCGGCGTCGCGCACGACTTCAACAATCTCCTCACGATCGTGTTGGGTGGCCTCGAGATGATCGGTCGCCAGATACCGACCTTGCAGCCGTCGCCCGCCGTCGTAAGAATCGCCCGGGCCAGGGACATGGCGCTAGAAGGTGTGCAGCGGGCGGCTGTCTTAACCAGCCGACTGCTCGCATTCTCCCGCCAGCAACCGCTAGTCCCAAAGATTCTCGACGCGAACAAGCTGGTTGCCGGAATCTGCGATCTCTTGCAGAGGACACTCGGTGAAACCGTGTCTTTGGAAACCGTGCTGGCGGCCGGTCTTTGGCGCACCGACGCCGATTCTAATCAGCTCGAGAACGCCATTCTCAATCTTGCCGTGAACGCTCGCGACGCCATGCCGAACGGCGGCAAGGTCACGATCGAGACTGCCAACTGCTATCTCGACAAGGCCTACGTCGCCGGCGTGTCCGAGCCGGTGGAGGAAGGCCAGTATGTGATGATCGCAATCGCAGACACTGGGTCGGGAATGGATGGAGCGACCGTAGAGCGGGCATTCGATCCGTTCTTCACGACAAAGGAGCTTGGCAAGGGAACGGGCCTGGGACTCAGCCAAGTCTATGGCTTCGTGCGCCAGTCGGCCGGTCACGTCAAAATCTACAGCGAGATTGGCCAAGGCACGACCGTGAAAATCTACCTTCGCCGTAGCGCCGAAGAAGATGATCGGCGGAACGATGAGGCGCCCTCGCCGGACATTGCTCGCGCCATCGGAACTGAGAAGATTCTCATCGTGGAGGATGACGACGCGCTTCGTGCCTATTCCGTCGAGATTCTGAGCGAGCTTGGCTATGAGGTGGTGGAGGCGAAAAACGGCGCTGTCGCCCTTGATGTGCTGGGTCGCAGCGAGATCGATCTTCTGTTCACCGACGTCGTCCTGCCGGGCGGCATGAACGGCCGCCAACTTGCCGACGAAGCGATGCGCCGACCGGGGCTAAAGGTGTTGTTCACAACGGGCTACACGCGCAACGCCGTGGTGCATGGCCAACTAGACGCCGGAGTGCAGATGATCGGCAAGCCGTTCTCGTTCCGCGAACTGGGCGCTATGGTTCGAGAGCTATTGGATCGTTGATACGTCGGGCTGGCACATCAGGGATGGGCTGGGGCCTACAGTGCTGCCCTCCCGGGAACGAGAACCATATAATCGGCGGCCGAGGTTGCCTTGACGTTCGCGGCGGGCAGATAAGGGATAGTGGCCGAGATCGAGGTTTGCGGGTCTGTGCCGCGCGGCCGCCCTGGATGTCGTCGTCTTTGACGAAGATCTTTGCTCGCTTGCGACCGATCTCTTGGAACACATTGCGTGCGGCATCGGCGATCACCGCCCGGCAGTCCGTCCCCGTCAGGCTGCCGCCCCTGAAATTTCCGGTCGCCCCCACACCCCCCTAGTCTGGATTGAAAGTTTCCAAGAGGCACCGGCGACCGCGAGCCCCGATAGATCGCGGCGAAGATTGCCCAGCGCAACGGCGCGAGTCGGCTAGCACCACGCTGTTACATGGGAACGGCTCCTATCCGCGGCCGAAGGTAGGGCGTGATGACAGGACCCATGCTGATCGTATTTGGCATCCTGGCCGGCGCCATCGCGTTGTTCGCGTCGGGACGACTGCGCCCAGATGTGGTGGCGATCCTCGTGGTTCTCGCATTGAATTTTGGCGGCGTGTTGACGATACAGGAGGCGCTGGCGGGTTTCGGCGAGCCGGTGGTGGCCTTGATTGCCGCGGTGTCTATAGTCGGCGAAGGACTGATCGCCACCGGCGTCGCATATCGCCTCGGTGAGGCGGTGATGAAGGCCGGCGGCAGCAGTGAGGCGCGGCTGGTAGCGCTTGTTATGGCAATCGCGCCGACGGTTCCCGCCAGCACCGGCTACAGCTACCCGGATACACGGAGCACCGACATGACCGGTCTGCAAGCGGAACTCGAAGCCGCTTTCCGTAAGCTGCCAATCGCCCCTCCTGACGATGGGAGAATTCCGTATGAATGGTTGATACCTGGCATTGGGCGTCAACTTGCTTTGATGAAGCCAGTCGACCGTAAGGTTGCTTCGCCGGACGCCACAAAGCGAAAACTAGTCGCCTTGAAAAAACACGCCAAGATACTTTGTGAAGACATGTCGGCAATGGCACTCCTGCCTCTGAAACCGCGCACCCGCAGGCGATGCGCGTGCACCGCGAGACAGTCGAGCATCCCTTCGGTACGCTCAAGATGCGGATGGGTGCAACGCACTTTCTGATGAAGCGCCTGCCGAAGGTTGCCACCGAGATGGCCCTGCACGTGCTCGCCTACAATCTCACGCGGGCCATGAACATCCTCGGCGTGAAGCCCCTCATCGCGGCGATCCAGACGTGAGGCGTGCGCATCGGCGTGTCCATCGGCACCACCAGATCGCTGACGGCGGACCGCGCAAGCCACCTCGATTCCAGCTCGCAATTGGGACAACATGCTAAGTTGAGGTGGCGTCGCCGCTCTCCCTCGGCCGAAGCGTTTTCACACGACCAAGACCCAAAGCAGAAGTCCGATCTACCGCCGCAGCGCGCCATATGCGGACATGCAAGCCGCGTCGGATGTAGTTGTTGTCGAAACCGCGATTTTCTTTTGGTATCGTTTCCTTTACGAATTTGTGACCGGCTCGGAAT
>PEFW01000076.1 GCA_002890675.1 Candidatus Methylaffinis lahnbergensis
CCGCCAACAAGTCTTCGACGTCACGTAGGCTTAGGGTGAACCGGAGATAGAGCCAGATCGCCTGCTGGATGATCTCTGGCGGAAAGCGGTAGCCGCGATAGCTGATTTTCTTCATCCCCTTGGCTACCGAACCGCCAGCGGGACCGCAAGCCCGAAGCGGCGTGACAATGCCCCCGCAAGGCATCGAGAGATCTAGGTATTGAGATGATCGTTGAAGAGCAAAACCATGGCGCGGTTGCCGTACGGCATTCTGATCGGGCGCTAACATTTAGCGCCTGAGATCGAGAGCGTGCGATGAACGGAATCAAGCACCAATCTAGTCCTGTATTGCTGTTGGCGTGGATCGTTTTCGACTCGGCTTTTGCCGTTTGCACTTTACCCGTCTTTGCGGGAAGGCTCGTCTTCTACCTGCTTTTATTGGGGGTGGTTACGGTTCTCTCGCTCGAGGCTGTTTTCGAGCTCGAACACAAGCTTTGTTTGGCAGGATGGCGAGATCCGTTAGTCACGATGTGGCGTCGCGCGAGAGCGGGGCGCCGCCCGCGCTCTTCGCACCTGCGCACGATTGCTGCTCTAGGCGTCACAGATGAGGAGCTTCGCCGCTACCAACAGTTTGCCGACCAGATCAGATCTCACTATGCGTCCGTGATGGATCTCGACGCCGAAGTTGAGCTTGAATTCTCACACTTTCGCGACGACGGCACGCCGATGATAAACGGTATCCGAAGACTTTGACGGATGAGGCCATGATCGGGCAAGTGAGGGCGAGACTGGAGCGGTAGTGACTTCATGTCGGGTGTCGAGATGGACATTCTTGTCATCGCCCACCGACAGCTCACGCCGGAACAGCGCGAAGCCGTCTCATGACGGCGATTGGAACTATCCCCCACCGGAACGGACCGTCGGGGAGGCCCGAGAACGGCATTCTTCACGTTCGTCCACCTTCGATTGTTTTGGTCTTGGTTTCCGCGCCACCTGCTTTGATGGCGATCTTCACGGCACCTTCCATCGGATCTTTGAAGGGCACCTCGATTCGGAGCAGTCCGTGCTCGTAGGTCGCTTCGGCTTTGTCAGGTTTCACCGGCCAACCTAAAGCCAGTGCTGAAACATACTCGATGTCCCTCAGCCTGCGGGGGCCAAGCACCCGTAAACAGCTTCGTCGCCGCCTTGATCATGTTCTCTAAGACACGGGCCTCTAGGGCATCTGTAAACCGGCGCGACGCGCTCTCAAATCCTTGTTGGAGCTGCTCCGTCGCTTGGCGCGTGGCGTGGGGCAGGCCTAACTGTCCTAGCCAGCGGAAGTTGGTAACAGCCATCCAAGCGGATAAGTTGCGAGTGAATACGTCGCTGGCAAGGAGCTCGGCGGCGGATAAACTCTCGTCGTTGGTCATTGGCAAAAATCCCAGCAAAATCTCTGCGAATATACTTGCAATTCCAAGTAAATTGTGATATACTATGATTTTTACTCTTCGTCATTACTTTCAATCAAACTTATTGGAGCTAAGTGGAAACATGTCTACTACACTACTCTCAACACCACGCACGGTCAAGGCCGGCGAGCGCTGGATCTGGACCTTCACGGATTCCATGTTCCAGTCGGAAGGGTTACCGAACTCGAAGATCTTGGGTTCGATTACGCGAGCGATCCAGCTATTTCCGAGCACGACGTCCTGCTGATTGTCGATGGGCCGGGAGATCAAGTCGCGGTGCATCTCACTGCGACACGGGACGACGCGGACGTCGCGGGGTGCGAACAGCGCCTCCGTCAAACCTGCGTTGACTGCGAGATAGAGTTTCTCGCACTAGCCCCCGCCTAAACCCTTATTACCCACCAACAAATTGTAGGAGTTCATTACTATGTCTCTACTCGCAAGTCTGTCTATTCGCAAAAAAATCACGGCCATTTTCCACGACGGCTCCTCGAAACAAAACCTGGGTATCCCTTCTGTGCTCGAACTACTGGACGGCATCCAAGATTGTCCGGTCGAAGTCGATGGGAACGCCCCGGACGCCTCTCAAATCCTCCGGGACCTCTCCAGCCAAAGCGGGCGCAAAATCACAGCGGCGCCCGATGGGTTGGTCCTTACCCTGCCCGTCACGGAGCCGGTGGTCGAACCGAGTGAAGTCAAACCGCCGATACCCCGCACGCGGCGGGGGGATGTGTCCGCGAGCCAAGAACCTAAGTTCGAAAGGAAATACAAGACACTCTCGAGTATCTTTTTTTGCGGATCAACGAAAGGGCAGATTAATTCAATATACAAAACACGGATTACTAATCCAGCTAAAGTCGAAGACTTCAAAGCGGCCCTGGCGGCCGGAGACGTCCACCTCGGCGTGAAGCCTTTGACGAAATCATTACTCGCCAAACTAGCCGAATTGGGCATCGACCACGAAGGCGAATAAATTCCTTAGAAAAAACCCCAGTACCGGGCGGCTCAGCCAGGTCGCCCGGTACACGGCGACCATGAACGCTGTCGATCCATTTGCCGGAGAGATCAGCGAGCGCCGAAAGGTTCTTTTCCGCCGTGAGCCAGCGCGTCTCAAAGCGGCCCATCTGGCTCGGCGAAGCCGCTGCATCCGAGGCCGCCTTTCCGCCGACTATCCACCGCATGGCGGGATCATGGCGCAGGCGTTGGGCCGCGCCTTCTTCCAGCTCCCAACAGGCTTTCTTCGCCCAAAGCGCAAAGTTTGCTGCCACTTCGGGTCTATTGAATTTAAGCGCATCCATGATGACTTCTTTGTCGTTTTCATACATGACCACACTCCGTAACAATGAGGTTGTTATTTTTCATAGTATCTCCACTTGGCTTAATTTTCCTGAGGCATCAGATACGAGTTAGCCCGCGGCGCGCCAATTCTGCCGCGTCAAACGGCGCTTTAAGGACTTGGTTTCTATGTGACCTGCGATCGTGATCTTGCGGGGCGGTATGAAATTTGCAAATTGGGCACATAACCTGCGGTTTAGCCCGTTCCCTTATCCCACTTTCCCCTTTTTCTTGTTTATGGTGCGATTTTTTGGCCGGTTCGATCAAGGCATAGGTGAAACCCAAAGTCTTTAGTTCCGCTACGACCGCCTGTCCGCGCGCAAGCAATTCGGATTTAGCGCTCTCTAACAAGTCCTGCCGTGATTCGTCGAGCTTGGCTCGCGCTTCATCTAATTTTTGTAGTTTCTCAAAAACTGTCGCGGCTGGGCCAAACACGGCCTTAGTTAATTTTGCGGCCGGGGCTGAGGGTTTCTTGGCAACCATAGTTGGCGTCCTTTGTTTCGGAGCTCTTATAGCACGGAATCGCGCTAACTACTAGCCAAATTCGCCTGTCCCGCAACTGTTCCCTTTTGTTAAAAATACCTCTTAAAATGACTAATTTTGCCACCTCTTTCCCTCTATATCTGGTGAGGCTGGGCATGGGCCTTGCCGGCTATTTCTCATTGTTAATAGCGCTATTGGCCCGCATCATTGTGGGGGAGCGGGCCAATAGTTCTGTCTGTCTTTTTGGGGCTCCAACTTCTGGAGATAGCGCGATAGTACTTTCCCTCAAACTTCATAAGGTACCATTTTTATCGCCAACTCAGATTTAGAACCACAATTGAGACGAGGGCAAGAACTCCCCAACGGTGCGCGCCTACGACGCAACGCGTCTTTCACGAGTTTGGGCGAGTTTATCGAAACTAACGATCTCGGCAGGCTAGCTACATCGCGCATTGGATCGAGTTCCTCCAACACGACGATAAGGCTTTGCTCACAGCCGCGTCGAAAGAAGCAGTTGCGCGGCCGCAATTGGCGATTGATCATTACCAGGAGTGTTGCTGGCAATGTGAGGGAGAGCTAAGGCCGAAAGTTGGTGACGGCGATAGCTCTATGAGGGAGAAGGCGAGGCTGTCTTAAGCTTGATAGCCGACTTTTACCAATGGGCCTTGAGCCATGGTGGCAGTACTGAAGGCTCGCGGGGTACGGCTTACGACAATTTTCTTCACGACGAGGCCATCGAGCAGGAGGAAGCGGCCTCGACATTGGTACACAACAGTGGTACACATGCTCCAAGGTGACGGACGCTAAGACATTGATTTTATTGAGCCTGTGGGTTTAGGGTGAGAATTCAATCCTCTCTCGCAGCACCAGCAAATCATTGATTTTGTTCCGCAGTCTGAATCGCGGCTTAGCTCAATTGCGCAGATCCATGCGGAGCGGAGCGCGAACACGTGCTTTCAATACGTGGAAAATCGGGGAATTTGTTCGCCGCACGTTCCGGCCACAGCGCCGATTTCTCGGGCGTGACGCACGGCTTTGACGGATCAAAACGCTTTGGACGCCGCGATGGCTCCCTGTAGGATCAGCGTAAACCCCTTCCATTCACGGAGTGTTCCATGATCATCGACCGCAATGAAGTGACCAACATGATTCGCGCCGCCAAGGTTGAGAGGAACATCAAATGGGCGGCGGTTGCTACGGCGATCGGGCAGAGCAAGGAATGGACGACGGCCGGGTGCCTCGGCCAGATGGCGTTCACCAAGGCGCAAGCGGAGACAATCGGTGCCATCTTCGGACTTTCCGGCGAGGCGGTCGCTTGGCTCCAGATCGCGCCTTACAAAGGGCCTCTGCCATCCTCGGTTCCAACCGATCCTCTGATCTACCGGTGGTTTGAGATTGTCGCCGTCTATGGCACCACAATCAAGGAATTGATCCATGAGGAGTTCGGCGACGGCATCATGAGCGCGATCGATTTCGCGCTGGATATCAGCCGCGAGTCGGATCCCAAGGGCGACCGCGTAAAAGTCGTCATGTCAGGCAAGTTTTTACCATATAAAACTTATTGAACGCGCCAAGCCAACCTCTCGCGAAGGGCGTTTCCAGTGCAAGGAGACGTTGGCCCGATGCGCCCAACTGATTTCAGCGATCGCAATGCCACCTTCGCGATTGGCGTGGGCTGCAAAAGAGGCTGCCCCACTGAGGCAATCGTCGCTCTCGTCGAACGCGCTATTGCCGCGGCGGCATGCGCTGGCATGCAAGCGAGCCTCTTCACGCACGAGGCCAAGAATAGCGAGGCGGGCCTCGCCGGCGCTGCAAAAGCGCTTGGCCTGCCGCTCGTCTTTCTCGAAACAGAGGTTTTGCGGCAAGCCTCTTTACGCGCCGCCACGAACTCGCCAAGAGTGATGCGGATGTTCGGACTTCCATCGATCGCGGAGGCCGCCGCCCTTGCCGGCACCGGGCCGTCCTCCGTCCTGCTCGTCGCGCGCATCAGCAATAGGGGCGCAAGCTGCAAGATCGCGGGCAGAAAAGAGCCATGACCAGAGAGCCATGACCGTTCACTTCATCGGCGCGGGGCCTGGCGCCCCCGATCTCATCACCTTGCGCGGGCGTAATCTCATCGCCCGTTCGCCCGTGTGCCTCTTCGCTGGTTCTCTCGTGCCCCGGGCGCTCCTCGAACATTGCCCGAAGGGCGCCCGCATCGTCGATACAGCCCCGATGAGCCTCGATGAGATCGGCGCCGAATTTTTGCGCGCGCATCGCGAGAAAGAGGATGTCGCGCGCCTGCATTCGGGCGATCTTTCGATGTGGAGCGCGTTGGGCGAACAAATCCGCGCGCTCGACCAGCTCTCCATTCCCTATACGATCACGCCGGGCGTTCCAGCTTTCGCCGCCGCCGCCGCCGCCTTGGGAGTTGAGCTCACTCTGCCGGAAATGGCGCAATCCCTGGTTCTGACCCGCACCCAGGGACGCGCCTCCGCGATGCCGGCGCATGAAAAACTCGCGGCTTTCGCGGCCACGCGGACGACGCTCGCCATTCATCTCTCGATCCATGCAATCGGGCGGATCGCGGCCGAATTGATGCCGCATTACGGCGCTGATTGCCCGGTGGCGATCGTGTTTCGCGCTTCCTGGCCGGATCAAACGATTCTCCGGGGGACGCTCGCGACCATCGCCGAAATGGCCGCGGAGACGCCGATGGAGCGCACCGCGCTGATCCTCGTCGGACAAGTTTTGGCGGGCGGCGATTTTCGCCCAAGCGCCCTCTATGACAAAAACTACCAGCGCCGTTTCCGGGGAACGACTCAATGAACCGGCAAAAACGGCGTTCGCGCGAGAAGATGGCCGTCGCGGTCGAAAATCGCGATCTCAAGCGCGATGCCGCTGCCGCGCAGAACCTTCGCCGCCGTGCACCACGCGGCCTCCGCGACCGCGGCCCCGATGTCGATGCCCTCCGCGCTAGCGAGGTCCAAGACTTCCCTGGCGCTATTTGCGGTTTTCGCACGCGCGATGAGATCGTCGCCGGCGCCGGCCTTCGCGCAACGCGCCGCGAGCCAGGACAAATCGACTTCGCCACGGCGCGAGTGGAGGTCGAGAAAGCCTTGGCCGAGTTTGGTCATTTTGGCGAAGCCGCCGGCTATCGTCACCTTGGCAATGGCATGCGTGCGCAGATATTTCAGCATGCCGCCCACGAAATCGCCCATCTCGATCAGCGCAATTTCCGGCAACCCGTGCAGCGCCTTTATCGCCGCTTCCGAAGTCGAGCCGGTCGAGCCGGCGATATGGGACAGCCCGGCCGCGCGGGCGACGTCGATCCCGCGATGAATCGTGTCGATCCATGCCGCGCAGGAAAACGGCACGACAATCCCCGTCGTGCCCAGGATGGAGAGGCCGCCAACGATGCCGAGCCGCCCGTTGAGCGTTTGCTCGGCGATTTTTTCGCCGCCTGGAATCGAGATTTCGACGGTCGCGTCTCCGGCAAGACCATACAGGCGCGCCACCTCGCCGATCGCAGCTTCGATCATCCGGCGGGGCGCCGGATTGATCGCCGGTTCTCCCGGTGGAAGCGGCAGGCCCGCGCGGGTGACGGTGCCTACTCCCTCTCCGGCGCGAAACACCACGCCCGATCCGGGCGGGCCGTGGGACACCCGCGCGATCACCAGTGCGCCATGCGTCACATCGGGATCGTCGCCCGCGTCCTTGATGATGCCCGCGCGCGCGAAGCCCTCGCCAAGCTCTTCCAGTGCCAGCGCAAAAGACGGCCGCGCGCCGCCCGGCAAGGTGATCGCGACGGTACCGGGAAATTGGCCGCGAACGAGCGCCTCATAGGCCGCCCGCGTGGTGGCGGCGGCGCAGGCGCCGGTCGTCCAGCCCTTGCGCAAGTTCGCCTTCCGGGCCGGGTGCTCCTCGGCTTCGCTCATTGGACAGGAAACGCCTTCTCGTGAAACTCGCCGGCCATGACCGCAATATTCTAGCACGCGGTCTTGTTATTGCCGCGCCGCGCTCGGGCAGCGGCAAAACCATGCTGACCCTTGGGCTCATGCGCTCTTACCGGAATGCGGGCCTCACCGTGGCCGGCGCCAAATGCGGGCCGGATTATATCGACCCGGCCTTTCACGCCGCCGCGACGGGCAAACCAAGTTTTAATCTAGACAGTTGGGCGATGTCTCCGGCGCTGCTCGGCGGACTGGCCGTTGCCGCCGGCGAGGCTTGCGAGCTGATCCTCTGTGAAGGCGTTATGGGGCTTTTCGACGGCGTGGCGGGAGAGCCTGGCCGGACCGGTTCGTCCGCCGATGTCGCGGCGGCGCTCGGCTGGCCGGTCCTGCTTGTGATCGACGCCAGCGGACAATCGCAAACCGCGGCGGCGATCGTGAACGGCTGCGCCAGCTTCGATGCGCGCATAAAAATCGCCGGGGTGGTCTTGAACCGGGTGGCTAGCCCGCGTCATCGCCGCCTCGCGAGCGAAGCCATCGAAACGCTCGGAATCCCGGTCCTGGGGGCCTTGCCACGCGACGAAAAAATCCATCTGCCGGAGCGCCATCTCGGCCTCGTGCAGGCCGGTGAAACCGCCGGTCTCGATGCGACTTTGGACCGGATCGCGGGGTTTATCGAGGAGCATGTCGATACCGGCGCCGTTTTGTCTTGCGCCCGCGAGGCCAAGATGTTGGCAGGCGCCGCGCCCCGCGCGTTGCCTCCTCCGGCTCAGCGCATCGCGGTCGCGCGGGACGAAGCGTTCTCATTTGTCTATCCGCATATTCTAGCGGGCTGGCGAAATGCCGGCGCGGAAATCGCTTTCTTTTCGCCGCTCGCCAATGAGCCGCCGCTTGACCACTGTGATATATGCTGGCTGCCTGGCGGCTATCCCGAACTTCACGCTGGGCCAATCGCGGGGGCAGAACGATTTCTTGCAGGCTTGCGCCGGTTCGCGGAAACGCGGCCCATCCATGGCGAATGCGGCGGCTACATGGTTTTGGGGCAAAGCCTGACCGCTGAAGCAGGCGATGCCCATCGCATGGCTGGGCTCCTTGGCGCGTCGTTTAGTTTTGCTAAACGCAAGTTGCATCTCGGCTACCGGCAGGCGCGCCTCGCCGAGGCGCATTCCTTGGGCGCGAAAGACATGCGTCTACGGGGCCATGAATTTCATTATGCCACGATCAAGGCGAATGCCGAGGGCGACACGCCTTTCGCCTTCGTCCAAGATGCCCATGGCGAGGCCGAGCAAGCGGAAGGCAACCGGCGTGGCAAAGTGTCAGGAAGTTTTTTTCACGTCATCGCGGCGGACGCGTCATAATCTCTTGGGACGTATAGACGAGGATCACACACCCGCCGGCGCTTGGCTTGGCATCTCATGGTTATGGTGAACGCGCGCAACCCGACGGTCAGCCGATGGGGAGACCTCAATCGTCGTCGTGACGCTTCTTTTTGCCATGCTTCTTGGGTTTGTCGTCGTCGTCGTCGTTTTCCTCATCCTCATATACGAAGGCGGTCGCTTTCTCGACGCAGATCGCGGGGACGACAGCAGTTTTCACCTCGTCGGACGCCTCCGCGTACCACATGCATTGCACACCATCCTCTTTGACGCCAATGACGGTCATGGTCGGACCGCCGGATTTCAATGTGACGACATCGCCTGGTTCGAATGTGACGGCTCCGGTCAGCGACTCAATCATAGGACTACTCCTGCCTAGGTGGTTTCCACGTCATTAACGGTCGGACATGACGGATGTATTGCAGCGCCGCCGCCTGAGCCGTGGCCTGCAAATCGTCGGACTTTCCGACATTTGCTTTGACGGTTCAGGCGCAAACGACTGATGCAATAAGTATCAGATGAATAATGGGACCTGCTTCGGCAATAAAAAGAAACCAAGATGAAGCAGCCAGATGGAAAGGCCCATAATCCCTCGTCATTTGGTGACTGCCGGATTGGGCGATGGACCATTTTAGTTGGAGGAACGGCGGGTAACGGCTACCGGAACGCTCCTTTTTTAGGTGATCACCCCGTCAAAACTTCCGGACGCTGCTTTCCGCGCTTGACCATCAGCTTGTTGAGCGACGCGATATAGGCCCTCGCCGATGCGACCAGAGTGTCGGGATCGGCGCCCTTGGCGGTGACCGACTTGCCATCTTCGGCGAGTCGCACGGACACTTCGGCCTGCGCGTCGGTTCCTTGCGTGACCGCGTGCACCTGAAAAAGTTCGAGCACGGCCTTGTGCGGCACGAGCGCAAGGATCGCGTTGAAAATAGCATCGACGGGCCCATTGCCTGTCGCCTGATGGGTCTTCTGTTCGCCGTCGATATCGAGCGTCAAGGCCGCCGATTGCGGCCCCTTGGTGCCGGCGATCACGGTGAGTGCGACAAGCTTGATGCGGTCATAGGCATGGGCAATCTCGTCATCGACAAGGGCAGCCAGATCTTCGTCGTAAACGATCTTCTTGCGGTCGGCGAGATACTTGAAACGGGCGAAAGCGTCCTCGAGGGCGTTTTCGCCAAGCTCGTAGCCGAGCTCCTTGAGCTTTTCCCTAAAAGCGTGGCGGCCGGAATGTTTTCCCATGACCAGCGATGTCTTGCTCACGCCGACGCTCTCTGGGGTCATGATTTCGTAGGTCCCGGCGTTCTTCAGCATGCCGTCCTGGTGAATGCCGCTCTCATGCGCGAAAGCGTTCCGCCCGACGATCGCCTTATTGTATTGCACCGGAAACGAACTTACCGCCGAAACGAGTTTTGAAGCCCTGGTCAACATCGTCGAGTCGATGCTGGTGTGGTAGGGCATCGTGTCGCCGCGCACGCGCAGCGCCATCACTACCTCTTCCATGGCGGCATTGCCGGCCCGCTCGCCCATGCCGTTGATCGTGCATTCGACTTGGCGAGCGCCGCCTTCGATGCCGGCCAGCGTGTTGGCGACGGCAAGACCCAAATCATTGTGGCAATGAACAGAAAAGACCGCCTTGTCCGAATTGGGCACTTTTTCGCGCACGGTCTCGAACAAGGCACGGTATTCGTGGGGCACCGCGTAACCGACGGTATCGGGGATATTGATGGTCGTGGCGCCCGCCTTGATCGCGGCCTCGACGCAGCGGCAGAGAAACTCGATTTCGGATCTTGTTCCATCCTCCGCCGACCATTCGACATCGCCGACCAGGTTGCGCGCCCGCGCGACGCTCGACGTGATCATTTCGAGAACCTCATCCGGCTGCTTTTGCAGCTTGAATTTCATGTGGAGAGGCGAGGTCGAAATGAACAGATGAATGCGCGGGCGAAGCGCCGGACGTACCGCTTCGGCGCATCGGTCGATATCCTTCGCGGCCGCGCGGGCAAGCCCCGCGACGCTCGCGCGCTTCATGCGTTTGGCGATCGCGAAGACCGCCTCGAAATCGCCTTCCGAGGTCACCGGGAAACCAGCTTCGATAATATCGACGCCCATCGCGTCGAGGAGGCCCGCCACTTGCAGTTTCTCCTCGAAGGTCATCGAGGCGCCGGGGGATTGTTCGCCGTCGCGCAGGGTCGTGTCGAAAATGACGACGGATTGCGAGTTTTGCCGCGCGGGCTCCACGGGGGGAGCGCTAGCTAGGTGTGTCATGGCGTTTGTCCGGTCGAAATTGGCTTACATGGTTTGCCGCGTTCCCCTGAGCGCCAAGGCAGATCGCCCGGCCGGCCCTCAGGGGCGGATAAGCCGAAGCAATCCGAAATAAAGCACCCGCGCGCCGCTCAACGGCGCGTGGCTTTTACCGTCCCTGTGCAAAACGTTGGAACCGAAAGCCAATTTGCCACCTAACCTGACCAAGATCCCTCAAACCTAGCGGACGCCTTCGCCAAACGCAAGCGCATTGCCAGGGCCGCAAGCCCGAATCGCCGTGACAAAGCCCCGCCGATCGTTCCCGCCTCCATCGAAAAGAGCACGCTCGCCTTGAACAGCGCCCCAACCCTTATTTCCAGCAAGTTTAGGACTTCACCATGTCGGATTTTCATGGCACACAAATCCCCCTCGGGACCGGGCCAGATAGAGAGGCGTTGCCATGACGGCGCGCGCTGACCAATCCGCATCGCGTGAAATTAGCGATGGCGCGCGGTTCTCGCCGGCGGTGCTGGCCGCGGGCGGCGTCGGCAATCTGCTCGAATGGTACGATTTCGGACTCTACGGCTATTTCGCGCCGGTGCTGGCGCGGTTGTTCTTCCCCTCCGACGATCCGCTCGCCTCGCTGATCGGCGCTTATGGAAGCTTCGCGGCCGGCTTCGCGGCGCGGCCTATTGGTGCTGCGGTCCTTGGAACCGTCGGCGACCGCGTCGGACGGCGCTTCGTGCTGCTGCTGTCGGTGACGCTGATGGGCGCCGGCACAACCGCGATCGCGCTGCTGCCAACCTATGCAGCGGCCGGCATCGGCGCGCCGGTGCTGCTGCTCCTGGTGCGATTGTTCCAGGGCTTCTCGGTCGGCGGCGAATACACTGGCTCGGTCGTTTATCTGGTCGAAACCGCGCCGCCCGGACGCCGCGGCTTCGCCGGCAGCATGGCGAATATCGGCTCCACATCGGGCGTGCTGCTGGCCTCCGCGGTCGCCGCCGCCGCCGTCACCTTCGCCGGCAAAGCGCAGCTCGAATCTTGGGCGTGGCGGCTGCCGTTCGTGCTCGGCGGCGTGCTGGCGATGGGCGCGCTGCTGCTGCGCCGGCGGCTGCCCGCGGATGGCACACCGCCCAAGCGGACGCGCGAGCTTCCCTTGATGCGCGCCTTCGCGCGCGACCCGCGCACGATGGCAGTCGCCATCCTGTTCACCTCGGGTTACGGCGTCGTCAACTACCTGACCATGGTATTCTTCCCCGTCTATGCCGCGCAGTTCGGCGGGCTGTCCCAGGCGCGCGCGCTGCAGGCAACGACCGTCGCGCAGGCGCTGGCGCTGGTCATCGTCCCGCTCGCGGGGTTGGCCAACGACGCTTTCATCCGCCGCCGCACTTTGCTGATGATCGCCTTCGCCGCCGAATTCGCCGTCGCGCTGGCGTTCTTCCTCCTGGCGCGCGACGGCACGCTAGCCGGCTTCGCGCTAGCGCAGCTCGGCTTCGGCGCGATCCTGGCGCTGGTCCTGGGCACCGATCCGGCGATGCTGTCCGAGCAATTCCCCGGCGCGTACCGGATGAGTGGCTATTCGGTGGCGTTCAATCTCGGCCTCGGCGTCGCTGGCGGCACCGCGCCGGCGATCGCCACCGCGCTCATCGCCGCCACCGGATTTACCCTCGCGCCGGCCTTCTATCTCATGCTTGCCGCGGCGGCGGCCGGCATCGCCGCCTTTCTGATGGCCGATCGCAGCCGCGAGACGCTACTTTGACCACCGCTTTGTTGCCGTGTCGAGTTTCCGGTCCGTCGTGGCAAACCTCGTTCATCGAGCTCGTCCCTACCCTGGACCGATTTGGCGAGATGCGTTTGGCTGACGAGACAGTCAGCAGCGAACCGGTCTGCATCCCAAATTCCCTGCTAACTGGGAAATCAACAGGGAATTTCGGTATTATGGCGCAGCTGCCACAAGCGCTCTGCCAGCTCGCTCCCACCTAATCAGAGTGGAGAACATGAGTGAGGACGGCAGCGCGGTGCGCGCTTATTCTATGTGCTTTCATTGTGTTGGCTGGCGAACTCGAAGCCCCAAATAAATCCAGGCTGAGAAATAGTCTTAGCAATAGCGGCCCAATTGCCTGCTGAGCCAGCGGAACAAGAACATCACTTCCTTGGGAAGATATACAGAATCGAGTCATTCGAGGTTCTTCGAATGCATCTACGAAATCAATCTGGCCGAAAATGTACAGTCTTCTATCTCCTTGAGTGGGACCTTGCAGAATTTCAATAATTTGGGTCTGGGTGAAATTCTGGTCAGCCACAATATATCCGACACATTGGATATTAGGGGCGATTACGTTGCGGCTAACGCGAGGTATCGCTGCCAAATTCGGGAAAACGAAATTTGGCGGAAGCGGATGTTGTTCAATTCGCATTACAGCCGGCTGCTCAGCTCTATGGGCTGGAGTTTTTCCTCCATTAATCGTCCAGAAACCACCCCGCATCCTCAAATTAGGATCAATATTGTTGAGCCATCCTGGCATTACCGCAACATAAGCTCTCAATTCTCTTCTAGCTTGGATTTCTCCAGCCAACCACAATTGACGAGTAGACCCCCACAAAGTCAATGTGAACAAGGCGATCAAAGTAGTGGAAAGTGCGGTGATGGCGGCCTGATTCGTATCGATGAAAACGCCGAGGCAATCACGGTAGCTAGAGAGAATGGGAATACGTTCTTGAAGGGACTGTTTGTCTGCCTGATTATTAGTATTGTTTATGCAGGATTGAAACGACTGTGAACCGAGCACGATCCAAATGAGCCCGGCGATGACAAGAAGCCCCAATATCCAAGCGCGATGGATGCTTGCGATTCTTAGAATGCGCATTTTCTCACACGGGCGCTCGTCGTTAAATATCCTCCAACCTTATACCATCAACCTCCAGCGCCGCTAGGCAAGCAAGGAAAAATGCGGCGGCGAATGTGGCATTACGGCGCAAATGCCACAAGCGATTTGGCAATAAGAAACGTGGTCGAAAACGTCCCTCGTGTGAGCTTACTTGCAATCCCGACCTCGGTTTCTTCCAGCCCATGCTCGGATAGTCGCCGGAACGGCCTAAGCCTATCCTTCGTGCACCGCGAGCCTTGCCCGCGCCCGCAGCTTTTCGGTTTCGCTCTTCAACTGCCCGCAAGCGGCCAAAATGTCGCGCCCGCGCGGGGTGCGCACGGGGCTCGCATAGCCGGCGTCAAACACAATATCGGAAAACTTTTCGATGCGCCCCCAGTCCGAACATTCATAAGGCGCGCCGGGCCAAGGATTGAACGGTATAAGATTGATCTTGGCCGGAATCCCCTTCAAAAGCCGCACCAGTTCCCGCGCGTCGGCGGGCGAATCGTTGATGTCCTTCAGCATCACATATTCGAAGGTGATGCGCCGCGCGTTGGAGGCGCCGGGATAGGCCCGGCAGGCGGCGAGCAGGTCCTTGATCGGATATTTCTTGTTGAGCGGCACGAGTTTGTCGCGCAGCTCGTCGCGCACCGCGTGGAGCGAGATCGCGAGCATCGCGCCAGTCCCGCGGCCGAGTTCTTCCATGCGCGGCACGACGCCGGCCGTCGAAACCGTGATCCGGCGCTTCGACAACGCGAGGCCGTCGCCATCGGCAAAGACCGCCACGGCATCCCTCACATTGGCGAAATTATAGAGAGGCTCGCCCATACCCATGAAAACAATATTCGACACCGCGCGAAAATCTTCGCCCGGCACGAAACCATCGTCTGGCGGCGGAGATCCAGGAAAATCCCCAAGTCTTTCCCGCGCGATCAAAACCTGGCAAATGATCTCGCGCGCGGTCAAATTGCGGACAAGCTTTTGCGTTCCGGTGTGGCAAAAGGTGCAGCTCAGGGTGCAGCCGACCTGGCTCGATACGCAAAGCGTGCCGCGATCGCTCTCGGGGATATAGACGCATTCGACCTCGGCGCCTTTGTCCTTGGCGTCAACCGGATCGAGACGGATCAGCCATTTGCGCGTGCCGTCGGCGGAAACCTGCT
>PEFW01000077.1 GCA_002890675.1 Candidatus Methylaffinis lahnbergensis
GTTACGGCGGTAACCAAGGGACGGACCGCCGGGCGGCGCGAGCGACTCGACGATCTTGGTCGGCGTGAGCCGCGTGGGGGAAAGCCATCCCGCCGTATAGGCGAAGGCCCCGGCGCCGACCGCAACAACAATGGCTATGATCGCCAGCGATCCGATCGGGGGACGTGATGGCGACGGCTCGGGCATTCGGCACCCTCTTTTGAGCGCGGGGAATACATTCGGCGTTTACCGCCGTCTTGTCCAGCTTATCTGAGCGCCTCGGAATTAGTTCTCTAATCGCGGCCGTCAAGGCCTGAGCGCGGAAATTTGGCGCAAAGCAGAAATTCAAACCGACGCACTCCCGAACGAGCGCCTTAGCTAGCCTTCAAATAGTCGTGCACCACCTCGCCGAGGCCAAGCGTCAGGTCGGTGACAAAGTGGCTGGCGGAAACCACGCCGCGCACGGGCAGGTGGGCGACGTCGCACATCGAATGCTCGAAAAGCTCGATTGCCGCGGGCCCGGACCACGCGCCTTTCAGAGTTACATCCTCCAAATAATACCGCACAAGCTCGCAGATCCGGGGCGTGCAATCCACATGCGGGATGATCTTGATCATGAAACTGGGCTTTGCCAGGCTTTTCAGTAAAGGCGCCGGGTCAAGCTCGCGATGTTTGTAGCCCATGGTGGCGGACACGCAGAGCACCGAGCCATAGTGCAAGGTGCAGACCAAGGTCTCGCTCTCATGCGAGATTTTTGGATTGGCGAGCTTTTTCGGAAAGCCCCAGATCTCGCGCCCGCCGGCGATCGGCGCATTGTCGTCGAGATACATGGCATGCACATAGCCGCCCTCCTGGACCTTCCCATCGGCGGCGCGAAACCGCACCGGAATCACCTGTCCGGTCTCCGTATAATCGCCAAAACCTGTGGAGTCAGGCATGCGGATGAACTCGTAGTTGACCGTATCGCCCGCCAACTCCAGGGGTTCGGGCACCACCTCGCGCAAGGCGTCGAGATCTGAACGATAGCTGATCACCACGAATTCGCGGTTATAGAATTTGTACGGCCCGCGCGGGTAGGCTGGGTCGGTCAGCGGCATGGCGAAAGCGTTCTTGGCGACATCGGCAAGCTTCATCGTTGGTCTCCATATCGAGTGTCGGCGGGTACGACGCGCCTACTATTCCCTGCCGTCTCGCGCGAGGTCGAATGTGAAAACGCATTCGTGATTTTCGGGGCGCTGCAAAACCTCGGGATGGCGCAGGGTCCGCACCGCGTCGTTGTAGCCGGACTGCCAATGCTCCTCCATCGTTCGTCTGGAAAACTCGTAGTCTTGCGACACGCCCTCGTAATTTTTGGTGTGGTAGATGAGATTGATGATATTGTAGACTTTTTCGTCGGCCTCGCCGGCGAGAAGGTTTGCTTGCGGCAGTTGCCGCAACTCTTCGGGAAGCCGTTCGAGGAGGTGGTGGGTCGCCCTGCGTAAGAGCTGCGCTCTCTTGAATTGATTGATGGCCGCCCGCGTGCGGCTCGAAAACCGGATGTCCTTCTGGCGGGCGTCGGCCTCGATCAAATTACCCGGTAACCTGCCGCTCGCGCTGAACAGATCGATTTGAAAGGCAAGCGTATCCTGGCGCGGCGCGCCCGAGAGCACCCGTTCCAGCGGCGTGTTCGAAACGAGGCCGCCATCCCAATAATGTTCGCCCTGGATTTCCGTGGCGGGCAAACCGGGCGGCAGCGAACCGCTCGCCATGATATGCTCCGGGCCGATGTCATGCTTGGTGTTGTCGAAATAGACGAAGTTGCCGGTGCGCACATTCACCGCGCCGACGCTGAAGCGGGTGATTGCATTATTAATAAGGTCAAAATCCACGAGGCGTTCGAGCGTCGCTCTCAAAGGACTGGCATCATAATAGCTGAGAACATCCGGGCTGCTGGGCGTCAAGGGGAAGGGCGGCGGCACCCGCGGTTTGAAGAAGCCCGGAGCGCCGCCGAGCAAAGTGCCGAGCGAGCTCAGCTGATTGACCCATCTATGGGTGAACTCGTCCTTGATCTCGATTGACGGGAGGTAGTCGACACCAAAGGGCGCCGTGCTGACGATCTCCCAGAATTCCCGCAGACGCGCGACGCGCTTTTCCGGCGGGTTGCCCGCAATCAACGCCGAATTGACCGCGCCAATCGAAATGCCGGCGACCCAATCGGGATGAAGATCGGCCTCAGCCAGAGCCTGGTAGACCCCGCCTTGATAGGCGCCAAGCGCCCCGCCGCCCTGCAGGACGAGGGCAATACGTTCGAACGGCGGACGCTGAATGCTCCGATGCGTTTTGAGCTTGGCCGCGCGAGGGCCCGAAATGTCCGATGTGGTCATCAGAATAATCCCTGTCAAACGTCCGGTTCCGTGCGTTGCGCTAGCGTCTCGTAGTTGGCGCGCCTGTGCATCGCCGCACCCCCGAAATGGGGTCAACTTACCCGCGCGATTTGGCGGATTTTCCTGGCGCGGCCGCCTAGCGGCGCTTGTCCCTGCGCTCCTCTTCCGCCGCCGCGTGGTATTTACGCCTTATATCGGTGAGATCAACCGTTGGCTTGGGAAACGCCATGCCAAGCTCTTCCATCGAATCCGCGACAATCCGCGATACCGCCAAATTACGAAACCATTTATGATTGGCCGGGATCACATACCACGGCGCCTCGCGCGTGCTGGTCGCGGCGAGGGCGTCCTCGAATGCCTCAATATAATCGTCCCAAAGCGCGCGCTCGGCATAGTCGGATTCGCTAATTTTCCAATTGCGGGCCGGATCGTCAAGCCGCTGCGCGAACCGCGCGAGCTGCTCCTCCTTGCTGATATGCAGGAAGAATTTTACAATCGTGGTTCCGCTCTCCCTAAGCCCCGACTCGAAGCCGCGGATCCGATCGTAGCGCGCGGTCCATGTGGACTTGTCCACGAGTTTGTGGACCCGCGTCACCAATACATCTTCATAATGGGAGCGGTTGAAGATCGCCACCCCTCCTTTTGGCGGCGCGTGCGGATGGACGCGCCAGAGAAAATCGTGATCGAGCTCGATTGGCGTCGGCTGTTTGAAGCTGACCACCGATGTTCCTTGCGGATTGAACGCAGCAAATACGTGGTTGACCGTGCCGTCCTTGCCGCCGGCGTCCAAGGCCTGGAGGACAATCAGAACGGAGTGCTTTTTCTCCGCATATAACAAGGCTTGCAGTTGGCCAAGCTTTTGCCGGTATCTTTCCAACTCCTGCGTCGCCGACTCATGTGTCTCGCCCTTGAAGGCGGGATCGACGTCCTTCAGACGGAGCTTTTGACCCGGATTGACGATCATCTGTTTGCGATAGTCCATGGAAGTCACCTCCTCTCGGGCTTCGATAGCGCTTTTTTCAAGAGAGGGCCGAGCCGTAGGGAGCAGACAACAAAGTCCCCAGGTATCCTCCGCGGCGGCCGGGAGCTTCGCCAGGACAACGGCACGTTTAGACACCCCTCTTATGCTGTTTACATCAAAGCCCGATGTTACTATTTTGTTCCATCTCCGTCCCGTCCCATTTTCCTCTCAAGTGAGTGCCAAATGCGCGCCGAAGCCGAAGCGCTTGTCCTTTCAATCAAGCAATCGATGGGATTGCTGAGGAGGCATCTTTGACGTTGATGCCGCCGCTCGCCGCCTTGCCGAACTGAACGCCAAGGCCGAAGATCCCAACCTTTGGAACGATGCCGAAGCCGCGCAAAAAATAATGCGCGAGCGCACCGGACTCGAGGATAGGCTTGGTTCGCTCAAACATTTTGAAAATGAACTTCTGGACGCGATCACGCTCGTCGAGCTCGCCGAGGCGGAACAAGACGAGGTTTCCGCGACGGAAGGGCTCGACCAGCTGAAAGCCCTGAAGGCGGAAGCCGGGCGTCGCCAGATCGAGGCCTTGCTGTCCGGCGAGGCCGATGCCAACGACACCTATATCGAGGTTCACGCCGGCGCCGGTGGCACCGAGAGCTGCGATTGGGCGCGCATACTCTTTCGCATGTATGCGCGGTGGGCCGAGCGGCACAAATATAAGGTCGAGATCATCGAGGAGACGGCGGGCGACGAAGCGGGCCTCAAATCAGGCACTCTTCTCATCAAGGGCCACAATGCACATGGCTGGGCCAAAACCGAATCCGGCGTGCATCGCCTGGTGCGCATCTCGCCTTTCGATTCGAACGCCCGCCGCCATACGAGTTTTGCTTCGGTATGGGTCTATCCGGTGATCGACGACAGGATCGCAATCGACGTGAACGAATCGGATTGCCGCATCGATACCTATCGTTCGTCGGGGGCTGGCGGCCAGCACGTCAATACGACGGATTCGGCGGTGCGCATTACCCATATCCCGACGGGGATCGTGGTTGCCTGCCAGGGCGAGCGTTCGCAGCACAAGAACCGGGCAACCGCGTGGAACATGCTGCGCGCGCGGCTCTACGACCAGGAGATCGAAAAGCGGGAGGCGGAGGCCAATGCGACGGAGGCAGCCAAGACCGAGATCGGCTGGGGCCATCAGATCCGCTCCTATGTGTTGCAGCCCTATCAGCTCGTGAAGGATCTTCGCACCGGCGCGACATCGAGCACGCCGAGCGAGGTTCTCGACGGCGGGCTCGACGGTTTCATGGAGGCGGCGCTAGCCCAAAGACTTTCCGGCGGCGGCCCGGCCGCGGTAGAGGATGTGGACTGAGGCGGGGTCTGCACCATGATCCTCGCTGCATAAAGATATGAGCCAGGGCATGCGGCGCAAAAAAGAACGAATTTTCAATCTGCCACCGGTGGTCCTTTGGATCGTCGCGCTCTTGGCCGCGATCGAGGGTCTCTCACAACTCCTCTCGCCCGAAGCCTATCTTGAGGTTCTTCGGCGCTTCGCCTTCGTGCCGGGGCGGTTTACTTTCGCATTGGATCCAGACCGCCTGTCCCAGGCCTTCAATTCGGTCGCGGACGACGCCGAGCTCCGTGCCCAGGCGGCGGCCTTTTTCCTAGGCGATGGGAAGCCGCAATGGTGGACGCCAGTCACCTATGCGTTTTTGCATGGCGGCTGGCTGCATGTCGGGATGAACTGCCTTTGGTTCGCGGCCTTCGGCTCGGCCGTCGCGCGCCGTTTTGGTGCGCCACGCTTTTTGCTTTTTTGCGCGGCCGCGGCAATTGCCGGAGCTTTGATGCACTACGTCACCCACATGACAGATCTGCAGCCGGTTGTCGGTGCCTCGGCCGCGGTCTCCGGCGTCATGGCGGCGGCGGTGCGTTTCGTGTTTCAACCGGGGGCGCCGCTTGGCGAATCGCTCGGCTTCGCGCAACCCGCCGACGAGGGCATGGCTTATCGCCAGCCGGCACTGCCTTTGTGGGAAATTCTTTCCAATCGCAGCGCGATGAGTTTTCTTTTCTTCTGGTTCCTCGCCAATTTTCTGTCTGGCGCCATCCCGGTGCCGCTCGGCATCACCGATGCGACGGTCGCGTGGGAGGCCCATATCGGCGGATTTCTCCTCGGGCTATTGGCGTTTCGCTGGTTCGACCCGCCCGCGCCGCCTGTTGCCTTCCCGCTCTAGCCTTAGCCGAGCAACCGCTGATTCTTTCGTTGTCCCTTGGTTCGGCGCCGGAAGCCCGCGACGATTTCGACATGCGGCGTATGGCGAAACTGATCGACCGGCTCGACCCGCGCTATTTCATTCTAACACGCCCCACCTCCGCACGGTGTATGCCGGACGAGTGCGTACTGTGCGTCGCAGCAACGCGGCTCCGCCGCGCTGCCTAGCTTTCTTGGACGTTAAATGGCGGTTGTTGACACGACTGTTGGGAACGGACCACTAGGGGATGACACAGCCAATCATCAAGGAGGACGGACATGATCAACGCGATACTGAGCATCGAATGTGGATTGGGGTATGGACCGATCTCTTGCTGCCAATCGATCAACTGAGGAGAACTCCATGCAAACGCTTCAAGCTGACTACTTTGCCGCGTATTGCAATTTGAAACTGTCACGTGATGATAAGGGTGTGCTGGTTGCGGAGTTCCATAGCGACGGCGGCCCGTTCATCATGAACGCGCAAGCACACACGGAGTTTGTCGATGCGTTTCACAGAATCGGACAAGACCGAGCGAACAAGATTGTCATCGTTTCAGGCGCGGGCGGGAATTTCATTGGTGACGTGGAATGGGCATCGTTCGGAGATGTCGCCGACCCGGGCGTCTGGAGCAGAATTCACGACGAAGGCGTCCAGACTTTAGAGAACATTGCGAACATCCGCGTTCCGGTGATCGCGGCCGTCGAGGGACGCGCCCATATCCACTCGGACTACGCGCTCCTCGCTAGCGTCATCGTAGCGGCCGAAGGTGCGACATTCCAGGACGTCGGCCACTTTGCCGTGGGAGTCACGCCGGGTGACGGGATCTTTACAACATGGAGTTATCGGGCTGGAGCAGGCCGAGCCGAGGCATTCCTGCTCAATCCACAGCCGCTGCCGGCGCGTACCGCATACGAATGGGGAGTCGTGGCAGAGGTAGTACCGAACGGCAGGGCAGTGGCACGCGCTCGGGAACTGGCCGATTTGTACCTGCAGGCTCCAGAAGTGACGCGCCGGAATACGCGCATTCACTTCATTCAACCGTTGAAGGAGCGCATCGTGCGGGAACTCGGTTACGGACTATCCCTCGAAGGAGCGTCATCGGCCGACCTGGTAAAATCAAAGCGATCAAAGAGTTAGTCTCTCACTCAGAGAAAATCAGCGCGAAGGGGGTCGTATGGGCGGGCCGCGATTGATGCGGTCCGGTCGGGCAGGGCGGCGCACTCAGGAGGGGCCGGCGCTGGTTCGAAGATTGCCCACAACATTGGTAATCAAGATCGTGCGCAAGCCGCCGGACCAGGTCGGCTTCGCGGTGCATCCGTTCGACCCGCCAGCGCCCATCGCCATCCCGCTCTAGCCCCAGCCGAGCAACCGCCAGTTCTTTCGTGGGCCGTTTCGGCGCCGGAAGCCCGCGACGATTTCGACATGCGGCGTATGGCGAAACTGATCGACCGGCTCGACCCGCGCCATTTCATAGCCGCCGGCGCATAGGATCGCGGCATTGCGCGCAAAGGTTTGGGCACTGCAGGATACGGCGACGACAAGCGGCACCGAGGATGCACTTAGAACAAGGGCTTGGCTTTCGGCCCCCGCGCGGGGCGGATCGAAGACGACCGCGTCGTATCGATCGAGCTCCAGCGGGCCGAGCGGACGCCGGAAAAGATCGCGCGGCGAAACCGCGACCTCCCGCAAACCTGCCGCGCGAGCCGCCTTTGCCAAAGCTTGAAGCGAAGCCTCTTCAAGATCGAAAGCTTCGACTTTTGCGAACTCCGCCATCCGGAGTGCGAAGGTCCCGACGCCGGAAAAGAGATCGGCGATGCATCTCGCGCCCGCGACATGCGCGCAAACCCTTGCCGCGAGGGCCTCCTCGCCGGCTTCGGTCGCCTGCAAAAAGGCCCCCGGCGGTGGCGCCACCCTCGCCTTGCCCAGGGCGAGCACCGGCGTCCGCCGCGAGACCACGATCGTGCCGTGATTGGATAAGCGGGCGAGATCGTGCTCCTGCGCAATCAGGACAAGGGTCTGGGTCTCGGCTTCGCAAAGGGGGCCACGGCCTTTGAGATCGGCGTCGAGACCGGACGCCGTCGCGGTGACGAGAATGTCGAGTAGTTTTCCGGACGCGGCCAGAGCCTGAGCGATCGCGCGGGCGGCGGGCAATGCCCCATCCATCGAAGCGGCGAGCAGCGGGCAGGAGTCGATTTCAACTACCTCGTGCGCGCGCGCCCGCATGAACCCGGTAGTGGGATGGTCCTTTGCGTAGCGTGCGTGAAAAGTTGCGCGGCGGCGCCCCGCGCCATGCGCTTCGGCGAGGTCCAAGACTTCGTTCGTCAGGCCCACCCGCCGCAAGGCGCTGGTGACGAGATCGCGTTTCCATCGTGCGTAAGAGTCCGCCGCAAGCGTTTGCACCGCGCAGCCGCCGCAACGCGAAAAATAGCGGCAGAACGGCGCGATACGATCTGGGCTTGGGGTCAAAACCTCGGCCAATGTACCCCGCGAACCATCGACTTCGGCAACGATTGTCTCACCGGCCAAGGCATAGGGGACAAAGATCAAGCCATCCGGGCTTTGCGCGATGCCTTCTCCGCGCTCGCCAAGCCGGTCGATTGTGAGAGTGGTGTTGAAGCCGGTCATCCTGGCTTGACTGTTCACCGCGATTGGGGGATCACCGAGCATAGTGCTGAAGATGTTCGAGAAGCAAAAATTCGCCGGACCCGCGCGGGCGTGGCTCAGTCTCATATGCCTGGGGAGTTCTCTGGCGCGGCGAAAAAACAGCCCGGCGCCGTCACGATTGGACAGACTTCGCCTAAAAAACGGCAATGTAGGCACGGGCCGGGTCCTGAAGGTGCTCTGATTTTGCCTTTGTGACCGGCTTTGCGCCGAACGCACATCTTTGCCTCGGGCGAGTTGTTCACACGGTAAACTGGCCTGGTTTTGCTTCGCCCCCATGGCCCGGTTTTACTCCGCCGTTGTCAGTGGTGGATGCCGTTGGAAAGTTCGTTGGCCACCTAAACATTTTGGTACGATCGGACACGTTGAAGCATTGGGTGGCGAATAAAGGAGGCACCGGATGCGGCGCATTCTCGTGCTTGGCGCCGGGTTCGCTGGCCTATGGAGCGCCGTGGCGGCGGCCCGCAGGCTGGATGAGCTTGGCGTCGGTCCCGGTGAGGTCGAGGTTCTTGTCGTGAACCGCACCCCCTCTCATTCGATCCGCGTCCGCAATTATGAAGTCGAACTCGACGCGACGCTCGTTCCGCTTGCCGATGTGCTCGACTCGATCGGCGTCAAGCACGTCATAGCGGAGGTCACGGACATCAATGTCGTCGAGCGAAAGGTCGTTTGCACGATAGACTGCGCTTCGCAAATCTTGGCCTATGACCGGCTCGTCTTCGCGCTTGGCAGCCGCCTCGCCCGACCCTCGATTCCGGGTCTTGAGGCGCATGCCTTCAACGTCGACACGTTCGAGGCAGGCTCGCGGCTCAACGATCATATCGGTTCATTGCCTTCTCTTCCCGCTTCCACGGGCCAATACATCGTCCTTGTCGTGGGCGGTGGTCTCACCGGCATCGAGGTCGCAACAGAAATGTTCGGCAAATTGCGTACCGCCATCGCAAAGGCGACACCTTGCGGCTTGCGAGCAACTCCACGCGTTATTCTCGCCGACCATCAAGCATGGATCGGATCCGACATGGGGCACGCGCGGCCGGTGATCGCCGAGGCTCTCGAAAGCCTAGGGGTGGAAACACGTCCCGGCGTTTCGGTAGCCTCCATTGACGCTGAAGGCGCGACCCTTGCGACAGGCGAGCGAATCCCGGCCGCCACGGTGGTTTGGTGCGCCGGCATGCAAGCCGATCCATTGACGGCGCGCTTTCCGGTCGCGCGCGACCGGCTTGGCCGCCTGCCCGTCAATGCCCATCTCAAGATCAAGGGCATGCCGGCAGAGTTCGCCGCCGGGGATGCCGGATGGCTGCGGATCGATGGCACGCACGCTTCCGTCATGTCGTGCCAGCACGCGCGTCCAATGGGGCGCTTCGCTGGTTACAATGTCGTCAGCGATCTTTTGGGCGCGCCGATGCTGCCGCTGCAAATCGATTGGTATGTCACATGCCTAGATCTCGGTCCCTGGGGAGCCGTCTATACGGAAGGCTGGGACCGCCATGTTGCGGCAACGGGCGAGCAAGCCAAACGCACCAAGGAGATCATCAATCGCCAGCGCATCTATCCGCCACTCTCACGCAACAGGCGCGAGATTCTCGACGCAGCGGCGCCAGTCGTGCAGGCTCCGCCGTACCAGCTCCATTGACGCATGCGCCCTTCCACCACAATCCGCCGAACTTACAATTTTTTCCGCGCGACCGCACTCGTTACAAGCCGCTCGATGTATGAGGCCTTACGTACTCAGCCCCCGTCAATCGTACCAAAATGTTTCGCGTGAAACATTTTGGTACGATTGCGGGCGCCGGCTTTGCGAGAAAGATCATGCGGTTAAAAGCTTCTGGCGAGCGGATTACAAAACTTTGCGCTTATGCGGGCGGCCTCCTTCGCGTTCGGCTGGTGATTGCAATCTATTATTTGGGAAGAAATGAGAAACCATGACGAACGCCGATCCGATCGTCATCGCCGCCGCCGCGCGCACGCCGATTGGCGGCTTTCAAGGCGAGCGCCAACCAGAAGACGCGGCCGATGGCCGCCCATCTTCTCGGCCGCGGCGCTACCGTCGCGCGCAACCGCCGCGAGGCCGAGGCTCAGCGCCCGAGCAACCACACGCACGCTCTCGCCCGCTTCAACCCGCGCAACAGCCCGCTCCTGCAAATCCTTCGAATAGGGTCTTGTCATTTCCCACCTGCCTTCGAATCAAACACCACATCTCTGGCGCAAACAACCGAGCTTTCAGCGCCACCCCCTACTGGGTCCGGTATTAGCTCTCGGCCAATATCCGCGATGGAAAACGAGCGGGAAATTCGCCTTCGGGCCACCGCCCAAAATCCCAGCGGAATTTGGGTTGAAGGCACTCGCTAACCGCGAAACCTCCGGCTACCATCCGGCATGAACGAATCGCTTTCCGCCGCCCGCGCGTTTCTCGGGGTTGAGCATTCCGTGCTTGGGCGACCATGGCGCGGCCGGCTCGACGCACTGGGCGAGGCGCGCGCGCTCGCCATCGCGCAAGTTCATGGAATCGGCGATCTCTTGTCGCGCGTTCTCGCCGGGCGGGGCGTCACGCCAGGCAATGCGCAAGATTATCTCGAACCAACGCTGCAAAAACTTCTGCCCGACCCCTATTGCCTGAAGGACATGGAGGCGGCTGCAAAACGAATCGCCGGGGCGATCGAGCGCGGCGAAACGGTCGCGGTTTTTGGCGACTACGATGTCGATGGCGCCGCCGCCTCGGCGTTGCTTCATGATTATTTCCGAGCTTGCGGCACGCCATGCCTAATCCATATTCCCGACCGTATTCTCGAAGGCTACGGCCCCAACGCCGAGGCGATCCAAAACTTCGCACGCGAGGGCGCGAAGCTTTTGGTCACGGTGGATTGCGGGACGATGAGCCATGCCCCGCTCACCGAGGCGGCAAAGGTCGGCCTCGACCCAATCGTGCTCGATCATCATCAGGCGCCGGAGGTATTGCCGGAAGCGATTGTCGTCAATCCCAACCGTCAAGACGATCTTTCCGGTCTCGGATATCTTTGCGCTACGGGCGTCGTTTTCATGACGCTCGTCGCGGTGCAACGGCGGCTCTCGCGCGAACGCGGCTTTTTTTCGGCCTCCCGGCCGATGCCCGACCTTCTTGCCGGGCTCGATCTGGTGGCGCTTGCGACCGTCGCCGACGTCGCGCCATTGACCGGGCTAAACCGCGCCTTCGTCGACAAGGGCCTCGCCTTGATGCGCGCGCGGGGACGCCCCGGACTTAGAATATTGGGCGACATTGCGGGAATAGCGGGACCGCCAACGCTCTATCATCTTGGTTTTCTGATTGGTCCGCGTATCAATGCCGGGGGACGGATCGGCGATGCCGCGCTTGGCACCAGGCTCTTGAGCCTAACCGATCTGGTGGAAGCCCGGCGCATCGCGGAAGCACTTGACCGGCTCAATCGCGAGCGCCGGGAGCTAGAGCGCGCCACGCTCGAAGAAGCCTTGCGCCAAGCGCTTGATCGACTCGATATGGAAAGTTCCACCGTGATCGTGGCGGCAGGCGACGGCTGGCATCCGGGCATAGTCGGGCTTGTCGCCTCGCGCCTCAAGGAAAAATTCCGGCGACCCGCTTTTGCGATCGCTTTCGATGCGAACGGTATGGGGACCGGGTCCGGCCGCTCGATTCCCGGTGTCGATCTTGGCCGCGTGGTGCGCGCGGCGGCCGAAGCGGGGATACTCGTCAAGGGAGGAGGCCATGCGATGGCGGCGGGGATTGCTGTCGCGCGGGAGCGGTTGCGCGACTTTGAGTGCTTTCTCGAAGAAAACCTCTCCCAGGCAGTTGCCGCCGCGCGTGTGGGGGAAACTCTGTTGATCGACGCGCCGTTGACCGCCGCCAGCGCCAACGCCAATCTGTTGGCCGGCCTAGCGCGCGGCGGCCCCTATGGCGCGGGCAATCCCGAACCGGTCTTTGCCTTGCCGGCGCACCGTCTTGCCGATGTCGCCGAGGTTGGCAACGGTCATGTACGGCTGCGGGCGGTGGCGGGCGATGGCGCCAAAATAGACGGCATTGCGTTTCGCGCGGCCTCGGAACCCATCGGGCGTGCGCTTTATGGCGCGCGTGGCAGCCTTGTGCATCTTGCCGGAACGTTGGCGAACAATGGCTTCGGGGCCAAGGACCTGGTGCAATTGAGGCTGCTCGATATGGCCCCCGCGGACGGGCTTTGCCAGCCGTTTGGCCGGGTGTAGATTTGCCAGCGCGGGCGGCGGCCTCTATATGTCCGCGCGGCCGAGGGAAGAGCCCACCGCCAAAAACTTCCGCGCCCATCGTCTAGCGGTCCAGGACGTCGCCCTTTCACGGCGAAAACAGGGGTTCGATTCCCCTTGGGCGCGCCAATCAAATCAATAAGTTACGATAAAAGGCGCGGCGCCTGTCCAAGATTTGGCCAATATATCAGCATGGATTTATATGAAGTGTGGCGCACGCCCGCGCATCGCGGTCAGCCTTTTCCTCGCGTTGCTCACGCCGCCTTGTTGCGCCGATCCTGCGCCAGTCATTCACTACGCACCGATCGAAAACCTGGAACACGTAGACGTTGCGCTAATCGATCGCGCCGAGCATGAAATCGACATGGCCGCCTATGTCCTGACGGACTGGCCTGTCATGCAAGCGCTCACACGTGCCGCCGATCGTGGCGTTGCGATCCGCATCTATCTCGACGGCGCACAGTTGGCCGAGCGCGAGCCCGCGAAGGTCTTTCGGGACCTCGCCGAGACGCCCGGCGTCGAGATAAGGACCAAGCACAAGTCCAGCGATCCGATGCATCTCAAGACCTACCAAATTGACGGCAGGTTGCTGCGCACCGGCGCCGCGAACTTTTCCGCGTCCGGGCTCAAGCGCCAGGACAACGATTTGATCGTGATCGAGAGCGCCGAGGCGGCGGCAAGCTTCAAACGCAATTTTGATGCGCAGTTTGCCAGCGGCGAATCTCTGCCGCCGGGGCAAGGTGAGTGACCTTATGACCGTGACACTGCGACCGCTCGCCGCCTTCGTCCTGCTAAAGACCATATGCCATGATCCGCCATCAGAGCGGAAGTCGCTGGATGGCCTTGTCCCTTGTCGCCTTCGTACGCGCAGATTCCAATTCATGTGCGGTTTTTGCAGCCGCGACGATTGAGTTTATCGGTGAGTTCAACGTTTGATGGGCGGGTGGATTTCCAGGCACCATATTGGTCTTCGTCAATTCTTCGCTGGGCAAGCGCATGAGTGTGTCGTCTACCCAATCCTTATTGGAAATGCCCTCGACATAGGCATTGATCGCCGCGTCCGTCGCTGATTTGGAAGTCTGCTCCAACTCGAAGTCGTCGAGCCCGAGCCCGTTGGCTGTCCAAATCAGCCAAGCGGCGTGCGATACGTCTTTCACGCGGGTTTCGAAATCAGGCATTGTTCGCCTCCATAAGACAGCCGCAAGCTTTCGGCGATCCAAGCCGAGACTGAGCCGCCGAGCGTCACGTAATAAGGCACCGCTTACCTCAAAATCGAGGGGCGCCCAGCTTAAGCTTAATCTATGACGTCACCGACCGACCGAAGTCGAGCCTCGTTAACGTGCGCGGTCTCAAAAGGTTCAAGCTTACCGACTGAAATTCGGCGCAACTTCCGCTTCCCGCCGGATTGGCAACCCCAAAACATTGGCCCACAGTGGATCTTTTAGAGCTGGGCTCCCGACTAGGGGAGCAAATCTAACATTTGAGTCCCTATTGGGATTCCCCAGAGTTGCGGCATGTGCGAGTCTGCGCGATGCGCGCAGGAAAATCCATCACCGTTTCGTTGGCCGATCGGCGTCGGCTTGAAAATCTCATCGACGATCGCAAGCCGAGATTGTTCTCTTCACGGCCGATGGGGCCGGCACGAACGAGATCATGCGACGAACCTGCAAGTCCAAGACTTGCGTTTGGCGCCGGCAGGAACGCTTCTTGGAAGAAGGGTTCGAGGGTCTGCTTCGCGACAAGACCAGGCCCTCGCGGATCAAGCCGCTCGATGGCGAGGCGGCCGAGCGGGTTGTCGCCCTGACGCTTGGCGATCCACCCGGCGAA
>PEFW01000078.1 GCA_002890675.1 Candidatus Methylaffinis lahnbergensis
CTTCTCGCGGATGACTTGAAGGTTCGGCTCGCCATGGCTCGAGGTTCCTTGGTGTCGTTACCGGATCTGCCCGCCTAGGCGGCGATCAATTTCGGGATGCGGATAAGGTTATAGGCGATGAGGTTCAAGACCAGCCAAAGCCAGAGTTTTTCAGCAAACTGCTAGAGCAATCGAGGGCGAGATCGATCGCCTTCGGTCGCTCGGCCTCGAGGACTTGCGGCGCGAATGGCGGCGGCTCAACCACGCTGAACCGCCGCGGGAGCGCACTGGTCGGGTCCGCGCTTCTTTGGGCTATTAGTGGCGGGTAGCGAGCGCCCGCGCAATTGGGGGCGCGATGGGTGAAACGCCAAGGACTGGGAAAACCTCAATCGAAAAGCGCTCGCGTTCTTGCGCCTCGCCTCAATCCGCCTCATGCTCAGAAGACTTTGTAATCCCGCATGAAGTCACCGGACAGACTCTGAGAACAAATCGTCGATTCTGTTAGCTGCCGCCTCCAATCACTTTGTCGCGCGCTATATCGGATGCTCCGCCCGCCAAAAAGTCAACCACGAAAGGGCGTCGAGAGATTTTCATAGCGGCCGCAGCCGAGATCGCGCGTGCAACCGTCTCTGCCACAAATCGCTTTGAACACGAAACCGATAACCCCCGGAAATTCGCGAGAAAATAGGCTGCTCGGAAGGACAAAAAGACCTGCAATATCAATTAGCTAATAACTGGCGGGGGCTGGAGGATTCGAACCTCCGCATGGCGGAATCAAAATCTGCTGCGTTACTGAACTTCCCTGTTCGGGACAGGCTTTTCAAGCTCGTTCCAGCTCGCATGATTGGTTTCGACGCACTTCGCGGAAATAAGCACGTCCAAATCAAGGGTAACGGGGTGTTTCCGGATTGCGGAGGTGAGGGGCGGCTAAAAATTATTAAATCAAATCAAAGTGACCGTTTCGCCCTCACCTGTTGGTTAACCAGATGATTTTATATGGTTATGGCACCGCTCTTGGCCGCACCATCATTGATTATTTGTATTTATTATTTGGGCGAAGGGTTGCCCCCCTGCCCGCTTTCCTCCGCGCCTTCCCGCGCCGGGCCGCGAGGCTTTGCGGCGCGACGCGCCTTGGCAAAAACGCCGGCGATGATTTTTTCCGTCGCCGAGGTCCAGCCTTCCGGGGCCGCGCGGGTCGGCGCCGGCTCCGTCCCGGGCGCGAGAGCCACGATTTTAAAGCGGCGCTTTTTGAGTTCCTGCAGGAGGCCGGGCAGCATGGCAGCCGTCTGCTGCTTGGTGTCGTGAAGGAGCAGGATCCCGCGTCTTTCCTTGTCAAGCCGCGAGAGGATCAGCGCGAGTTCCGCCTCGGGCGTCATAGTCACCCAGTCCGAGGCCCAAAAATCGGCGCCGAAAACCCCGATGTTTTGGGCCGAGAGCCAGGCCACGAGCTCCGGCGTATCGGCGAAGCCCGGAAACCGGAAAAACCGCACTTTTGGCGCGCTCTCGGTCGTGCCATAGGCGGCCTTGTCGTCCGCCGCAAAACCGCGCAAAATCTCTTCTTGCGCCGCTTTTTCGCTTAAATTCCGCAAGGTCGCGGCGGGATGCGAAAAGCTGTGATGCGCAACGGTATGCCCCTCCGCGACCTCGCGCTTGACCAAAGCGGGCAAGGCCTCGGCATTGCGGCCGACGAGGAAAAATGTCGCCTTCACGCATTCCGCCGCTAGCGCGTCGAGCACCTTTGGCGTGGTTTGCGCGGAGGGCCCATCGTCGAAGGTGAGCACTATCTCACGCTCGTCGAGCGCCAGGGTTCGCGGATAGGTTTTCAGCCCCACTTGCAGGCCGCCGGATGTACCCACCTCCAAGGCGCGGGCAACGCCGAGCGCCTCGGGCGGGCAAGCCGCCGCCATTGGTGCAGCGGAAAAGACCCCCGTGGTGGCGGCCAGCGAGCGCACGCAAAAATAGCGGAACGAGACTAGCTTCATGATTTGCTCGATCATGCCACCATTCTATGAACCTTTGATCGGAAGCGACAGGCGAAAAAGCGCGCATGATCGGGATTGAAGACCGCTCCCGCGCGGCATCACCGGCGACTTGGTATATCCAACCCTCCGAAGCCTTCACTCCGCCGCCGCGCCGAGACTCAAGAATTCGCGTAAAACAGTCGCGTTATTGCGCAGGTTATCCTTGGCCGCAAACAACAACGTGACTGTTTTGCGTTTCGTGGCCATATCTTGCAGCTCGATAACCGCTGGATTGTTCTTTAGCTCTACAATATAGCGCGCCCGGAACTCGGGCCATTTCTCTGGGTCGTGGGAATACCAGCGGCGCAGCACATCGCTTGGCGCGACATCCTTGATCCAGGCATCAATGCGCGCCTCGTCCCGCGGTACCCCGCGCGGCCATAGCCGGTCCACCCAGAATCCGGGTGCCGTCCGATCGCGCGGGCGGCTCATAAATCCGTTTGATGTGAATCTTCTTCAACGAAGCACCCTCGGCGCGAGCGGATTCCGCTTCGCCGGAAAATAATCCAGCCTTCACTCCGCCGCCGCCGACTCGCGGGGTTTGAACGCCGCCTCGCCGGTTTCGAATTGAAGTTTTGCCAAGCGGGCATAAAGGCCGTCCTCGGCGACAAGGGTTTTGTGCGTGCCTTCCTCGATCAACCGGCCGTTGTCGAGAACAAGAATCCGGTCGGCCCGGAGGACTGTTGCGAGGCGATGTGCGATGACAAGAGTCGTGCGTTCCGACATCACTTTTTCGAGCGCGGCCTGAACCATGACTTCGTTCTCGGAATCGAGCGCGGAAGTCGCTTCGTCGAGAAGCAACACCGGCGCCTCCTGCAAAATCGCCCGCGCGATGGCGATCCGCTGGCGCTGCCCGCCCGACAAGGTCACGCCGCGTTCGCCGGCCAGCGTCGCATAGCCATCCGGCAAGGCGCGAATGAAATCGCCGGCGGCGGCCCGCCTTGCCGCGTCGCGCACGGCCTCAATGCTCGCGTCCGGCGCGCCATAGCGGATATTATCGGCGATCGAGGCGGCGAAGATCACCGCGTCCTGCGGCACGCTCTTGATCCGCCGCCGCAGCTCCGCCGGATCGACGCTTTTGATGTCGACGCCATCGAGCAGAATGCGGCCCGAGGCCGGATCGTAGAACCGCGAGAGGAGCTGGAACAAAGTGGTCTTGCCTGCGCCCGAAGGTCCGACGATGGCGACCGTTTCTCCGGGCGCTATCTTGAACGAAAGGCCGTGCAAGGCGGAGTCTTGCGGCCTTGTCGGATAAGCGAAATCGACATGTTCGAAGGCAATTTCGCCCCGGCCCGGCACCGGCAGCGCGGCGGCTGGAACCGGCGCAACGATCTTCGGCCGCAAGGCAAGAATCTCGGCGATCCGGCCGGCCGCGCCGGCGGCGGCGGCTATTTCGCCCCACACCTGGCTCAACTCGCTCAATGCGCCCGCGGCCAAAATGGCGTAGAGCACGAACTGCGACAAAAGGCCGCCAGTCATGCGGCCAGCGAGAACGTCGCGCGCGCCAAACCAAAGCACGCCGACAATGCTCGCGAAGACGAGGAATATTACTACGATCGTGAGGCCCGCGCGGGCAAAGGCGGCGTTGCGGGCGGCGTGATAGGCTTCCTCCGCGGCGGCGCCAAAATGGCGGCCGGTGGCTAGCTCGGCGCCAAAGGCTTGCATCACGCGAACGGCGGCGAGATTTTCGGCGGCATAGGCACTCGCCCCGGCGAGCGTATCTTGCGCTGTGCGGGACCGCTTGCGGACCAGGCGGCCAGAGGCCACCAGCGGCAGGACGATAATGGGAATGGCAATCAGCACGGCGGCGGAAAGTTTTGGGCTTGTATAGACCATCATCGCGACCGCGCCGACGAACAAGAAGAAATTGCGCAACGCGACCGCCACCGAGGAACCGAATGCGGACTTCATCTGGGTCGTGTCGGCGGTGAGCCTGGACATGAGCTCGCCGGTTCGCGCGGTATCGAAAAAAGCCGCGTCGAGACGGCAAAGGTGATTGAACACATCTGACCGGAGGTCGGCAACGATACGCTCGCCGAGCGTCGTCACGAAATAGAACCGCGATCCGGAAGCCAGCGCTAAAACTGCGGCGACGGCGACGAGAGCAAAGAAATAAGAGTTGATCAAGCCCGCGCTTTCGGCCGAGAAGCCGAAATCGATCATCCGCCGGATCGCCAGCGGCACCGCCAAAGTCGCCGCCGCCGCCACCGTCACCGCGAGCAGTGATGCGGCAATGCGCGGCTTGTAGCGCAAAAGATATGGCGAGAGCCCCAAAAGCGCGCGCGGAGAAGGTCTTTTCTCGGGTCCGGTGGATTGAGACGGAGTGGTGGCGGGTTCGTTCATGGCGCGACTATACCAAGATATTGTGATTGGGAACGCGAAATTTTCCCTCGCCCTCGCCAGCGATTGCGTCCAATTAATCAATCAATAGACCGGCCACGCAAATCTGAATGATGCGTAATAACAAGCGGATTGCTGAAACCAAAAGATTAAGTGATATTCCGACCCGCAAATGTGGGTACAAGAATTGCCACGATTCCAGCGCAGCTCCGGCGGAGTGGCAGAGGACAAGGTTCTGGTCACGGGAGCTTCGGGCTTCGTCGGGTCCGCCGTGGCGCATGCCTTGATCCGCTCCGGCTATCCCGTCCGCGCCTTGCTGCGCCCAACCAGCAAGCGAACAAATCTCGCCGGTCTCGACATCGAGATCGTGGAAGGAGATATGCGCGACGCGGCCTCGGTCGCGTGGGCCATGGCGGGCGCGCGTTTTTTGTTCCATGTCGCCGCCGACTACCGCCTCTGGGCCCGCCATCCGCAAGAGATCATGTGGAACAACCGGGAGGGGACCAGACTTCTTATGCAAACCGCACTGGCGGCGAAAGTGGAGCGCATCGTCTATACGAGCAGTGCCGCAACCATCGCGTGCGCGGCGGACGGCGGACAAGCCGACGAGACGATGCGGTTAAACCAATCATGCGCGATCGGGGCTTATAAGCAAAGCAAGGTCGCCGCAGAGCAGATCGTCGAAACGATGATCGCCCGCGATCGTTTGCCAGCCATCATCGTGCATCCGACGGCGCCGATCGGACCGCGCGACCAGAAGCCGACGCCAACCGGGCGAACCATCGTCGAGGCGGCGTCCGGCCGTATTCCGGGCTTTGTCGACACCGGACTCAATCTCGTGCATGTCGACGATGTCGCGAATGGACATCTTGCCGCCCTGCATTATGCAAAGCTCGGCGAACATTATATCCTCGGTGGCCAAAACGTGATGCTCGTGGAGTTCCTTGGCCAAATCGCGATCATGTGCGGCCGCCGGCCGCCGAGACTTCGGCTTCCGCGCCCGCTGGTTTATCCCTTTGCGTTCGGGGCAGAAACCATGGCACGTGTGACCCGGCGCGAGCCGTTCCTGACGATCGACGGACTGCGCATTTCGAAGCACCGGATGTTCTTTAGTTCCGCGAAGGCCGAACGCGACCTTGGCTACAAGGCGCGACCCTATCCCGAAGCGCTCAAGGAGGCCTTCGAGTGGTTTCGCGGCAATGGGCAAACGCAATGATTCCGGACTTGCCGATGAACCCTTCGAAAACGCACCGGCAAGAGAATTTTCCGGTCGCCTCAGTGCTCATCGCGCCAAAACATCGCGAGTTAATCCTCGCCTATTACCGTTTCGCCCGCGGCGCCGACGACGTCGCCGATAGCCCCACACTCTCGCCGGACGCCAAGCTCGCCTTGCTCGACCTTTTCGAGGCGACATTGACCGGGCGAAGCGAGGCCGTCGAAGCCGCGCTGCCGCTCCGCGCGGCACTCGCCTTGCGAAATCTCGCGCCGTGTCATGCGCTCGATCTGCTGCGCGCTTTCCGGATGGATGCCGTCAGACATCGCTACGCGAATTGGTCCGAATTAATGGACTATTGCGCCTATTCGGCGGCGCCGGTCGGGCGCTTCGTTCTCGATGTGCATGGCGAGAGCGAATCGACCTGGCCCGCCTCGGACGCGCTTTGCACGGCGCTGCAGATTATCAATCATTTGCAGGACTGCGGCGCCGACTATCGCAACCTCGATCGCGTCTATATTCCGCAAGATGCGTTCGCCGCGCATGGCCTTCGGCCAGACGCGCTCGGCGCCGCAAAAGCCTCGCCGGAACTGCGCGTGGTTTTGCAAGGCATGGCCCGGCGGACCGCGCCGCTGGTCGAGTTGGGGTGCCGCCTTCCGGCCCAGGTCCGCAACTTCCGCCTATGCCTGGAGACCGCCGTGATCGCCCGCCTCGCTTGCAAGCTCAATGCCCTGCTGCTCGAACGCGATCCGTTGAGCGAACCGGTGCATTTGACGAAGTCCGGCGCTCTCGCCTGGTCGAGCATCGGCGTTGCTGATGGGCTGCGGGCCTTCTCCCGGCCGGGACGTGTCGCGGCGACGCCAGCCGGTGGCACGTGAGAGGCGTGCCCCGGGCCGCGGAGCCAGCCGATGCGTCCGCGCGCGCGCGCGGCAGTTCCTTCAATGCGGCGATGCGCATCCTGCCGCGCCCGCGCCGCGAGGCGATGTTTGAAATCTATTCCTTCTGCCGCGCCGTGGATGACATCGCGGACGAAGCGGGGCCACGCCACGCCCGCAGGCAAGCGCTCGCCAAATGGCGGCGCGATATCTCCGCGCTTTACTGCTGCACGGACCCGCCCGCACGGTTGCGCGGTCTCGCCATGGCAATCCATGCCTTCGGCCTGCGGCGCGAGGATTTTTACGCCGTGATCGATGGCATGGAGATGGATGTCGAAACTGGCATGATCGCGCCTGATTTGGCCACGCTCGATCTTTATTGCGATCGCGTGGCGGGCGCGGTCGGCCGCCTTTCCGCGCGGGCTTTCGGGATGCCGCAGCGGGAAGGTCAAGGCCTCGCCCATCATCTTGGCCGCGCGCTCCAGTTCACCAACATTTTGCGCGATCTCGACGAGGACGCGGCGCTCGGCCGGCTCTACCTGCCCCGCGAAGATCTCCGCGCGGCGAGCATCATTGAGGCGGCGCCGCGCGAGGTTCTCGCCAATCCGGCGCTCGGCCTTGCCTGTGCTCCAGTCATCGCCCGTGCAAAGGAGCATTTCGGCGAGGCGGAGCAAATCATGGGGCGGTGTCCCCGCGCGAGTGTGCGCGCGCCAAGAATCATGGCGGACGTCTACCGGGCCATTCTCGCCGGCTTGGAGCGGCGCGGATTCGCGGCCCCTCGCCAAAAGATACGCACGCCCCGCCATCGCGTCGTCCTGGCGCTTTTGCGTTATGGCCTCCTTTAATGAATAAGCCTGCTGTCCATGTCGTCGGCGCGGGTCTTGCCGGGCTCGCCGCGGCGGTGCGACTTGCCGGAGGGCTCCGCGAGATTGTGCTGCACGAGGCCGCGCGGCAGGCCGGCGGGCGCTGCCGGTCCTATTACGATCCAGCGCTCGGGCTCATGATCGACAATGGCAATCATTTGCTCTTGTCGGGAAATTACGCCGCGCGAAATTATTTGGCGGCGATCGGAAGCGAGGACCAATTGGCGGGGCCGCAGGAAGCCGAGTTTGCTTTCGTCGATCTCGCTACCAAGGAGCGCTGGCGGTTACGCCCGAATGCAGGGCGGCTTCCCTGGTGGATTTTTTCGCCGCTCCGGCGGGTGCCGGGCACCGGCCCGTTCGATTATCTTGGCCTCCTGCGGCTTCTTGTACCCGGCAAGGACACGCCGCTCGGCGCGGTTATGCACTGCGACGGATTGCTTTACGAGCGGCTGTGGCGGCCGTTTTTTCTCGCTGCCTTGAATACCGAACCTACCGAAGCTTCTTCCCGCCTCGCCGCCGCCGTGGTGCTTGAAACGCTCGCCAAGGGAGGGCGCGCCTGCCGTCCTCTCGTCGCCGCGCAAGGCCTCTCCGCCGCGTTCATCGAGCCCGCGGTCGATTATCTCGTTCAACGCGGGGTAAAGATCCGATTCGACCATAGGCTGCGGCAGATGGAGTTTGCAAACGGCCACGCCGCCGCCCTCGATTTCGGCGACGATTTGGTGCAACTCGACGCGGCGGACAAAGTCGTTCTCGCGGTTCCGCCCTCTGCCGCGCAAGGCCTCGTGCCGGGCTTGCAATCGCCCGAGGATTATCGCGCGATCGTCAACGCTCATTTCAAAATCGCCCCGCCAACGAACTGCCCCGCTATTTTGGGCATCGTCAACGGGACCATCGAATGGTTGTTTGCGTTTCGGGAACGGTTGTCTGTCACCATCAGCAGCGCCGACCGCCTCCTCGACGTCGCGCGCGAAAAACTCGCCGAAACCATTTGGGCGGAGGTCGCGGAAGCGACACGGGTTGAAAAGCCGCTTCCGCCATGGCAGATCATCAAGGAAAAGCGGGCGACGTTCGCCGCGACGGTTGACGAAAATGCGCGCCGGCCCGGCGCTGGAACGGCCTTTGCCAATCTGGTGCTCGCGGGCGATTGGACCGCGACGGGTCTGCCCGCGACCATCGAAGGGGCGATCCGGTCTGGCAATCGGGCGGCCGGTCTGATCGCGGCGTCTCGCTTAAGATAAGGGGCGGCCTGAATGGAAAAGATGGACGGCTTAATGGAATGCGCCGCCACGGCGAGTCCGGCCCTCGCCGACATCGAAGCGGCGGTTGCCCGGGCAACGAAGGCGTTGTTGGACGCGCAACGCGAGGATGGGCATTTCGTCTTCGAGCTGGAGGCGGATGTTTCGATCCCGGCGGAATATATTCTTTTTAAGCATTATCTCGGCGAGCCGGCCGATGCCGGGCTCGAAGCCAAGATCGCCGCTTATCTCCGGCGCAAACAGGTGGCGCATGACGGCTGGCCGTTGCTCACTGATGGCGCCTTCAATATCAGCAGCAGCGTCAAGGCCTATTTCGCGCTGAAGGCGGCTGGCGATCCCCCCGAGGCGGACCATATGCGGCGCGCCCGCGCGGCGATCCTCGCGCACGGCGGAGCGGCGAACGCGAATGTTTTCACGCGCGCGTTTCTGGCGCTGTTCGGCGCGCTGCCGTGGCGCGGGGTGCCGGTCATGCCGGTCGAGATCATGCTTTTGCCACGCTGGTTTCCCTTCCATCTAACCAAAGTCTCCTACTGGAGCCGCACGGTTATCACTCCGCTCATGGTTGTGATCGCCTTGAAGCCGCAGGCGAGGAATCCGCGCAATGTCACCATCGGGGAACTCTTCGTCGAGCCGCCGGACGCGGTGCGCCATTGGCCCGGCGCACCGCATCAAAAATTTCCTTGGACCGCGCTTTTTGCCGGAGTGGACAAGGTTTTGCGCTGGTTGGAGCCGTTTTTTCCCGAGACCTTGCGCCGGCGCGCGATCGGCAAGGCGGCCGCGTTCGTTGAGGAGCGATTGAACGGCGAGGATGGGCTCGGCGCGATCTTCCCCGCGATGACCTATTCGGCACTGATGTTTGATGCGCTGGGCTACCAGAGGCAAGACCGCAGGATGGTCCAGGTCCTGAAAGCGATCGACAAGCTGCTCGTCGTCCGCGATGACGAGGCATATTGCCAGCCTTGTGTCTCGCCGGTGTGGGACACCGGGCTTGCCTGCCACGCCCTGATGGAAGCTGGCGGGGAAACCATTGCGCCGCGTGTTCGCGCCGCGCTTGCCTGGCTCGAACCTCTGCAAGTCACCGATGTCGTAGGCGACTGGGCCGCGCAAAAACCCCATGTCCGGCCAGGCGGCTGGCCGTTCCAATATGCCAACGCCTATTATCCCGATGTCGACGATACCGCTGTCGTGGCGATGGCGATGCACCGCGCGGCGGCGAGTGGGGCGGAGTACAAGGACGCGGTCGCTCGCGCGCGCGAATGGATCGAAGGCCTGCAAAGCGCCGATGGCGGCTGGGGTGCCTTCGATTCCGACAACGACAGGGAGTATTTGAATTACATCCCATTCGCCGATCACGGCGCGTTGCTCGATCCGTCGACCGCGGATGTGACGGCGCGCTGTCTTTCCATGTTGGGCCAGCTTGGCGAGACTCTCGCCGGCAATCCAGCGGTCGCGCGCGGGCTTGAATATCTCATCCGCGCCCAGGAGAAGGATGGCAGTTGGTTCGGCCGCTGGGGGATGAACTACATCTACGGAACCTGGTCGGTGCTTTGCGCGTTTAATGTTGTCAAACGCGATCCGCGAAGCGCGCAGGCGCTACGAGCCGTCGCCTGGCTTAAATGCATCCAGAACGCGGATGGCGGTTGGGGCGAAGGGGGCGAGAGTTACGCGATGGATTATGCGGGCTACCGTCCGGCACCGAGCACGCCGTCGCAGACGGCATGGGCATTGCTTGGGCTGATGGCCGCCGGTATGGTAGATGACGAAGCGGTCACATTGGGGGTAGGCTATCTGGCACGGACCCAGGCGGAGGATGGATTTTGGAACGAAGAGCGTTATACCGCGACCGGTTTTCCCCGGGTCGTTTTTCTGCGCTATCATGGCTATTCGAAATATTTCCCGCTTTGGGCAATAGCGCGCTATCGCAATCTGAAGGAAGGCAACCCGCAACCGGTCCGCATGGGGATGTAAACGGCTCGCCAGTCATCGCCGTTACGGGCCTTAAGGCGGAAGCGTGGATTGCCGCCGGGCCGCGAATACTCGCCCTGTCGGGTTGCGGCGACGTCGTGGGTCTCGCACGGAGACTTGAAGCCGCCCTCACGAACGGGGCTTCCGCGATCATCAGTTTTGGCGTTGCGGGCGGTTTGGCGCCCGATCTTCCCCCGGGGACAAAGCTTGTCGCCCGTTCGGTTGTCGCCGAGGACGGCGCACGCTATTACGGCGATCCGGTTTGGTCGGAGCGGCTTTCCTGCGTGCTCGGCGGTGCGATGATCGCCGACATAGCCGGGGTCGATGCTCCCGTGGCCGGATGTGCTGAAAAGCGCGCGCTGCGCAGCAAAACCGGCGCCCACGCCGCCGATACGGAGTCCCACGTTGCCGCCCGCATCGCCGCCGCCTATGGGCTGCCCTTTGCCGCGTTTCGCGTCGTGGCAGACCCGGCGGACAGGCAATTGCCGCATGCCGCTCTCGTTGCGGTGAAACAGGACGGTTCGATTGCGCTCGGCGCGATCGCGGGCTCGATTTTGCGGGACCCGCGCCAGGTTCCGCAGTTGCTGCGGATAGCACTTGATGCACGCGCGGCCTTCGCTGCCCTATTCCGCGGCCGAAAGGTGATTGCCGGAACCCTCGGCTTCAGCGATTTCCACGAGTTTCTGCTCGACCTGCCGGCTGAAGACGAACTCGGCGGGCCGTTGCAGGTCTAGCGGAATATCGGGCGCCATCGGACCCTCGACGCGAACGCCGCGCAAGGCGACGCCAAGAGCCCGCAAAGGATGGTTGAAGGCATCTTCCACGGCGGTCGCCTCGAAGCCGCAATGGACCATGCAGTCGGCGCATTTTTCGTAATTGCCAGTGCCATAGGAGTCCCAGTTGGTTTCCTCCATCAGCTCCTTGAAGGTGGCCGCATAGCCTTCACCGAGCAGATAGCAGGGCCGCTGCCAGCCGAAGACCGTGCGAGTGGGATTGCCCCAGGGCGTGCAGTGATAGGTTCGATTGCCGGCGAGAAAGTCGAGGAAAAGCTTCGACTGGAAGAAGGGCCACGCCTTGCCGTCCTTGCCCAGCGCAAAAATCTGCCGGAATAGAGTCTTGGTTTTTTCGCGATTGAGGAAATGCTTTTGATCGGGGGCGCGCTCATAGGCGTAGCCAGGCGACACCGTGATGCCCTCGATGCCAAGCGCCGCCACGCTATCGAAAAACGCCGCGACTCGGACGGAATCGGCATTGTTGAACAGCGTGCAATTGATGGTAACCCGAAAACCGCGCTCTTTGGCGAGCTTCAAGGCCTCGAGGGCACGCTCGTAGACACCGGCCTGACAGACCGAACGGTCATGCATTTCCGCGTCGCCATCGAGATGAATCGACCAATTGAAGTAGCGGTCAGGCGTATAGCGATCGAGATTTTTCGCGAGCAGAAGCGCGTTGGTGCACACGGTCACGAATTTGCCTCTAGCGATCGCGCCCTTCACGATCTGGGGAAGATCCTTGTGCAGCAGCGGCTCGCCGCCGGCGACCACCACGACAGGCGCGCCGCATTCGTCGATCGCCGCGAGGCAGTCAGCGAGTGGCAGCCGCTTGTTGAGAATCTTGTCTGGATAATCGATCTTGCCACAGCCCGCGCAAGCGAGATTGCAGCGGAACAGAGGTTCGAGCATCAGGACGAGCGGAAAGCGCTTGCGCCCGGCCAGGCGCTGGCGCACCACATAGGCGCCGATCTGAGCCATTTGCAGAACTGGTATGCCCAAAGCGCGCTCCTAAAAATTTGCCGCCACCCACGGTCGGGCCGCGCGAGGATCAATCGTTGGGTCCGGCCGGAAGTTTGAATTCTACCTTTTCCGCGATTACAGGCAAGGTTGTCAATTCGGCCGGGCCGAAAGCCGATCAGGCGGATGTGCCCGCTAAGAAGCGCGTGCGGTATACTGGCGGCCAAGGATGCGATCATGCTCGATGTGCCGACCTGCTGAAATTTCTATCGCTGCGGTTCAAACCCGCTGGCGCCCAAAAGGCGGCTCTCTAAAGATTGGCGCAGATTAGGCCGGAGCGTCTGTAATGGCGGTCCGGCCGGTGCAGGTTAAATCACTAACAACCCGCGGGCTCGCCGGTGAAAGGATCGAGGCAAAGCCTATCTTGCCTCGGCCTGGCGGTGAAGTCGAACATATTTTGCAGCGAACCAGCGATTGCGTCAAACGAGCCTTTGCCGGTGCGATCCCAAGAGATGATGACCGCGGTCGAGCTCCATTCCGGATCCTTTTGCAGGGTGTAGATGGTCACGACGACAAAGGCTTGCTCGTCGAGTGGGTCAGAGTAGCCTGGGTGACCGCCCAGATAGCCAGGCGCCTTAAGAATGGCGACCGCCGGGAAATTTCCCCTGGCCAGCGCGTCGAAGAAATCATGGATATCGTACTGATGGTTCGCGGCATCGCTTCCGCCAATTGCCGCGACCGAGCTCGGACGGGTGTGGTTCAGATTGGCGGTCGACGCGTAATATTGGAACGGCTGGTGATGGGGGATGTAATCCACCTTTTTGGTACCGGTCACAGTCGAAGTGTGAGTCCGGTTGCATCCGGTGCTGCCATCCGGATTGGTGACCGTGAGATCAAATCCGCCTTGAAAGAAGCCCCAGGATATTCCTTTGGCATTCAGTAGATCGCCGATGTTTTTTCCGGTGACCATATTTACGTTGTCGCGCGTCGTACAGGTGTCGCCCGTTGGCTGTGGATCGCCGATGATCGTTCCTTGAACGGTATCCCCAGATTGATTAGGAGGGCTTGCGCCATTGGTCTGGCCAGAGATCAGATTGATAGCGCCCGGTGTGGACGGCCCAAAAGTCGTGCCGAAGGAGTTACCGCTCATCGCGAAAGTCTGCGCATAATTCCACAGCGCAGTGACTGTGTTTCCGTCGAAATAGCCCATGACCAAATTCTTGCCCTTGCCATAGGCCGGACAGCTTGGCGCGCCCACGCCGGCAAACTGTGGAAATTTGTCCATCAATCCCGCGTCGAAGGCCTGCTGCTCGGCGGTATAATCGTGATCCTGATCGCAAGTGGCCGCCTGGCCGCGATCGAGCCTGAATGGGTTGACAAGGTTGGGGTTGGCGGTCAGCAGCCCACCGGTGAGCCCGTTCACCGACGGCGTATCGGGTCCCGCCCTGAATGCGGGCTCACCCCGCGGATTGTCCGCAACAGGATAGGTGCCAAAGTAATGATCAAATGACACATTCTCCTGGAAAATCACAACAACATGTTTGATAGGAGTATTCGTAGCACCAAAGGCCCTTGCTGTGGGCATTATATTTGTCGCTGCGATAATCGAACACGCTCCTAACGCGCTGCCAAGCCACCGGCTTCGTGTCGCCATTGGACTTTCCTCCGTTCATGGGAATTTTAGCGGTCTATGCGCCACAGTTTGACCTTAGAGGTGCAAGATGACACCGCGTGAAGGGGGCATTTTGATTGCAGTGAGAAATAAATTAATTTCCCGCTAGAGCGTGATTACTTTATCATGACGCGTATCCTGCATTCCTGAAATAGTTTGCGCATTCTTGCGGCGAGAAGTGGTCGAGCGAGGTTCCGAGGCGGTTCCATGTCGCGTCGATGGTTCTCTCGCCGGCTTTT
>PEFW01000079.1 GCA_002890675.1 Candidatus Methylaffinis lahnbergensis
GTCGCCGTCGCCCGCAAGCTCATCACTATCCTCAACGCGATATTGCGAGATAGACGCTCATGGCAGCAAATCTCCGCTTGACCGGCAAGACAGTCGCTCCCTTCTTCAACCCGCAGAATCTGTCTCATAGGTGCTGACGCTGGACAGCCCGGAGGCCGCAATGGCGTTGGGCATGCGCCTGGACGGTGCGGAATTTGCGCGGGTGCGGTGCTCGCGGCTCCTCTCGAGCCCGTTTCAATTGGCTGATTGTTCAAGAATGGAAATGCACCTATATTATTCGGTGTCGGCAAACCGTGTGTATGCCGTCGATGGAAACGGACCGCACGCCCGAAACATGTAGCCGTGCATCCATCGAACAATCAGGGCTCCCTCACGATATAAGATCGGAAATTGCCTATGAGCGAACCGGAAGAGGCACATTATGCGGCGAGTCCCCTGGCCCAACCGCGCAAAGTAAGGCTCTGGGTTAGGAAGCTGCCTTACATCGCTGTGCTGGCGCTCACAATATTGGGCGTGGCCTATACCAGCGTTTCGCGCCAGCCTCTCATCGGCTATTGGGTGTTTCTTGCTTTGGCGACGGGACTTCTCTGCGTAACCATGGGATGGCTCAATAATCACGATTCCAAAGCTCGATTTCGGATGGTTTGGTCGCAAGCCCTCCACTGGTTGGCTTTCTTGGTCGCGATGAACATAGTGCTCTTACCCGATGTTCAAAAAATGCTGACTTCGGCTGCGACCGGATTAGGACTTCTAATGCTGCTGGCACTTGGCACTTTTGTCGCGGGAGTCCACGTATCCTGGCAGATCTGCGTTCTCGGCCTCATCATGGCGCTTTGCGTGCCGGCGATCGCATGGCTCACAGAATCTGCTCTCTTTTTGGCCTTGGGCGGCGCAGCTCTTATCGGGATTGGCACGACCTTTTGGTGGCGCCTGCGCGAGGGGCAAACCTCGAAACTGCCCGAGAGCGGAGAATCGCTCGACTAATCGCAATATCTCTTGGGTGGATTCCATCGGTGTGAGTCAACGCCCCGTTGAAAATCCGACCTCGGCTTCGATTGCACGGAGCCACATTGTCCTACAGCCGCCTTTCCCGTCGGTGGCGAGGAGAAGAGCAGCGGCCGCGCGGACGGAGTTCGTATCCCAGAGACAAAGTCATGAGCGATTTTCTCGGAAGGCCGCCCGCTCGGCCCCGGCCGCAACCGAAACCCGATCAAGCGCGCACACTCGAAATGCTCGCCACGCTTTTTCTGGTCGCGCTAGTTGTGGCGATGCTTTATGTCGGGCGCGAAATATTCATTCCGATCGCGATCGCGATTCCGGTGAGTTTTGTCTTGTCGCCGCCAATTCTCCTGCTGCGGCGCTGGGGTTTGGGTCGTGTCCCGTCCGTCTTGACCGTCGTCATTGCAGGGTTGGTCATCGCATTTTTGGTCAGCGCCGTTTTGACCCGGCAGGTTTCCGAGCTGGCTGTTGATCTGCCGCTATATCAGGCGACGATCAATGCCAAAATCGACAAGTTGCGCGATGCCGCCGCCGATAACGCCCTCTTTGCAAAAGTTTCGGCCGCGCTGCAGCATCTTGGCGAAATTAATCCGCATCGGCCGGCACCTTCGAGCGTGCCCGCGCCTTCGGACCAACCAAAGAACCAACCGGCCGAGGGTCAGGAAAACCAGCCGCCGGCCCCGGGCGAGGTTCATCAGCCGGCGCCGGGGCGCTCGAAGGCGTTGGCCGCGCTGAAAAACCTCGGCAAAATTGATCCGCACCTGACGGCACCTTCGAGCGCGCCCGCGCCTTCAGACCAACCAAAGAACCTATTGACCAAGGGTCAGGAAAGCGAGCGCCCGATTCCGGTCGAGGTTCAGGAGTCGGCGGCGTGGCGTCCCTTCGCCATTGTGGAGACCATCGCCGGAGACGCGCTTTCGTCTCTGGAGAGGGCCTTCATCGTCGTCATCCTCGTCATCTTCATTCTTTTGCAACGTGAGGATCTGCGCAACCGCTTCATCAGGCTTGCCGGATCGAGCGATTTGCACCGCACGACCCTCGCGATGAATGACGCGGCGGGGCGGCTCAGTCGATTGTTTTTGGTTCAGACCCTTGTGAACGCTTCCTTCGGCGTCATCGTCGCCGTTGGCCTCTATTTCATCGGCCTTCCGAGTCCGATCCTTTGGGGCGTCGTCGCATTCTTGCTGCGCTTCGTCCCCTACTTCGGCCCGTTGATCGCCGCTGGTTTTCCCATGGCCCTGGCGGCGGCGGTCGATCCAGGCTGGAGCATGGCGCTCGAAACCTTGGCCTTGTTTCTTTTCGTCGAAACCATCGTCGGGCAGGTGGTCGAGCCTTGGCTCTATGGCCACAAAACGGGGATCTCGCCGATCGCCGTCGTGATCTCGGCGACATTTTGGTGGTGGATGTGGGGCACTGTCGGTCTTGTGTTGTCGACCCCGCTCACGGTCTGTCTTCTCGTGCTCGGGCGGCACGTGGAGCGGCTGGCTTTTCTCGATGTCATCTTCGGCGACGCGCCTGCTCTTACTCCGGTCGAAAACTTCTATCAACGCATGCTGGCCGGGGACGAGTCGGAAGTCGTCGACCAGGCCGAACAATTCTTGAAAACCAATTCGCTCGTCAACTATTACGACGAGGTGGCGCTCCCGGCTTTGCTGATGGCGCAGGTGGATCTCCGCCGCGGCGTGCTCGACGAGCAGCGACAAAGGCGGATCAAGGAAACGATCGAGGAGGTCATCGAGGATCTGTCGGATCATGTCGATCAGCCGCCTGCGTCGGCCCCGGCGCCCGAGTTGGTCGAGTCGTTTGCTTTGGAAACGTCAGGTGGCCCTTCTCTGCCAAGTTCGGCGCCAAGTCCCTCGCCAATTTCTGCGCTGAACGTCGAGGTGCGGCCGCCGGACCTGCCGCCTGGCGGCCTCATGTCTAGCGAGGAGAGCGAAAGGCCGGTTCTATGCATCGCTGGCCGCAGTTTCCTCGATGAAGCGGCTGCAGCGCTATTTGCGCAGATTCTTGAAAAGCACGGCATGGGGGCGACAGTCGAGCCCGCCGGGGCGCTGACCGCTGGCCGAATCTCACGCCTTTCGGCCGAGGGCGCTCGGCTCGTGTGCCTCTCCTATCTCGATGCCGATTTGAGCGCGGCGGGAGCCCGCTTCGCGGTGCGGCGTCTGCGCCGGCGTCTCGGCGAGATCAAGATTCTGGCCGGTTTCTGGCAGAGCGGTCCTGGACAAGCGAGCGAGCTGTGCGCGGAGACGAACGCGGATTTCTGCGCGACTACTTTCACGGAGGCGCTTGCTTTTTGTCTCCTCGAGGCGGTCGAATTGGAGAAGGGCACCCCGGGCAAGATCAGCGTGAAGCCTGCGGTGTAGTAACTTGTATTTGATCTTACGTATGGTGTATTTTTGGAGTTGCCGCGCTCCACCGCTGTGAATCGCCCGGTGAGCTGCTCTCCGGCCGGGCAGCGAACGAATAAAGTACGCCAATGAGGCGCCACAAAAACTCCGGAAACGCCTCGAAATTGTTGTTCCTGCACGGGTGCATGAATGCAACGGAGAAGCCCACCCAGGGGGTTCGTTAAGGCAGCAGACCGATGCGCTTTGTCTTTAGGGTTCTCTACGATGCCATCATGCGCTTTTCGCAAGATGACGGTTGGGCCATTGCGAGCCACATCGCTCTATCGATCCTGACTTCGCTGTTCCCGTTCCTGATCTTCGTAACCGCGCTCGCGGGCTTTTTTGGCTCGAAAAGCCTGGCCGATGACGTGGCACACATTCTATTGCAAACCTGGCCGCAGCAGGTAGCGGCACCCATTGCGAACGAGATCCACAATGTCCTGACGCAAACACGGAGCGGTCTCCTCACGCTAAGCGTCATTCTGGCGATCTATTTTTCGTCGAGTGGTGTCGAAGCAGTCCGAATCGGGCTCAACCGCGCCTACGACGTCCGGGACTCCCGGCCGTGGTGGCTGTTGCGGCTTGAATCCATCGCCTATATTTTCGTTGGCGCATTCGCGCTTCTGACGCTTGCTTTCCTTGTGGTTCTTGCGCCCTTGATCTGGGTGGCCGTACTTCACTTCGCGCCTGGTCTTGAGCCGCTCAACCGCCTGATCACCTTCGGCCGCTTCGCGATCGCGAGTTTGGTGCTTTTGCTGGCGCTCGTCCTCGCGCATAAGTTTCTGCCAGCCGGGCAACGATCGCTACGCGACATTGCTCCCGGAATTTTGCTGACCTCCGCCATGTGGATCGCCGCTGGCATTGCCTTCGGTTCCTTCCTCGCCGAATTCGCGCGCAATTATGTCACCACCTACGCGGGTCTCGCGTCGGTGATGATCGCACTCGTCTTTCTCTACATGATCGCTTCCATTTTCATCTTCGGCGGCGAATTGAACGCGGCCATCCTGCGGGCAAAACGCAAGAGAGACGGAAATTTGAAGGTTGAACGAGCTATGCGCGGAGGTTGGTGACGGCGCGGGGGAATGGCGGCGTATCGTGGGGGTGTTCGACGCCTTCACCTCTCCACCCAAGGAGTGATACGCCATGTCCCAGGATAATGTCATCAAACTGCCTCAGCCAGGAGAGGTTTGCTCCACCCCCTTGGGCGGCATCGGTTTCAGGGACCGTGGCGCGATCGCTGTTCCGTTCGCGGCTCGCTTGGATGAACTCGCCGGCGGAGATCACCGCGGCATGACCGACGACGGTGATGGGTTCACGCTTACCGCGCGCCTTCACGCGCAGAACGCAGAAGCCGTTGTCTTCGTTATGGAATGTTACTCGCTCGACGAGGCCAGCTAAGACTTCCGTCGTTGGGTTATTGTTTGCCGCCATCGATTGTCTGACGCGCTCCTCTCCCGAGCACCTACGTTTAAGTATATTCATTCACAATAGGGGCCGGCTCCGCTTTAATCCGGGAATGAGCAGCGATTAGGAAGGGTTCGTCTTGCGCAAAGTCACTAGTTCAGCGTTTCCTGGATTTGACTCATATCAGGCAGCCTTGTCGAGCTAGTAGGACCAAGTGTGGGCGACAGGATTTTGATTGAAGTGATCCATGGTAGCCATAATGCGGTCCTTGAGTTCTTGTTTGGATGCGATGCGGATGTGGCGCAGGACCGAGCGGGCAAGCTTGGAGAAAAAGCCCTCGACCAAGTTCAGCCAGGAGCCGTGCTTGGGCGTGAAGGTGAACTCGAAGCGGCCCGCCGGCCGGGTGGCGAGCCGCGCTTTCGTCTCCTTGGAGATGTGGGCGGAATGATTGTCGAGGATCAAACGGATCGCCGTATGGGTCAGATAGGCGGCATCGACGAGCTTCAGAAACTCGGTGAACTCGCGGCTACGGTGGCGGTCCTTGACCAGGGCATGAACTTTGCCGGTGATGAGATCGATGCCGGCCAGCAAGCTGACCGTGCCGTGGCGCTTGTATTCATGATCGCGGGCGAAAGTCGGGTGCACGCCAGGCTCGGGGGGCAAATCCGGGGCCGTCGTTGCGATCGCTTGAATGCCCGGGTTCTCGTCATAGGAGATGACCGTCACCGCGTTGCTGGGCACTTTGTTTTTCTTCGTCGCCGTCGCCGCAGCATTCTTCAGGATGTTCACCTTGCGGTAGACGCACAGCACCTGCGCCATCTTGGCCGCGAACTCGGGGTCCCGGCGTTCCAAGTAGTAGCGCACCTTGTGCGGCTTCACCTCCTGTGCGTCGAGGATCTTGCAGACAGTGCCCCGGGGCCACCCCGCTCAGGCACGAATGGGGCCCTGTGCCGGTCCATGCTCGCGGGCATGATGGGCCAAAAGCCGCGTCGTCCAAACCTCATGCGGATAGCCCAATTCTTTCGCCTTCCGGCAAGCCAGCGCCACCAACCACGTCTTGGCCTCGACGGTGATCGTGGACTCCTTGCCGGGGCGGGGACGGTCATCGAGCGCCGCCATCGCACCATCGGCCTTGGCTCGCTCGATTTAGCGCTGGACCTTTTAATGATGCATTCCCAAGGCTTGACCCACCGCATAGAAAGATGGGTCTTGCCGGTAAGCCAGCAGTACCCGCGCCCCCTCGACCCGGCACACAGGTTCAGTCCGCGAGCGATCTCCAGCTCCGCCAAGTCCCCTTTTCCGATCGACAACTTGATCGCTCGCCGCAATGCCGTCATGACCTTCGCCTCGTTCAACGAATCAAACGACAGGCTACAACACTTCGCGGGTCAGATGAATCCCACCGAACACGCCGTCGACCGATGCCGATTGCAACCTCGATCTTTTAAGAGAAGAGTCGAAATTACAATCAGAAAAGCGGGGTTACGCACCATGGATCGCCGCAGCGTTCTACAAGGGTCGCTACGTGGAGTGTCATCGGCTATCGCTGAGCGCTCGACTGTCGGCGGAGCGATCACCGCTATTGGCTTGCTGAACGGCGATGGCTCCGCACAGGCGCGATCAGCCCCGGCAACGGTTCTCATCCCAAGCCTGCGCAAGGCGCTCGACCCGCGCGACGCGACCGTTCTCGCGCCGTCCGAAAGCGGCTTTTCCACTTACCAGCGTTATGCTGCTGCCAACTTGCGGGTCGCCCGCCGTCCTGCCGCACGGGTTGTGATCCGCACCAGGGAAGGAGTGGCCGCTGCTGTCAACTGGCTGCGTGACAACGGCGTGCCGTTCGCCGTTCGCGGTGGGGGCCATTGCTACGAAGCTTTCTCGCAGAACGACGCAGTCGTGCTCGATATGCGTGGGATGGCCGACGTCAAGATCGAGGACGGCGGCAACCGCGTGAGTGTCGGCGGCGGCGCATTGCTCGGTCAAATTTACGCCGCGCTTGTCGATATCGGTCGCATCGTTCCGGCGGGATCGTGTCCACAGGTGGGCGCAGCTGGACACGTGCTCGGCGGCGGCTACGGCATGTTTGCCCGCAAATACGGTCTCACATGCGATAGCCTGATCGGGGTCGAAATCGTCGACGCCAAAGGGCGGATATTGTCAGTCAGCGACACGCAGGAGAAGGATCTCTTCTGGGCGCTGCGCGGTGGGGGCGCTGGCAGCTTCGGCGTTGTGACGCGCCTCGTTTACCGAACCACGCAGATCGCGAGCGGAACCCGATTCGCGATCGAACGGGGTGCGGATACTCTGGCGCCATTTAACTCTAGCCACGCTATCTTTTTGAAAAGAGAACGAATTCTCCAGATAACGGGGGTCAAACAAAAGGGGACGCATCTATCCCTCGGGAGCCTGGAGAAGGGGCGGATCCAAGGTCCAAGGGTGGTTTCTGGTCGTTACATTGTGTAACGGGCGGCGGCACGGAGAAGCGTCAAATCACGCGGCAAGAACTCGTCGCGGCGGCGCTCAAACTGGGGGCACGGCCCGGGACGATCCGGCAATGGTTCCACCGAGCCATTCCGTATCGCTGGCAGATAAGGCTCATGGACTATTTTGAGGGTCCCGTCGAAATAAGCGACTGGGCGCCCGAGGCGACAGCGGCAATCGCCAAACCCTCGATAGCGGAAACCTGGCGCAAGAAGCACCCCGTTAGTGGCTGATGTCAAACCTCGCGGACTGGACATTTCCTCGACTCCGCCTACACCACGCAACCGTCCAAATCGAGGTTGACCAGCATCTTGCCTGCGCGCTTGCACCTGACGATATACTCTAGCGTCTGAATCGACAAGAAACGCTTGTGCCACAAGGGTTTCTTGTTCCGTGCAGAATTCTTGCAGGCTGTGTGAAAAGTCGCGGCGACTGAGTTCCGCCACGCCGGGAGACTTCGGCAGCATCGCCCTAACGGCGCCTGCGCCGCCGCGATGGCGTTATGGGACTCCCGGAGCATCTTGATCGTATCTCCCTCAGCGACGAGACGGGCTGCAAACGGCAAACAGCTGATCAGATGTCTCGATCAGGACGTGCGTGTCCTCAGGCGCGAACGCGAAGTCCGGATAGAGCTGTTTCACGACAGGACAATTCCCTACAAAATGAAACAGGGAATTAATTCGCGCCGAACAGGGAATTTATTAAGCCGAGCAGGGAATTGCAGCGTCTCGCAGGGAATCGCCCACCACGGCATCGATTCAGCCGCAAATGAAGTCAAGCTTCGCAAACTTTTCAGCCTGTGAAATCACGTTGGGGCCGCTGCGACCTCCAAATCCAGCGACTCCTTGGGCCCCAGTGATCTCACGGGCGACAATTGTGAGGGACCGATAGCGCCGGCCGTTTCATTCGAACCCGTCGGCATGGACAAGCACGGTATAGGTGACGCCGCGCCATTCGCGCACAAGCCGCGTGCCGGTCATCAACGAAATCTTGCGGCGCTCCATTGGCGATCTGACCAAAGGCGAGGTCGGAGCGGCAGCGATCACCATCGGGCGACCTCGTTGGACCGCAGACCCCCAATCATCTCTGGAATGCGCCACCAATGGAACTGCCGAGATATGGTCCGAGTTAAGTATACCCCCTCATTTGAGGAGGCGGCTGACGACCTTTCCAACCCAAGCTTCGTTTCGGAAAAGGAACCATGGACAAGGACCGAGTCGCCGGATCGGCGAAGAAGATCAAGGGCTCAATCAAGGAGGTGGTCGGCAAGACGGCGGGCATTGCCAAGCTCGAAGCCGAAGGAAAAGCCGACAAGGTTGAAGGCAAGGTTCAGAACGCCGTCGGCGGCCTCAAAGACAAGGCAACCAGCCAGCGAAAAACGTCGCAGAGAATATCTCAGGGTGCAAGCCCCCCTTCGCATACAAGACTTGCCAAGCCAAGCCGCTCGCGAAGGAGCAGCGACGGTAGTCATGTCACCGAGACGGATTTGATCTCCGATATTTTGCCGCCTGCCGCAGCCGAGCGCCGGCCACGGCAGCGTTATGGAGACTGGGGCGACCATGTTCCAATGTTTCTGTTACATTCGGTCAGCTCAAGCCATCCAAAGCCGGGACAAAGACGATTTGAGTAAATCGACGAGCCGGCCGCCACCCCAAAGCTGCCCAATGGGCATTTTTTGTAACGCCATCAGCGAGGGCTTCGGCTGAGAGGTAAGCTGTGCATTTGTAGATGCTTTGAGTTTAAAATCTTCTATCGCGAGGCCGGAGACCCCCAGCAGCCGACGTTGCGGCTGCGCCACGGCTCCAGCGCATGGTGGGCAATTCCCTGCAAGACGCTGCAAATTCCCTGCTCGGCTGGATAAATTCCCTGTTCGGCGCGAATTAATTCCCTGTTTCATTTTGTAGGGAATTGTCTTGCAACTGACTGATTTTGCTGCGTTCTTGCGGGCAATTTTTCGCGCAGCGGCCCGATTTTCGTAAAATTCCCGGTATTTGGCGCAACTGCCACAAGAAGTGAATCGGGTCCGCACCTAAATTCGGGGTATGACCGATAGCCATGTAATTTCCGCCCTTCGCCTCAAGCGCGCCGAGATCAGCGGCCACATTCACGACGGATCGCGCGCCAGCGGGCGAATCTCGCAAACTTGGATGCCACGATCAAGTTGTTTTCGCCTGGCGCAAACCCCGATGCCATTCCGCCAAAGCGCGCCTAACGGGAAAAAGAAAGCGCCGGCCGGGAGAGGAGCGGCAGGCGCTTCCGGAGAGGGAGCTTGTCATGGCCCATCCGGTGCAAGTGAGCATTAACAACTTATTGTGAGAGTTACATCACCCTAAACAGTTATCAACAATTAATTTATCAAGTCCCCGCGTCGGCATTAGCGCCCATTGCGCGGCGCGGCTTGTGCCGTGCTTTACCACGGCCCCGCGCTTCGCGAGACGCTGTAGCACGGTAAGCGCCCGCGCCGCGACGATTTCCTTGAACGCCGCATCGCTGGGCGGCATTCCCTTTGCTTGCATGACGGCGGTAGCTATAACGGGCAGAGCTTCGAGGATGTTGCGGAGCAACGCATCGGGAGCCCAGACAATACGAAGAGCAATCGCGGCGATCAGAACCCCGAATTGCGCGGCGTGGTGTCGCAATGACGGATACGAAATCCGGGCCGCCAAGCTATAAGGTTGGGTATTCTCAACCACCCGTTGAACATCGGTTCCGGAAGGGCGTCTCGGGCAACCCCAAGGGGCGCGGCAAAGGCACGAAAAACTACGCCACCATCTTTTTGACGGCGATGACCAAATCCGTGACCATCACCGAGAATGGGACGCGCAAGAAGATTTCGAAGCTCGCTGCTGCCGCGACCCAACTCGCAAACGACGCGGCGCGCGGTGACAAGAAATCGATCCAGCTTATGATTGCCTTGCTGCAGGCCTTCGAGCCAACGATCGAGGCGCAAAGGCCCAAAGAAGTGATTATCTATTCCGGCGTGCTGGCGGAGCTTGACCGCAAGGCCTGAACATTGGGGAAGGCGCTTCTCTCTCGCCTGCTGAAGCCGACACGCTACTTGATTGGTGCGAGGAGGCCGCCATGTAGGATATTTGCATTACAAATAATGGAGTTGTACCGATGACACGCTGCGGTGATCGCCCGGTTGATCGCCGCGCGTCGGCCCGTGCGGGTCCTTGCGGAATCCCGTGCTGACGGCAAAGGAGCGGCGCTTCGCCACCAGCAAGGCGATTTTTTGGGGTTACCATTTCGGCGCTCCCGCTAGCTGTTGCATATTCGGCCATATTCGTCACAATTGGGCAGAAGCAACACGGTGAATCGGGTTGAAGACCCTGACGGCGAAGGACGCCAACTACGGCTTCGGTCGGAGCGGACTCTGACTCCGTCAATCTTGGTTCGAATCCAGGCCCCCCAGCCACAAAACCTCTCGATACCGCTGCGTATTTTCGATTTTTATGGTCGCCAGGATAGTCCCGATATTTCCGCGCGTTAGCTCTCCGGCGAACGCATCGATGCCAACCCTCCCCAGCATGAGACGGCCGATGCGCATCCATTCACGAGCAACCAACGCGAGGACTGCGCCCACACGCCAAGGGAAAGTGCTCAGACCGGACCGGGGAATACCATTCCCGGGCCGGATTGCGCGCAACCGGCCACAAACGGGGGCGGGACTTCCGGGAACCTCAGAAAATCGCTATAATCTGCCTCAAGTTCGGGGTTCATCTGGGAAATGTCGGGCAATACGTCCGCACGCGGAGCGTCGGGCTGGATCTGAAAATTATCCTTATGACCTTGATGCGCGTGAGTACGCGCCATGGCGCATTCTGAGAGAACCTTGAGCAGCAAAGCGCCATGACCCAGAGCTTAAACTTCCTCGTGCTGGCGCTTGTCGTCGTTGTGCTTCCGGTGGCGTTGTTGCGCTTTTCGGGTTTGAAGGGGCTAGTGCCACTGGTCGTTGTTCAGATCATGGTGGGCATCGCTCTGGGGCCATCAGTGTTCGGCCGGGTGGCCCCCGGATTGTTTCAGATGTTCATCAATCCCTCATCGATTGCGTCCATTTCGGGTATCGCGTCGATCGCGGTTCTGATTTTTGGCCTGATAACCGGCCTGCATCTGGGACCCGGCATATTGCGCGACAACGGGCGGATGTTCGCCGCCGTGGCCGCCGCGAGGGTTATGATTCCGGCCGCGATAGGCTGTCTGGCCGGGTTCTGGATCCTCGCCCGCCATCCCGAGGAGCTCCCGCCGGGGATCAGTCCCGCCGAGTTCGCCGTGGCGATCGGGATCTGTATTGGCACGTCGGCGCTTCCAGTCCTCGGGGCGATCCTGCGCGAAATGGATTTGCTTGGCATCCGTATCGGCCATCTCGCGCTTGGCATCGCCGGAATCAACGATGTGGCCCTTTGGATCCTTCTGAGCGGCCTCTTGACGGCCAGGGCGGGGCAGGTGGCCGGAGGACACGTTGGTCACTCCACCCTCCTGTTGGTTCCCCTGTACCTGGTCTTCATGATACGGGTCGTGCGGCCGCTGCTTGGCCGCATGGTGGTTGCCCGGATGCGGGACGAAATGGTCGACGAGCGGGCGCTCGCCGTCGTGGGCGCCGTGACCATCGCCTCCGCCCTGGCCACGGAGAGCATGGGATTGCATTACATCATCGGGGCCTTCGTAACCGGCGCAGTGATGCCGGTGAATTTACGCAAGCCAATTCTTGATCGGCTGCAGGTGTTGACGGTGGCGTTGTTGATGCCCTTCTTTTTTGCATTGACCGGCATGCGAACCCTGATCGACCCCGGCTCGCCGGCATTCCTGGAAGTCTTTTTCATTGCAACGGTAGCCGCCGTGGCTGGCGTCGTCGGTGCAACCGCAGTGGCCGCCCGCCTCTTCGGCGCGTCGTGGCCGTTCGCGTTGGGGCTTGGAGCCCTGCTGCAGACCAAAGGCCTGATGGAGGTGATCGTGCTGACGATCCTCCTGGATGCCGGGATCATTTCTACCAACGTCTTCGCGGCGCTAATCCTGATGGCGGTCGTCAGCACGGCGCTCGCCATGCCTCTTGCCCGGCTAATGCTGGCCCGCGAGGCCGTGGCGGGCCAGCAGATCTGAGACGCAATGTCCGAAAATCAACAATCAATTTTTTCGAGTACGCTCAAGATTGATGCCCCTTCAATCGCCTCAGCTCGACTCATCGAACTTAAAAAAGGCGGTGGCGGCACTGAGAGATGTTTGTTTGGCTCTTCGCGCCTCCTCGAGCCGTGAGATTTCAGCCTGCAAGGTCGTGATGCGCTCATCGATTTCCTGCACGGAAAGGTCGTCGAGACTCTGTCCGATCTCGTGAGAAGACGCTGCCTTTCGTGGCGGCGCGCCGAAAATCTCATCGTAATCTCCAGCCATTGCGAATCACCTCGTCTTACGCGAAAGCCAGGTATTCCGAGTATTGTATCACCCCTCATTGGGAACCGAGCCATGTGCTACTCTCACAGCAGCCTGGCCTTTGCCTATTCCGCGGCAGTCCGCTGTAAGTCGGCATCGAGGACGAGGGCCGGATTCTATGCCTTCTTTTTCTTCTCGCGCGTGCATGGACCTCTCGATTCACATGGCTCCCGATGTTCGGCCGTTGCCATGACATAAAGGCCAGTGGGCGAAGAGCTGAGGGTTCGCCCGATGTAGCCGGTCGAACCATGAAGAACCGCCAGGTCGCTTTCGTGACAACGATGCTTCCGCGATACCCAGCGCGGTTCCCTTAGAAAACATTCGTTGGCTAGTTGATCGGAACCAACCACGGCCTCAGCGGTTTTGCTTATCGCGAATTGGCGCGGGCCGGCGCAAGAAACGGCCGACCAACTTTTGCACTATTGACGTTGAACGAGCTAGCCGCCCCGGCAACGCATGCGGTGGACGGGATCGTCACGAAACTCAACTGGAATTCGAATCATGCTCATCAGATTCGGTTATGAATTGACGTTCAATTGCGCGGAGCCGGCTTTGATGGTTTGTCTGCTCGACGCGCATCGCGATCAGGCGCAAAATATCCGATACGAGACACCGTTCGAGACCTGTCGCTTCCGAAAACCTCCATCCAGCTCCGACCACTTGACTGGCAGTCGCCGGCGAATCAGGGCATGATCGTCGCATGATTACAATTGCTGTTCTTTTCGTCCGCGTGCTGTGCGACTGCTTCGAACCGCGGCGGCGGCTGGAAGCCGAAATCCTGGTCCTGCGGCATCAGCTTAATGTTCTGCAGCAGCGCGCGCCACGCCGATTGCATTTACGTTGGG
>PEFW01000008.1 GCA_002890675.1 Candidatus Methylaffinis lahnbergensis
GGCGATCGCGGGCAGGCGCATCGCATCGAGCGCCGCGGTTGGAGCGGAGGCCGATCCATGCTCCCCGGCGACGGCGGCGATCTCGATCAAGCGCTTTGTGAAGGAAGCAAGAATACGCTCCTCCTCGGCGCGCAGATTGCAGACCTCCGAATTCATGTCGAAAAAATTCATTTTAACCCCCGGATCAATCTTAATAAATACTTCGATGACCGATGTGGTACTGGAGTCAACGGCTCCGATTGTAACCGCGCATACCAAGAGCTACCGGGGCGAACCGCGGGCGAAACAGGGAGCCTCGGATAAATAGTTTTTTGACGAATAACAAGCCCTGACATTTCTATAGCGAGAGCTCCTTTCTGGATCATGAGCGAAATGGCTAAGAAGCGGCGGCTGTATCAAAAATGGCCGGCATGGCAAATAGTAGGTCCATGGTTTCGATTAAATTGAAAAACTCCCCTCGCGTATGATTTAATAATATGATCATTCATCAAATATCAAGCGAAAGTTATGTAATTTTTGCCGTAGGTCCATTAAAAGTAAATCATATGATTGTGGATTTGGCAATGAAAAATAGGACACCTCTAAAAATTGCGGTTTTGGCGGGGTGGCCGGCGTTTGAGGTGGCGGCGTTATTGAATTGTCGGGGCGCATCCTCTCGCCCCGTAACGGCGCATGAATTTGCGCCGGCGATCGACGCCGATTTGGTTCAAAAACGAGCGCTCGTGCTTCTTCGACCAGCACGCCTCGCGTGCCGGAACCTGAGGCTCCCGTCGCTCCTGGCGCCCTTCGCGCTTTTCTTTTTTCCTTCCGGGCGAAAAGCGCTTGGAACCAGCGCTCGCCCTGCCGAGGTCGCCCTTGTCCTTCAAGAACAAATCGAACAGCTCTTTCGCCCCGCCCGCTGGCCAGGCCGCGCGATAGAGCTACAAAGCTTTGGCGCCGGCAACCGCGTATTCGAGACCAAGGCCGAGAAACCGCATGAACGAGAGGCGATCGCGCCGCTGATATTCCGCCCGATCGCCGGAACGAGCGCCTGCAACGCCAGCCCCTTGAAGACCGCGATTTCGTCCCAACGCTTGCGTTCCGCCAAATTTTTGCGCGCCGCTTTCAGCTTGGGCTGGAAGGATTCCCATAGCACCATCGCCGCGATCGCCACCAGCGGATCGCCTTTTTCGTCGAGGCTTTCATAGCGCCGGTTCAAAACGAAAAAAACGCTGTCCCACGCCGAACTCCCGCGTTCAGATCATGAGAACCTAGAAACTGATTTCCGCGGCAGGGGAAAGAGCCTATTTTCCGAGGTGCCCTAAAGAGGATTGTAAGGCCGTTCAGCGGAGTCCCGCAATTCTTGCCCAATGCTTCTATTAAGGCCCGCACGACCTTCGGCAACTAGCGGCACTTTGCCAGCAACGGAGACATCTGTTTTTTGCGGCGCTGGTGGGGCCGCGTCTCGCGGGATTTTGCGTGCAAATATTCAGGACAGCGGTAACGGTACGTTCCGGGCGAACGGCCACGGAATAGTCGATTTCGCCATCTATCGGCGAAGGCGCGTCTAAGGGATTGGCGCCATCCGCCGCCGCGATTCGGCATCAAAACGCTAGTGCCTTGGCCTCTTTAACGCCAGGCAGCGTCTCGATTTCGGCGAGCACCTTTTCCGGAATGGGGCCGTCCACCTCGACGAGCGCGATCGCAGAGCCGCCCTCGCGGTCGCGGCCGAGTGCGAACGTCGCGATATTGATCGCGGCATTGCCGAGAAGGCTCGCGAACCGACCGATGAAACCCGGCTTATCTTCATTGCTGACGTAAATCATCACGGGCGCGACCAGCGCGTCGACTTCGATCCCATTGATCGAAACAATGCGCGGCTTGCCGTCGTGAAAGACGGTACCGGAAAATGAACGCTCGTGTTCTTGCGTTGCGACCGACAGGGTGATGAGCGATTCGTAATCGGTCTCGGCAGCGCGGGTCACTTCATCGATCGCGATTCCCCGCTCCTTTGCCACGCCCGGCGCGGAAACAATATTGACGCCCGCGAGCACTGGCCGCAAAAGCCCGGCGATCGCCGATGCGGTCAGCGCTTTCGTGTTGAATCCGGCCACTTTGCCCTCATAGGTGATCGCCACCCCTTTAATCCCGCTATCGACGAACTGCCCGGCAAAGGAACCGAGACGGCCGGCGAGCGCGATGAAGGGCTTGAGTTTGGGGGCTTCGTCGGCGGTGATCGAGGGAAAGTTGATCGCATTCGCAATCGCGCCGCAGAGCAGATAGTCCGACATCTGCGCGGCGACCTGCAACGCGACGTTTTCTTGCGCCTCGCCGGTCGAAGCGCCAAGATGCGGCGTGCAGACCGTATTTGGATGGCCGAAAAGCGGGTTTCCAGTTGCCGGTTCATGCACGAATACGTCGAAAGCCGCGCCAGCCACATGGCCGCAGTCAAGGAGCGCGCGCAAGGCCGGTTCGTCGACAAGTCCGCCCCGCGCGCAATTGACAATCCGCACGCCTCTCTTGGTCTTGGCGAGATTTTCCGCCGACAAAATGTTTTTCGTCTGCGCCGTCAGCGGCGTGTGCAAGGTAATGAAATCCGCGCGGCTAAGTAGCGTTTGGAGATCAACCTTCTCGACGCCGAAATCGACGGCGCGTTCCGGCGAGAGATATGGATCGTAGGCGATGACCCGCATGTGCAAGCCAATCGCGCGCGAGGCGACGATCGATCCGATAGTGCCGCAGCCGATGATGCCGAGCACCTTGCCGGTGATCTCGACACCCATGAAACGGTTCTTTTCCCATTTGCCGGCCTGGGTCGACAAATCGGCCTGGGGAATCTGGCGGGCGAGCGCGAACATCAATGCGATCGCATGTTCGGCGGTGGTGATCGAATTGCCAAACGGCGTATTCATCACGATAATGCCTTTCGCGGTCGCGGCGGGAATATCGACATTGTTGACGCCGATCCCAGCGCGGCCGATCACTTTAAGCTTGCCCGCGCGCTCAAGAAGTTTGGCCGTGACCTTCGTCGCCGAGCGAATGGCAAGGCCGTCGAAACCGCCGATGATGCTGGCGAGCTTGTCCTTGTCCTTGCCGAGGCCCGGCTGAAAATCGGCCTCGATGCCGCGCTCCTTGAAAATGGCGACGGCGGCAGGCGACAAGGCATCGGAGATCAATACACGCGGGGCCAAGGGGATTCTCCCGGAACATGATAGAGCGAAAGTGAAACCCGGCGGCGCCGGATCATCGTGATGCGCGAGCAACAGTTTTCGATCTTGACGCGATTAAATCGGATCAAGATCTAGCGTGGCCAGATCATCCCCTGCCTCGCCCTGGCAATCCTATGCTCGCCGGATGATTGCATCCGCGCCGCGCTTACGCCGCCTTGGCGAGATCGCTCTCGGTTTTCGCGAAAGCGAAATCGAGCCACGGCGTCAGCGCCTCGATATCGCTCGTCTCGACGGTCGCGCCGCACCAGATACGAAGGCCAGGCGGCGCATCGCGATAGGAGCCGATGTCAAAGGCCACGTTTTCCTTTTCGAGCAAATTTTCGAGCGCTTTGGCAAAGGCGGCCTGGCCCGCTTGCGGAAGCTTGGCGACGACGGGGTCGACAATCTTGAGACAGACGCTGGTATTCGATCTGATCCTCGGATCGGCGGCGAGGAAATCCACCCAGGGCGTCCGCGCCACCCAGTCGCCAAGCGCTTCAGAATTGGCGTCGGCGCGCGCGATGAGAGCATTGAGTCCGCCAAGCGATTTTCCCCAATTCAGGGCGTCGATATAATCTTCGACGCACATGAGGGAAGGGGTGTTGATGGTTTCGCCCTCGAATATAGCTTCGATCAATTTGCCGCCATGGGTCAAACGGAAAAGTTTTGGTAGCGGCCAGGGAGGCGTATACGTTTCCAGTCTTTCCACGGCGCGGGGGGAAACAATCAACATGCCATGCGCGGCCTCGCCGCCAAGCGCCTTCTGCCAGGAGAAAGTGGTGACATCGAGCTTTCCCCAATCGAGTTTTTGGGCGAAGGCGGCCGACGTCGCGTCGCAGATCGTTAGACCCTTGCGGCCGGCCGCGATCCAATCGGCATTGGGAACGCGCACGCCGGACGTCGTTCCATTCCATGCAAAGACGATGTCATGTTCGAAATCGGCACGCGCGAGATCGGCGACCTCGCCGTAGTCCGTCACGAAAGCCCGGGCGTTCTTTAGTTTCAAATGCTCGACGATATCGTTGACCCAGCCCTTGCCGAAGGATTCCCAGGCGAAGACATCGACGCCGCGCTGGCCGAGCAAGGACCAAAGCGCCGCCTCGACAGCGCCGGTATCAGAGCCGGGGATAATGCCAATTCGATAATCTCGCGGAACCTGCAAAAGCTCGCGGGTCAAATCAATCGCGCGTTTTAATTTGGCCTTGCTGGCCTTGGCCCGGTGCGAGCGCCCAAGCGCCGCGTCTTGAAGATTTTGGAGTTGCCAGCCAGGGTGTTTTGCGCACGGACCGCAAGAAAAATTGGGCTGCGAGGGCCGCGCGGCGGGAAACGTCGCTACCATAATGACCATCCTCCCAGATGGGCGCCTTTCGTTGGGGAAAGGTGTCCCAAGGCGTTGGGTACGCCGCGCGGGCGGCTCGGTCAAGCCGCGCTCGGGGCAATGTCTCGGTTTGAATTTTGCTTCCGGCCGATACTGTTGAAAAACTCGATTTTTTGCCGCGATCACAATTCCTGAGGCAGCAGGCGGGCTTCTAGAAGAAAGCGCTACAGGTTCGGCCGAAAGGCTGACTTTTCGGTGTGCGGCGGCCGTAGCGAATTGGCGATGGCAACGCGTGGCGCTACCTGCCCTGCATGACCAAACTCCGATTTTCTGACGTCCCTCATTTTCCGAGTTTTTCAACGGTATCGGCCCTGTGCGGACACAGGAAATGTAGACTCGGACGCAACCACAGTCCTCGGGCTGGAAGGCGAGGGCCGAACGCCCTTCGGCTCAGCAACAGTACCGCACGGAACCGCACGACCGAATCATTGAAGAAGACGACGGGCATAATCAGCGATGAGTCCGAAGATTCCGATACGTTTTGCTGCTTCCAAAAGCTGCGGGGTGATCGAATGGAGAGCTGCACCCCAATATCTCAGGTGAGCCCGAGCAACCGTCATGCCTTTGGTGAGATCGCACTGGAAAACCTCGTCGAGGTCGTCGAGCAACGCTTCCCGATAGCGTTTCTTGGTGCACCAGCTTACAAGGAGTTCGGCGGCTCGCGGAGGTTCCGTTCTGGGTGAAGCGGGTCGTGGTATTGTTACCTCGCGTGGTAAAGCGGCAGAACCGGCGGCGGCGGCCTCATCGGCGGCTTCCGTCGCGGCCAATTGCCCTGCGGTGAATACTAGCGGGGTGGCGCCTTCCGTTCCAATCAACGCCACAATCTTAGCTGGTGAGGCAGCAATCGTCGCCGTTGAGAGTGAGTCATTATTGGAAACTTGGTGCCACAGATTGGCTTCACCGGCTCCTGCGAGTTTTATACTATGTGTTTCGAGCAGTAGATTGAAGGTGCTCATGCGAAGGCCCCTTTCAGCTTGAGCCCAGAACGCATGGCGTCCATTGCATTGAGCGAGGCTTGAAGGGCCTTTTCGCCGGTTCCGGCAATCGTGAAATAAAGCTTCTTACGGCCGCCGCGTACGGCTGTCGCTTCTCCTTCGCGAGATTCGATCAAGCCCCCGTTTTCGAGACGTTCGAGAACAGCATAGATCGAGCCGAAGGAATACTCCTTGTTGATGCGCGTCTTGATCTCATCGCGAATGGAAACGCCATAAGCGTTGGGATGCAGACGCATGATCGCCAGCAGCATCTGCTGCTCGATCAGCGTCAGGTCGGTGACATCGGTCATGAAAAACTCCGATTGTTTCATTTGTTCGTAAATATGGAAGAAATCGTCTGGATGTCAAGACACCGGGGGCGAAATTCGTTTGAGCCTCCCAAAGAGCAACGAAAACAGGTCGAAGCGGTGGCGGCCTACGGCATCGCGGCACTAGGGCGTAGGCCGGGCGGGACGTTTTTCGAGAGTCTCCTGCGCTGCCAATAACCGCTATTGGAGCACTGGCGTCCTTCGGGTCGTATCGGCAGGTTGCCGCGCCGCAGCCGGAAAGCTAGGTTACCCTCTCCCTTCTGTTAGAACGGTTTCCCGGCGTGTTTCAAAGCGTTTTCGCCTTTCTGTTCGGCTATGCTTGCGGGGCGATTCCGTTCGGCGTCATTTTGACGCGCGCGGCGGGCACGGCGGACCTTCGCGCGATCGGATCCGGCAATATTGGCGCGACCAACGTTTTGCGCACCGGCCGCAAGGATTTGGCCGCGCTGACCCTCCTCCTCGATCTCTTGAAGGGGACCGTCGCGGTTTTGACCGTTGCCCATGTTGCGCCGGGCACCCCCATGCTCCTCGCCGCGCTCGGCGCTTTTCTTGGCCATTTATTTCCGGCCTGGCTGAAATTTAGAGGCGGCAAGGGGGTCGCGACCTTCCTCGGCTGTCTACTCGCCGCCGCCTGGCAGGCGGCGCTGGCCTTCGGCATCGTCTGGCTCGCGGTCGCCTTCCTCACCCGTTATTCCTCGGCCGCCGCGCTTACCGCAAGTGCGCTGACTCCAATCGTTCTTATGATCATGGGCCAGACCGGCGCCGCGCTCGTGTTCGGGCTAATGGCGATTCTGTTGTGGGTCAAACATCGCGCCAATATTTCGCGGCTTGTGGCGGGCTCGGAGTCGCGGATCGGGACAGATTGATGGATGAAACCCAGCTTTCCCCGGAAACGCTCGCCCCCCTCGACGACGGCGAGCGTTTCGATTGGCTGCGGCTGCTCCGCTGTGAAAATATCGGACCCCGGACATTTAACGTTCTGCTGAGCCGCCATGGGAGCGCGGGAGCGGCGCTTGCCGCCTTGCCGGCATTGATCGCGAGCGGCAAGCCGGGCCGGAAGATCCGCATCGCGACGAGCGAGGAGACCGAGCGGGAGATCGAGGCGGCGCAGCGGTTGGGCGTGCGTTTTATTGGCATCGGCGAGCCGGATTATCCAGCACTTCTGCGGCGCACCGCCTCGGCCCCGCCCTTGATCGCAATGCGCGGCAATCTTTCGAGCCTGCGGCGCTCGAAAATCGCGATCGTCGGCGCCCGCAACGCCTCGGCGGCGGGGCTCGCCTTCACATCGCAGCTTACGCGCGGAATTGCCCGCGCCGGGCATGTGATTGTCTCCGGCCTCGCGCGCGGGATCGACGCGCGGGCGCATCAGGCGGCAATCGAGACCGGGACGATCGCGGTCCTCGCGGGCGGTTTGGGGAATATCTATCCCGCCGAACATGAAGCCCTGCTTGAGCGGCTCCTCGAACAAGGCGCCGCGATCAGCGAAATGCCGTTCGGCTGGGAAGCGCGGGGACGCGACTTTCCCCGCCGCAACCGGATTGTCGCGGGTCTTTGCCGGGCGGTCGTCGTCGTCGAAGCGGCGCGCCGGTCCGGCTCTCTCATCACCGCGAAATTCGCCGCCGAAGAAGGGCGGGAGGTCTTTGCCGTACCGGGCTCGCCGCTCGATCCGCGCGCGGAAGGTGCCAACGATCTGTTGCGCGACGGCGCCACGCTCTGCACCAGGGCGGAGGACGTCATTGACGCGCTCGTAGAGCAAAACCTGGCGCGTAAGCTACCGGATACCGGCTTTTTCGAGCCCGGTTCCATAGGCCGGGGGTATGAGCCGCTGTGGGACGAGCTCGATCTTCCCGAAGTGGACGCTGCACCTTTTGGGCCGACGCCCGCCAATCCGGAGGATGGCGCATCGCCAGACAAGCGCGACGGTGCCACGGCGGCGCCCGTGGTGAAACCGCCCGGGCAGCCGCGGGAAGGCCGGGAAGACATTGAGAGGCGCCTTATCGCGCTTTTGGGGCCGGTGCCGGTTTCGGTTGACGAGCTTGCCCGCGCGTCGGAGGCGACGGCGCGGGAGGTGCGGACGGTCTTGCTCGGGCTGAAGCTCGCTGGACGGATCGAATGGCACGGCGGCGATCTCGTTTCGTCCTTGCCAGGATCCTGGCCCAGCCCCGATTGTCACGAAGAATGACCGTTGAGACTTCGCTTCGCGGCTAGCTACGCGGCCAGTGTTTTGAGTGTATTTAACGAGCGACAAAGGGCGGAGGGGAAAAGAGTCCCGCTTCGGCTAATTTCAAACTCCCCTTGCGCAGTTGGTTGCACTGCGGTACGGATCCCTTGAAGCGGGGGTCCACGGCCCTTACCTCCTGGGTGCCGCGATCCCACTCCATCAAGACCGGGCTTCTTCATGCCGAACCTTCTCGATCAATATTTCCCGCTCGCGGTCTTCATGGCGGTTGCCGCTGCAATTTCGGGCGCCTTGTTGCTTGCCCCCTTCCTTGCCGCCTTCAAGGCGCCGGATCCGGAAAAGCTTTCCGCTTATGAATGCGGGTTCAACGCCTTCGACGACGCCCGCATGCAATTCGACGTGCGCTTTTATCTTGTGTCGCTGCTTTTCATCATTTTCGATCTCGAGGTGGCGTTTCTGTTTCCCTGGGCGGTGGCTTTCCGCGAAGCCGGGCCTTTCGGCTTCTGGTCGATGATGGTCTTCCTTGCCGTTCTGACCATCGGCTTCGTCTACGAATGGAGGAAGGGAGCGCTCGAATGGGATTGAACTTGGCCCAATTCGCCACGCCGCGAGGCGCGGCGGATCCTTATGTTCTTTCGATCAACGATCGCCTCGCCGACAAGGGATTTCTCGTCACCACGGCGGACGATCTCATCAACTGGGCGCGCACCGGCTCGCTTATGTGGATGACCTTCGGACTCGCCTGCTGCGCCATCGAAATGATGCAGGTCTCGATGCCGCGCTACGATGTCGAGCGGTTCGGGTTCGCGCCGCGCGGCTCGCCGCGTCAATCCGACGTGATGATCGTCGCCGGTACACTCACCAATAAGATGGCTCCTGCCCTGCGCAAGGTCTACGATCAGATGCCAGAGCCGCGTTATGTGATCTCGATGGGCTCCTGCGCCAATGGCGGCGGCTATTACCACTATTCCTACTCGGTCGTGCGCGGCTGCGACCGGATCGTGCCCGTCGATATCTACGTCCCCGGCTGCCCGCCCTCGGCGGAAGCGCTCCTTTATGGCGTATTGCTCCTCCAAAAGAAGATCCGCCGTACCGGGACGATCGAGCGGTAAGACTTTTTCCGGACAAATCGGATTCCGGCATTCGGCAAGAAACGGGTTGGAACAATACGCGCGCGGCGCCTTAATCAAACGCGAAGTGGATCTTAAACACGTACTGGAACGAGTCGTGATGGACGGCAGCCTGCAACAACTTGGCGAGGCCATAGCGGCGGCTCTGCCCGGCGCCATCAGCGGGATTTCGACCGCCCATGGTGAATTGACCTTGACGGTCGAGCCCGGCCGGTTGATTGAGACAGTGACCTATCTCCGCGACGATCCAAGCTGTCTCTTCGTGTCCTTCATCGATCTCACCGCCGTCGATTATCCGGTTCGCGAGAAGCGCTTCGATGTCGTCACCCATCTTCTCTCCCCTAAGCACAACCGCCGCATCCGTATCAAGGTCGCGACGGACGAGGCCACGCCAGTCGCCTCGCTCACCGGGCTTTATCCCGCCGCCAATTGGTACGAGCGCGAGGCCTATGATCTTTTTGGCGTGCTTTTTGCGGGCCATCCAGACTTGCGACGCCTATTGACCGATTACGGCTTCGATGGCCACCCCTTGCGCAAGGATTTCCCGATGACCGGCTATGTCGAGGTTCGCTACGACGACGAGCAGAAGCGGGTCGTCTATGAGCCGGTTAAGCTCACCCAGGAATTCCGCTCGTTCGATTTCCTGTCGCCGTGGGAGGGCGCGATCGACTATGTCTTGCCTGGCGACGAGAAGGCCAAGGGCAACCCGCAATGACGAACGCCTCAAGACTGATTTGACATGAGCGACAATCCAGTTCGTAATTTCACGATCAATTTCGGCCCGCAGCATCCAGCCGCGCATGGCGTCTTGCGGCTGGTCCTTGACCTCGACGGCGAAGTCGTCGAGCGCGTCGACCCGCATATCGGTCTCCTCCATCGCGGCACCGAAAAACTGATGGAGGCGCGCCCCTATTTGCAGAACATACCTTATTTCGACCGGCTCGATTATGTCGCGCCGATGAATCAGGAGCATGCCTTCTGCCTGGCCATCGAGAAATTGCTCGGTATGGAAGTTCCCCGGCGCGGCCAATTGCTACGCGTTTTGTTTTGCGAAATCGGCCGGATTCTTTCGCATCTCCTTTGCATCACGACGCAGGCCATGGACGTCGGCGCCTTGACGCCGCCATTGTGGGGCTTCGAGGAACGCGAGAAACTCATGGTCTTCTACGAGCGCGCGTCCGGCGCCCGCCTGCATGCCAATTATTTCCGGCCCGGCGGCGTGCATATGGATGTGCCCCAACAGTTGATAGACGATATCGCCGCCTGGTGCGATCCTTTCTTAAAAGTCTGCGACGATTTGCAGACTCTCTTCATCGAGAACCGCATCTTCAAACAACGCAATGTCGATATCGGCGTTGTCAGCCTGGAGGAGTGCTGGCGCCGGGGATTTTCCGGCGTCATGGTGCGCGGCTCTGGCGCGCCATGGGATCTGCGCAAGGCGCAGCCCTATGAATGCTACGAAGAAATGGAATTCGATATTCCGGTCGGCCGCCACGGCGACAATTACGACCGGCAAGTCATTCGCATGGAAGAGATGCGCCAATCGGTCAAAATCATGAAGCAATGCGTCGAAAAGCTCTCCGCCCAGGATGGCAAGGGGCCGGTCGCCGCGAAGGATGGCAAGGTCGTGCGGCCCTCCCGCGCGGAAATGAAGCGCTCGATGGAGGCTTTGATCCATCACTTCAAGCTTTATACGGAAGGCTTTCATGTGCCGGCCGGCGAAGTCTATTGCGCGGTCGAGGCGCCGAAAGGAGAGTTCGGCGTTTATCTCGTCTCGGACGGCACCAATAAGCCATATCGCTGCAAGATCAGGGCGCCGGCCTTCGCACACCTTGCCGCGATGGATTTTCTCTGCCGCAAATCGATGCTTGCCGATGTGAGTGCGATTTTGGGTTCGCTCGATATCGTCTTCGGAGAGGTGGACCGGTGAGCAATGTTTTTGAGACCGTCGCTTCTGATTCTGTTCGCAATATTGCGATTCTGCTGTCTGCAGTAATCTCAGCTGCAACGTTCATTTTTACCCAGCTAATGAGTTATAAAAGCAAGAGGCGGGAGATGCTTGCGGCTGGGAAACTTGTACTTGATCAAGATGGTCATATTGGTTTTCGTTTAACTGACGCCCTCCGCTCTCAAGGAATAATAGGTGATGACTAATGGCTGTTTCCGCTCACAACTTCTCTTGATCAATTAGGTGTCTACCCATGTCCGTTCGCCGTCTCGCCGAGAACCAGCCGGAAGCCTTTGCCTTCACTCGCGAAAACGAGGCAAAGTGCGAGGAAATCTTGCGGAAATACCCGGAAGGCCGCGAGGCTTCCGCCGTGATCCCGCTGTTGTGGCTCGCGCAAAAGCAAAACGATTATTGGCTGCCGAAACCCGCGATCGAGAAGGTCGCGCAAAAGCTTGACATGCCATTTATCCGGGCGCTCGAAATCGCTACTTTCTACACGATGTTCAATCTCGCGCCGGTCGGAAGGTTTTATGTCCAGATGTGCGGCACGACGCCTTGCCTGCTCGCCGGCTCCAACGCGATCAAGGAAGTTCTGCTTAGGCGTATTGGCGAGCAAGGAAAAGTTACGTCGGATGGCATGTTCTCCTGGATAGAAGTCGAATGTCTGGGAGCTTGCTGCAATGCCCCGATGGTCCAGATCAACGAGGATTATTACGAGGATCTGACCCCGCAAAATTTCGAGAAATTGCTCGACGATCTCGCCGCGGGCCGCCCCGTAAAGACCGGTTCGCAAACTGGGCGCGTCACTTCGGAACCCGCAGGGGGGCTTACTTCATTAACCTCGCTCTATGGCGTCGATGGCCGAAATGGTCCCTTGAGCACGCCCGATCTCAACCAATCGTAAGGTCAAGAGAGATGCTTGAAGACAAGGATCGCATCTTCACCAATCTCTACGGCTTCGGCGACTGGCGTCTCAAGGGTGGGCGTGCGCGCGGCGCGTGGGACAACACCAAGAAATTGATCGACAAGGACAAGGACTGGATCATCAACGAGATGAAGGCCTCGGGCCTGCGCGGGCGCGGCGGCGCCGGTTTTCCGACCGGCCTCAAATGGTCCTTCATGCCGAAGCCGGATCCGGCGCGGCCCTCCTATCTCGTCGTCAACGCCGACGAATCGGAGCCTGGCACCTGCAAGGACCGGGAAATCATGCGCAACGATCCGCAGCTTCTGATCGAGGGCTGTTTCCTCGCTTGCTTCGCGATGCGGGCGCATGTCTGCTACATTTACATTCGCGGCGAATATGTTTTGGAAGGCCGGCGCTTGGAGGCTGCGATCGCCGAGGCTTATGCGGCCAAGCTTATCGGCAAGAACAATGTCCACGGCTGGCCTTTCGATATTTATGTTCATAGCGGCGCGGGCGCCTATATCGCCGGCGAGGAAACCGCGCTTTTGGAATCGCTCGAAGGCAAGAAAGGCATGCCTCGACTGAAGCCGCCTTTCCCCGCCAACATGGGCCTTTATGGCTGTCCGACGACCGTCAACAATGTGGAATCGATTGCCGCTGCGCCGGCGATTCTCCGCCGCGGCGCGGCATGGTTCGCAAGCTTTGGCGCGAAGAATAATTCGGGCACCAAGCTTTTCTGCGTCTCCGGCCACGTTAATAAGCCGTGCAACGTGGAAGAGGCCATGTCGATTCCTTTCCGCGAATTGATCGAGCGCCATTGCGGCGGGGTTCGCGGCGGATTCGACAATCTGCTAGCGGTAATCCCCGGCGGCTCGTCGGTGCCTTGCGTTCCAGCGCACGAAATCATCGACGCGGCGATGGATTTCGATACCTTGCAGAAGTTGAAATCCGGGCTCGGCACGGCCGCCGTCATCGTGATGGACAAGTCGACCGACATCGTGCGGGCGATCGCCCGGATTAGCTATTTCTATAAGCACGAGAGCTGCGGCCAATGCACGCCTTGCCGGGAAGGCACGGGCTGGCTCTGGCGTGTCGTGTCCCGTATGGCGGAAGGCCGCGCGCAACGGCGCGAGATCGACATGCTGCTCGAAGTCACGACGCAAATCGAGGGCCACACGATCTGCGCGTTTGGCGATGCGGCGGCTTGGCCGGTGCAGGGTCTCATCCGGCATTTCCGTCAAGAGATCGAGCAACGCATCGACCAATATGCCGCCAATCCGCATCCGGAGCCGGTGCGCGACTTTGGCGTCGCGGCGGAGTAGGGAATCGGATGGTGGACGCGCCCGATAACGTCATCTTCGAATATTTGCGATTTGCGGCGTCTCGACACGAAGCTCGATCACGTCATAGAGGATATTGGCGACATGAAAATCCGGATGACTGCGGTCGAAGAACGAATCGCTCAAGTTGAACTGTCGATTGCGGGGGTCAACCGCCGCATCGATCGGGTCGAAGCGCGATTGGAACGGATCGAGCGGCGTCTCGATCTCGTCGAACTGCCGCATTGAGGTGACGACATGAACAGACTCATCGTTGACGGCATCGAAATCGACGTTCCGCCCGAATATACGCTTTTGCAGGCCTGCGAGCAGGCAGGTGCTGAAATTCCGCGGTTTTGCTTTCACGAGCGGCTGTCGATCGCCGGCAATTGCCGGATGTGCCTTGTCGAGGTGGAGGGCGGGCCGCCCAAGCCTTCGGCGTCCTGTGCCGTGGCGGTCAAGGATCTGCGCCCCGGCCCGAATGGCGAGCCGCCGGTCGTGCTCACCAAATCTTTGATGGTGAAAAAGGCCCGCGAAGGAGTCATGGAATTTCTGCTCATCAACCACCCGCTCGATTGCCCGATTTGCGATCAGGGTGGCGAGTGCGATCTGCAGGACCAAGCCATGGCCTTTGGCTTTCATTCTTCGCGCTACATCGAAAATAAGCGTGCCGTGGAGGACAAATACATCGGGCCGTTGGTGCGCACCTCGATGAACCGCTGCATCCATTGCACCCGCTGCGTGAGATTTACGGCGGAAGTCGCGGGCACCGGCGATATGGGCGCTACCGGGCGCGGCGAGGACATGGAGATCACGACCTATCTTGAGACCGCGATGCGGTCGGAACTGCAAGGCAATATCGCCGATCTCTGCCCGGTCGGCGCGCTGTTGCCAAAGCCCTACACCTTCAAGGCGCGGTCGTGGGAACTTGTCAAGACGGAGTCGATCGACGTCATGGACGCGCTTGGCTCGGCGATCCGCATCGACACGCGCGGACGCGAGGTGATGCGCATCCTGCCCCGCATCAACGATTCCGTGAACGAGGAATGGATTTCCGACAAGACACGTGAGATTGTCGATGGTCTGAAGACCAAACGCCTCGATCGCCCCTTTGTGCGCGAGAACGGCAAATTGCGCGAAACGTCCTGGCAAGCGGCCTTTCAAGCGATCGCGGCCAAGACCGGACAGGCGCCGCCGGAGCGGATCGGCGCGATCGCTGGCGATCTTTGCGCTGTCGAGGAGACGTTCGCGCTGAAGCTCCTGATGCAAAGCCTCGGTGCCGTCTCGCTCGATTGCCGGCAGGATGGCGCGAAACTGGATCCTAGTCTCGGCCGGGCAAGCTATATTTTCAACCCCGCCATCGCCGGCATCGACGAGGCGGATGGCCTGATGATCGTCGGCTCAAATCCCCGCAAGGAAGCACCGGTCTTGAATGCGCGCATCCGCAAGCGCTGGCTGAGGGGCGGCTTTCCCATCGGTGTCATCGGCGAAAAGGCCGATCTCACCTACGAATACAATTATCTTGGGGCTGGGCCGGAGACGCTCGCCGCTGTCGCGGAACGCCCTCCGGCGATAATGCAAAAGCCGATTTTTCTGATCGGCCAAGGCGCCCTCGCGCGCGAGGATGGGCGCGCTATCCTTGCACTCGCGGCCACGGCCGCGCACGCGCTCGGGGTCGTCAAAGAGAAGTGGAACGGTTTTTCGATCCTGCACACGGCCGCCGCACGCGTGGGCGGCCTAGACCTCGGCTTCGTGCCAGGACAGAGCGGGCTTGATGCGGGATCATTGGCGAAAAGCGGCGCGCTCGATGTTCTGTTTCTTCTGGGCGCCGATGAGATCGCGGTGGAACCGGGCGCTTTCGTGGTCTATCAAGGCACGCATGGCGATCGGGGCGCGGCGCGCGCCGACGTCATCCTGCCGGGCGCGGCATACACCGAAAAATCCGGCACCTATGTCAACACGGAGGGCCGCGTGCAGCTCGCCGATCGCGCCAATTTCCCGCCCGGCGACGCGCGCGAGGATTGGGCGATTCTCCGCGCACTTTCCGATGTGCTCGGGCACAAATTGCCCTTCGATTCGCTGAAAGCCTTGCGTGCATGCCTTTATGCGGTCCATCCGCATTTGGCGAAGTTCGACGAAATCACCGCGAACGATCGCTTCGATATCGCGCAACTTGCCGCGAGCGGCGCCGCGCATACGCGCGCGCCCTTCGTTTCGACAATTGCCGATTTCTATTTGACCAACCCGATCGCGCGCGCCTCCGAGGTGATGGCGGAATGCTCCGCGCTCGCCGAGGGTTTCGCGCGCGAGGCGGCGGAGTAAAGCCGATGACCGATTTCGCCTGGACTGGGCCTTTGGCTCTCACGCTCGCAAAAAGCGTCGCGCTGCTCGTCGTGCTTTTGATCTTTATCGCTTATGTCCTCTACGCGGATCGCAAGATTTGGGCGGCGGCGCAATTGCGTCGCGGCCCCAATGTGGTCGGTCCTTGGGGGCTTTGGCAAAGCTTTGCCGACATGCTGAAGTTCGTCTTCAAGGAACCGGTCATTCCCGACGGTGCCAACAAAGGCGTTTTTTTATTGGCGCCCTTCGTCATGGGGATGCTCACGCTATCGGCCTGGGCGGTCATTCCGTTGAGCGAGGGCTGGGCGATCGCCAATCTCAACGTCGGCATTCTCTATATTTTCGCGATCTCCTCGCTCACCGTCTATGGAATCATCATGGGAGGCTGGGCATCGAACTCGAAATATCCGTTTCTTTCGGCGCTGCGTTCGGCGGCGCAAATGATTTCATATGAGGTGTCGATCGGGTTTGTCCTCATCACCGTGCTGCTCTGCGCCGGCTCGCTCAATCTCGGCGATATCGTCGCGGCACAGGACACGCGGTTTGGGCTTTTTGGCTGGTACTGGCTGCCGCTGTTCCCGATGTTTGTGATATTTTTCATTTCGGCGCTCGCCGAGACGAACCGCCCGCCCTTCGATCTCGTCGAGGCCGAGTCCGAGCTTGTTGCCGGTTTCATGGTTGAATATTCCTCGACCCCGTACATGCTCTTCATGCTCGCCGAATATGTGGCGGTCGTCACGATGTGCGCGTTGACGACGATTCTGTTTCTCGGCGGCTGGCTGCCGCCGGTCACGTTGTCTCCGTTCACCGATGTTCCCGGCCCGATCTGGTTTATTTTGAAGGTTTGCGTGGTTTTTTTCATGATATCCATGGTGAAAGCTATCGTGCCCAGATACCGCTACGATCAACTGATGCGGCTTGGCTGGAAAGTGTTTCTGCCGATGTCGCTCGGCATGGTCGTCCTCGTTGCCGGTGTGCTCCAATTCACCGGCTGGGGCGCGGGCATGGGGCATTGACATGGGCCTATTAGGACGACCTAAAATGAAACTCGACCAGGCCGCCAAAGCGGTTTTCTTGACCGAATTCGTAGGCGCTTTCGTGCTCGCGATGCGTTATTTCTTCAAACCGAAGGCAACGCTCAATTATCCGCACGAGAAGAATCCGCAATCGCCCCGCTATCGCGGCGAACATGCCCTGCGGCGCTATCCGAACGGCGAGGAGCGCTGTATCGCCTGCAAGCTCTGCGAGGCGATCTGCCCGGCCCAGGCGATCACGATTGAAGCAGGGCCGCGCCGTAACGACGGCACCCGCCGCACCACGCGCTACGACATCGACATGGTGAAATGCATCTACTGCGGCTTTTGTCAGGAGGCGTGCCCGGTCGACGCCATCGTCGAGGGGCCAAACGCGGAATTCGCCGTCGAGACTCGCGAGGAACTCTATTACGACAAGGACCGGCTGTTGGCGAACGGCGACCGGTGGGAGCGTGAGATCGCGCGCAATCTCGCGCTCGATGCGCCTTACCGGTAAGCGCTCGATCGAAGCGGCAAAGAGGGGCAATTTTGCCTCAATTGCCTGGGAATAGGACAAACGGGGTAAATCCATGAATATCGCGGCGTGGTTTTTTTATCTGTTCTCGGCGATGATGATTGGTGCCGCCTTCATGGTGATTTCCGCGCGCAATCCGGTGCACGCGGTGCTGTTTCTGATCCTCGCCTTTTTCAACGCGGCGGGACTGTTTCTGCTGCTTGGGGCGGAATTTCTGGCGATGATCCTGGTCGTCGTCTATGTCGGTGCGGTCGCGGTCTTGTTCCTCTTTGTCGTCATGATGCTCGACGTCGATTTCACCGAATTGAAACAAGGTTTTTTGCAATATTTGCCGGCCGGGGGACTCATTGGTCTCGTGGTTCTGATCGAAGTCGCTTTCGTCGTTGGCGCCTGGACGATCGGGCCCGTATCGATCGCCAATGTCACGACGCCGATGCCCCCTGGCATGACGAATACCATGGCGCTCGGGCGGGTGCTCTACACCCAATATGTCTATCTGTTCCAGGCAGCGGGGCTCATCCTGTTGACCGCCATGATCGGCGCCATCGTGTTGACTTTGCGCCACAAGGCCGGCGTGAAACGCCAGAACGTGGCAATCCAGAACGCGCGGACACCGGCCGAGGCGGTCGAGGTCCGCAAGGTTGCCTCGAGGCAAGGAATTTGAAGCCGGGCATTGCAAGCTTGCCCGCAGGCGGCACCGGAGAGAAACCATCATGACGGTCTCGCTCGCCCAGTTCTTGATTGTCGCGGCTATTCTGTTCACGCTCGGCGTTGCCGGGGTAATCTTGAACCGCAAGAACATCATCGTGGTCTTGATGTCGGTCGAGCTGATCTTGCTTTCGGTCAACCTCAATCTCGTTGCCTTTTCGGCTTTTCTCAGCGATCTCACCGGCCAGATTTTTGCGCTGTTCATCCTGACCGTCGCGGCGGCAGAGGCGGCGATCGGACTTGCCATCCTCGTTGCCTATTACCGCAACCGCGGGTCGATCGCGGTCGACGACATCAACATGATGAAGGGCTGAGCGGGACATGTATGCAGCGATAGTCTTCCTCCCGCTTTTGGGTTTTTTAATCGCTGGGCCTTTTGGCTGGCGGATCGGTGCCCGCCCTTCCGAAATCGTCACCACAAGCCTCTTGTTTGTCTCGGCGCTATTGTCCTGGATCGTTTTCATCCAAGTCGCCCTCGGCACGGCGCCGGCAACTGTTTCGCTAATCGGCAATTGGTTCACTTCGGGCGCGTTGCAGGTCGATTGGTCGCTCAGGATCGACACATTGACGGCGGTGATGCTTGTCGTCGTCGGCACGGTGTCGTCGCTCACGCATCTCTATTCGATCGGCTATATGCGTGACGACCCCTCGCGGCCGCGCTTTTTCGCCTATCTCTCGCTATTCACCTTCACCATGCTCATGCTGGTGACGGCGGACAATCTGGTTCAGATGTTTTTCGGCTGGGAGGGGGTCGGCCTCATGTCCTATCTTTTGGTCGGCTTCTGGTACGAAAAACCTTCCGCCAATGCCGCCGCGATCAAGGCTTTCGTGGTCAATCGCGTTGGCGATTTCGGGTTCGCGCTCGGCATTTTTCTCGTTTTTACCCTGACCAATTCGGTTGGCTTCGATCAGATCTTCGCGGCGGCGCCAGGCCTCGCCAATAAGACGGTCCATGTCTTCGGTCTCGACATGGACGCGATGACAATCACCTGCCTGCTCCTTTTCATGGGCGCGATGGGCAAATCGGCCCAATTCCTGCTGCATACCTGGCTGCCCGATGCGATGGAGGGGCCGACTCCGGTGTCGGCCCTCATTCACGCGGCAACCATGGTGACCGCGGGTGTCTTCATGGTCGCGCGGCTCTCGCCGCTTTTCGAACAAGCGCCGGCGGCGCTCTCTTTCGTTACGATCATCGGGGCGACGACGGCGTTTTTCGCGGCAACGATTGCCCTCGTCCAACCCGACATCAAGAAGGTCATCGCCTATTCGACCTGCTCCCAGCTCGGCTACATGTTCGCCGGTCTTGGCGTTGGCGGCTATTCGCTCGGCATCTTCCATCTGTTCACGCACGGTTTTTTCAAAGCGCTGTTATTCCTGAGCGCTGGGTCGGTGATCACGGCGATGCATCACGACCAGGACATGCGCAACATGGGGGGGCTCTGGAAGAAGATTCCCTTCACTTTCGCCGCGATGACGATCGGCACCTTGGCGATCACGGCCTTTCCTTTCACCTCCGGTTATTATTCCAAGGATGCGATCATCGAGGCCAACTTTGCATCAGATCGAACCGGTGCCTTCTACGGTTATCTGCTGACAACAGCCGCCGCCGGTCTCACCTCCTTCTATTCGTGGCGGCTGGTCTTTCTGACGTTTTTTGGCGCGCCGCGCTGGGCCACCGCCGGACACGGATCGGGGCACGATCCCGCCGCGCATGACCACGACGCAAATGGTCACCCGAGGCATGCGTTCGATCCGCATGAATCCCCCCTTTCCATGCTCATTCCCTTGGGCGTCCTGTCCGTGGGCGCCTTGTTCGCGGGTGTCGTCTTCTCGCATGATTTCATCGGCGAGGACGCCGGCGAATTTTGGAAAGGGGCGCTGTTTCTTGGACCCTACAAACAGCTTCTCGAAGCCCGGGAAGACATTCCAACTTTCGCCAAGGAGCTTCCCACATTGTTGATGGTCTTCGGGTTTTTGGTCGCGGTGTTATTCTACGTTCTGGTCCCGTCGATTCCCGCTTGGCTGGCGCGGATCTTCCGGCCTGTCTATGAGTTTCTTCTCAACAAATGGTATTTTGACGAACTCTACGACTTTATTTTCGTGCGCCCGGCGTTTCGGCTTGGCCGACTCTTCTGGAAAGGCGGCGATGGCGCGATTATCGACGGCCTCGGCCCTGATGGCGTGGCCGCGCGCGTCGTCGATGTGACGGCACGCGCCGTCAGGCTGGAAAGCGGGTACATCTACCATTACGCCTTCGCCATGCTCTTCGGTCTCGCTCTCGCTATGACCTGGTATATCGCTGAGGGGGTGCGCTGATGTTTGGCTTCGGCATTTTGTCCTGCATCGTCTTTTTGCCGCTTGCCGGCGCGGGCTTTATCCTCGCCCTGCGCGGCAACGACGAAGCCACATTGGAAAACGCCCGCCGCGCGGCGCTCAGCACCACTCTAATCGTTTTTCTGTTGTCCCTTTATGCCTACGCAAGGTTTGATCCCTCTTCCTCCGCTTTTCAATTCGTTGAGGAGAAAGGCTGGTTCGGACACGGCCTGGTCTACAAGATGGGCGTTGACGGAATATCGTTTCCGTTCGTCTTGCTGACCACTTTCTTGATGCCGATCTGCATTCTTGCGTCGTGGCAATCGATTCAAACTCGCGTCAAGGAATATATGGTCACCTTCCTTGTTCTCGAAACCTTGATGGTTGGCGTTTTCTGCGCCCTCGATCTCGTGCTCTTCTATCTTTTCTTCGAGGGTGCCCTCATCCCGATGTTTCTCATCATCGGAATTTGGGGCCACGAGCGTCGGGTCTACGCGAGTTTCAAATTCTTTCTTTATACGTTCGCCGGTTCGGTGCTGATGCTGCTTGCGATCATGGCGATGTATGGCGTGGCGCGAACAACCGACATAACTGTTCTGCTGCATACACACTTCCCTTCGTCCATGCAGAAATGGCTGTGGCTCGCATTCCTTGCCTCGCTCGCCGTCAAGACGCCGATGTGGCCGGTCCACACCTGGCTGCCCGACGCGCATGTCGAAGCCCCAACAGCTGGATCCGTGATACTTGCCGGCGTGCTCCTCAAGTTCGGCGGCTATGGATTTATCCGCTTCTCCTTGCCAATGTTCCCCGAGGCTTCCGCCTATTTCGCGCCGCTTGTCTTTGCATTGTCGGTCATAGCGATCATCTATACCTCGCTCGTTGCCCTGGTGCAGGACGACATGAAGAAGCTCATCGCCTATACCTCCGTGGCGCATATGGGTTTGGTGACGATGGGCATCTTCAGCATGACCCCGCAAGGCGTTCAAGGTGCCGTGTTTCAGATGGTCTCGCATGGCCTCGTCTCGGCCGCCCTGTTTCTTTGCGTGGGGGTTCTCTACGACCGCCTGCATACCCACGAAATCGCGGCCTATGGCGGTCTTGTCGCCCGCATGCCGATCTATGCTGCGGTTTTCATGATCTTCACGCTCGCCAATCTCGGGCTGCCCGGCACCTCGGGCTTTATCGGCGAGTTCCTGACGTTGCTCGGTACGTTCAGGATCAACAGCTGGGTCGCGTTTCTGGCCACCACCGGCCTCATCTGGTCGGCCGCCTACGCGCTTTATCTTTATCGCCGCATCATATTCGACGTTCTCGACAAGCCCAGTCTCGCGGCGATCCGCGATTTCTCGTGGCGCGAGGCCACATTGTTCGCGCCGCTTGTCGCTCTGACGATCTTCTTCGGCGTTTACCCGGCCCCGGTGTTGGAGGCCTCGGCGGCCGCTATAAGCACCCTCATCAAAGGCTATGACACAGCCCTCGGTGAGACTAAGACGGCCGCGCTGGCATTCCACTAAAGGCTGCAAGAATGTCGCATTTGTCAGCCGCCCTCGCACATTGCTTGCCTGAACTCATTTTAGCGGCGGGAGTTCTCGTGCTTGTGCTGCTCGGGGCTGTCCGCGGCAAGGAATCGGATGGGCTTGTAACCGAGATCGCCGCCGGTCTCCTCGGCGCCGCTATTTTGGTCATCCTGCTCGGCGGCAAGACGAATGCTATCGTCTTCGATGGCGCCTTCATTAACGACGGGTTCGGGCGCTTCATGAAGGTGCTGACGCTCGCCGGATCGCTCGTCACCTTGGTCATGAGCCGGGATTTTCTGGCCGCCGAAAAAATCGACAAATTCGAGTTTCCGATCCTCATTCTTTTGTCGACGCTCGGGATGTTGATCTTGATTTCCGCGGCTGGCCTCATCGCGCTTTATCTCGGGCTCGAATTGATGTCGCTTGCCCTCTATGTCCTCGCCGCGTTCCATCGCGACAATATCAGGGCGTCCGAGGCCGGCCTCAAATATTTCGTGCTCGGCGCGCTGTCGTCCGGGATGCTGCTTTATGGCGCTTCCTTGCTCTACGGTTTCGCCGGCACCGTTTCCTTCGCGGGCATCGCCGAAACCATCAACGGAAAGGCTTCTCTCGGCGTCGTCTTCGGTCTTGTGTTCCTAATGGTCGGGCTTGCATTCAAGATGTCGGCCGTGCCGTTCCACATGTGGACACCGGATGTGTACGAAGGCGCGCCGACGCCGGTGACCGCTTTCTTTATCACTGCGGTGAAGATGGCCGCCGTCGCTATTACGCTCAGAGTAATCCTGACCGCGTTTCCGGGGATTGCCCCGCAATGGCGGCAGATCGTGATATTTCTTTCCATCCTTTCGATGGTGCTCGGCTCCTTCGCCGCGATCGGCCAGGCCAACATCAAGCGCCTGATGGCCTATTCCACGATCGGCCACGTCGGCTTCGCCCTCGTCGGTCTCGCCGCGGGGGGAGAAGCCGGCGTCGCCGGCGTGCTCGCCTATATGGCGATTTATCTCGTCATGACACTTGGCACCTTCGCGGGAATCCTGTCGATGCGGGTAAACGGTGCGGGCGTCGAAAATATCTCCGATCTTTCCGGACTCGCCCGGACCGACGGGGTGATGGCGTTCTTTTTCGCGATGATGATGTTTTCCCTGGCTGGGGTTCCCCCGCTCGCCGGCTTTTTCGCCAAATGGTATGTTTTCAACGCGGCGATTCAGTCCGGGCTTTACCCGCTTGCGGTCATTGGCGTTTTGTCGAGCGTGGTCGCGGCGTTTTATTATCTCCGGGTCGTCAAGGTCATGTATTTTGACGAACCAGCCCCCGCATTCGATAGGCCCGCGCCCGCGCCGCGTATCGTGCTTGCGGTGAGTGGCATTCTGGTGGTTTTCTTGTTCGCCTATCCTGGCCTCTTCATCGACGCCACCATGGCGGCGGCGAGGTCGCTGTTTTGAACTTGCAGCCAATGGTGGTTTTGTCCTGTATCGTCTCGCCGGAGCGGCCAAAGATAATGCGTTCCGTCTGGTCCGTTATGACCAGCTCGCCTCGACCAACGACGAGGGCTTGGCGCGCGGTCGGTCCGGGGATGCGGGGCGGCTGTGGGTGATCGCCGATACCCAGACCAGGGGCCGGGGGCGCAATGGCCGCCCCTGGTCGTCGCCAAGGGGCAATCTTCATGCGAGCCTGCTCCTGATCGATCCGGCGCCGCCGCACAGGGCCGCGGAACTCGGCTTTGTCGCCGGCGTCGCGGCTGCCCATGCGCTGCGCGAAATTCTTTGCGGGGATCGGCGTGTTACGATCAAATGGCCGAATGATGTTCTCCATGACGGCGCCAAGCTTTGCGGAATATTGTTGGAGAGTGCGAATTTCCCCGATGGCCGCTTCGCGTGTGTCGCCGGTGTCGGCGTGAACTGCCATTCGCATCCAGAAAATACGCCTTACCAAGCAACCAATCTCTCGGCGATCGCTGGCCAGCCGGTCGGGCCCGCAAGAGTGTTCGCGCGGCTTTCCGCGACGATGACGCATTGGCTCGATGTTTGGGCTGCGGGCGCCGGTTTCGAAGCGATCCGCGTCGAATGGCTCTCGCTTGCCGTCGGTCTTGGCGCTTGGATCGGCGTGGCGCGGCCCTCGCAAACAATCGAGGGCACATTTCAAACGATCGATGCGACCGGACGGCTCATTCTCGAACAGGCGTCTGGTCAGGTTGCGATCGAGGCGGGCGACGTTTTCTTTTCGCCGTGACGAGGTAGCTCTGCCACGGCCGGGGATAGCAAAGAGCGCATTCAGGCCGCGCGATGCACCCTGACACGTTCTTTGTATTTTTTCACGAACCGGTTGGTGCTCGCTGGATCGTGCCGTTAAGGTCGAGGAAAGGCTCGTGCAAATGAACGAAGGTAATGACGAGCTCGTCTTTGTGCCTCTAGGAGGCGTGGGCGAAATCGGCATGAACCTCGCGCTTTACGGCTTTGGCCGCAGGGGACACTTGAAATGGCTGATGGTCGATTGCGGGGTGACTTTCGCTGGCCCCGATCTCCCGGGGATAGACCTCGTCATCCCGGACATAAGCTTCATCGAAAAGATGCGGGCTGATTTGGTCGGTCTCGTGATCACCCATGGGCATGAGGATCACATCGGCGCGGTCGCTGACCTATGGCCGCGGCTTGGCTGCCCCGTCTATGCGACGCGGTTCGCCACCGCGCTTCTCGAAGCTAAGCGCCTCGCCGAGCCCGGCGCCCCGGATGTTCAAATCATCGTCGTCGCACAAGGAACGGCCACCGCGATCGGGCCTTTTGATGTTGAATTTATCGCCGTGGCGCATTCGATCCCGGAAAGCTCGGCGCTCGCCATCCGCACAAAGCTTGGCACGATCCTTCATTCCGGCGATTGGAAAATCGATGCCGCGCCGGGAATAGGCAAACCAACCGACGCAAAACGTCTTGCCGCGATCGGCGCCGAGGGGGTTTTGGCTCTAGTCTCCGATTCGACCAATATTTTGCGCGAGGGCGTGAGCCCCTCGGAAGCCGACGTCGGCAAGACCTTGCGCGACATCGTCGGCAACGCTTCGGGCCGCGTCGTGGTTACCACTTTCGCTTCCAATGTGGCGCGCATTCGCGCCGTCGCCGAGGCCGCCATGGCGGCAAAACGGACGGTCGTGCTGGTCGGCCGCGCGATGGAGCGGGTAGTCGCCGTCGCGCGGGAATGCGGCTACCTCGACGGCATGCCGGATTTTTTTTCCCAGGATGCATTTGCCCACATGCCGCTCGACAAACTGGTCGTGCTGGCAACCGGAAGCCAGGGCGAGAGCCGCGCCGCGATCGCGCGCATCGCGGAGGGCGACCACCCGGTCGTTTCGCTCAACCCCGGCGACAGCGTGATTTTTTCCTCGCGAACCATTCCCGGCAATGAAAGGGAGGTCGGCCGAATTATCAACAATCTCGTAGCATCAGGCGTCGAAGTCGTCACCGATCGTACCGCGCTCGTCCACGCCTCGGGTCATCCGCGCCGCGGCGAGGTCGCACAGCTCTACGCCTGGACCAGACCCCAAATCGCGATTCCCGCGCATGGCGAGGACATTCATCTCGCCGAACATGCGGCTTTCGCCAAATTGCAGGGCACGCAGCATGTCATCTCGGCGCGCAACGGAGACATTGTATTGCTTGCGCCAGGACCCCCTGGGATCGTCGGCGAGGCGCCAAGCGGGCGCATGTGCAAGGACGGCAATAGCCTCGTTCCTTTTGGCGATGAAGCCCTGAAAACACGCCAGAGACTCGCGGTTTCCGGGATCGTCACGATTGCCTTGGCAGTCACCAGACAGGGCGATCTCGCCGGGGTGCCTGATGTCCTGACGGCAGGGATACCGGCGCGCGCCCGCGACGGCGTCGCGATCGACGCGATCGTCGACGACGCGCTGTTTCAGACCTTCGATCAATTGCCCCGGCAAAAGCGGCGCGACGCGGATATCGTCTCCACCGCGATCGAAAAAGCGGTGCGCAACGCCATCGCGGGGGCATGGGGCAAGCGGCCCGCGGTCCATGTTCTGGTCGTCGAGGTGTGATCGCGTGCGGGAGCAATTCGCGTGATCGGGCGATTGAATCATGTCGCCATCGCGGTCCAAGATCTCGCGGCCGCGAGCGCCGTTTTTCGCGACGCGCTGGGCGCCAGGGTGAGCGGGCCCTTGGCTTTGCCGGGACATGGCGTGACAGTGGCTTTCGTCGAGCTCGAAAACACCAAAATCGAGCTGATCGAACCGCTCGGCGAGCATTCGCCCGTAGCCAAATTCCTGGCTGAAAATCCTGGCGGGGCTATTCATCATCTCTGTTTCGAGGTCGCCGACATTTTTGCGTCGCGCGAGCAACTGAAACGGGCAGGCGCGCGCGTCCTCGGCGATGGACACCCAAAAACCGGGGCACATGGCAAGCCAGTCCTTTTTTTGAGCCCGAAGGATTTTGCGGGAACCCTGATCGAACTCGAACAAATTTGAACGCCCGGTCTCCTGGCTCCTAAGCGGTTCCCGGCTTCCGCCAGCGTGCGTTTTGCACCGGAAAAACCGTCTCGCCTTAATCCTTTTTTGTCATTCGCGGGCTAAAAGGCATTGTCCAGTTCAAGGCGAATCACCGTCGCAAACAATTTTTGCCGGTCCCGCTAAAAATCTCGCGCGTTTTTGTAGTTTGTGCTTGATTTGTTCCCCATATGATTACATATTGTGCTCTCATTGGTTGAGTAGAGGTTAGCTATGTTCCTTGGATTGCTCCGGCGCCGCGCCGAATGGAAAGCGGCAATCGCGGCCGACGCCCGCCGCCTCATCGAAAGGTTCAACGAGTCCGCCTATTTCGAGGCGCGCGAACGGGTCCGGGGCAGCTGCATCGATGGCGCGCGCTCGGCGCGCCATTGGACCGCGGTCAAGCTCGAGATCGCTAGGCGGCAAGGGATTGCGATCGGCCTCGCCGGCACCGACATGCGGGCATAGTTTCTGCGCCAGCAGAGGGCGCGTCGCCGTCAGACCAGCGAATGCGGGCAAAGTTGTGCCCTACGTCGCCGGCCGCAGCCCACCGGCGCCCGCACGATCTGGCGTAGCATTAGGTCCGGCGCTTTGCGGAGGTGCCCGAACACGGGTGACATTTCCCGGCGGCAGACTGGCGGGGCCGGAGCCAAGCCAGGGCGCCCAAGCCGTCTGAGCGAAGCGCATCCAGAATAGAAACGGATTTGTGGCCTCCAGGAAACGGCCAAATGCCTCGAAGGAGGGCGCCGCTTGCAGGCTGACTGTAATGCGTTCGGCATCGCCTTCGGGCGAACGGCTATGAAAAATCTCGATGTCGAGGTTTGGCAGCCGCGCGGTCGCCTTGGTTTCGTCGAAATAGCCTTGTGGCATGGCTCCCTCCCTCGCATGCGGCCGGCCGCGGGTGCCGGTGCAGCGCCGCGGACACTCGGGGTGCAACAGGCCGCCAATATAGCAGCTTTATTGACGGGAGGCCAAACGCCGCCATCTCTATTGCCTGAGCGCAAGCTGCATTCTTAGTCCAGTCCTGCGGCCACCCGTTCCAGGCCGCCGACGAACCGCTGCCAGCCGTAGCTCGCGCCCTGGTAGCCGGCCTCGTCTTCGGGCCGGAAGCCCGACTGCTCCATGCGCACAAGAACGCCGCCCTTCACTGGCGTCAGCGTCCAAGCGACGACGGTCTTCAGTCCCTTCGCCGCCTCTTCGCCCGAAGCGTTCCAGCTATAGGAGAGCCGTTCATTGGATTCGATGACCAAGACTTGGCAGTCGGTCACGCCGTTCCAATGCGGCATGGGCGTGGCGCGGAAGTTGAACCTATGGCCCACGACCGGCTGGAAGTCGTTCTTCATCAGCCACTCCTCGATCAGCGGGCCATGCGTGAGGGCGCGCCAGATCTTCTCCGGCGGATGCGGTATTTCCCGTTCGACGACGAGAGAACGCGTGGCGGCGGCGGGTTTGGTCATTGGTCCGTCCTATTCAACAGGGTTTCGAGGCGATCGAATCGGTCGCGCCAGAAGGCGCCGTAGAGGCTCATCCAGTCGATCAGGGGCGCCAAGCCTTGCGGCTCGGCGCTGTAGTGGGTCTGGCGTCCCTCGCGCCGGTCGCGCACCAGGCCGGCAAGCTTGAGGACGCCTAGGTGCTTGGATACCGCAGGCTGCGAGACGCCCGAGTGGTCGGTCAGCACCCGCACGGTCTGTTCGCCGTCGCGGCTCAGCCGCTCGAAGATCGCCCGGCGGGTCGGGTCAGCGAGTGTCTTGAAAAAATCGTCCGGTGCGGCTGGCATGTCGGATTCATAACTGGATAGGTGAAATACGTAGTTGACACCACAACCGCTAATGCTAGTATAGGGCCGCAGCCTGAACCACCGTTGGATCAGGCTGCTGGCGCGCCCGATGCAGAGATTGAGATCACGCCTGAGATGATCGAGGCGGGAGAGGAAGCTATTTGGGAAGAGTTGCGAGTACCTGACTTGGGTCCAGATTTTTCTGCCCGCGATTTGGCAATTGCGGTCTGGCGGGCCATGGATCAGCACCGTAAATCACGCGGAATTTCAAACTCTGACAATATGTTAGTAGAACTGTAGCCGTATCGCGACACCAATGAATTTCAGACATCAAGTCTTTTTTCGAAAGCTTGATGGCGCGAGGATTCCTATTAATGGTTAGCGGTGATACTGAGCTTGATTTCTCATCAGCTATATCTGTAAGTGACAGTAAAGGCGAATGAAGAATATCGTTGCGGCTATCTGAAAGCTTGTTTGCTTCTGTTAATAGCCATTTTACATCGTCCATTTTTTGCTTCTGTTTTGCGTCGCATTCTTCTTTTTCTAGCAAAGTAATTCTGGCTAATTCGCAGAGCATTTTTCTCTGCAAACGATCATTTTCGACGACATTCCAGACGGCTAGAGCTTCGCGGCCCTTATCTTGGCCTAAAAGCATCCAAAACATAGCTGCCATTTCATCCTGGAGGGCATTCCAGGCGAGTGCCGCTTCTCCAATCGCTGTTGCATATGGCTTAAGCGATTTATGGGTGATAGGCTCAATTTGAAAAGCAACACCCGGTTTTGGCAACCACGATGGCTTCTCGTTTGATGACACAGAACCGCTCCAAGGAAAGAATTACATTATTCAAATCTCCAAGAAAGAGTCGAGTCATGGACGACGACCAATTTGGGTCTAAGGAAACAAAGCATCGACTGGAAAAAACGCTGCAAGGCGCCTTCAGCGGTCCTCCCACACAACTAAAGCGCATCCCAAAAAAGAACGGCGAGTCTCGCGCTCCTAAAGCCCGTATCGCTTCCGGCGCCAACGTAAGAAACGCGCAGCCTGAAACTTAAAGTCCGGCTGGACAAGGTTGATGATATGTTAGCCGCTTGCCGTCTCCGCCTTTTACCGCAGCAATGGTGCGGTCTGTATCATTGTACCCAAGCGAGGCGCGATAGTTGTAGCGGAAATCAAATTCCGCCAGATAGCGATGAAGATGCTTTTCGCTGCAGTGCTGATACACACCGCGCATGCCGCGCTTGAAAATGGCGAAATAGCTCTCAACGGTATTGGTGGTTACGTCACCGCGGGCATATTCCTTCCTGGCGTGATTGACGGTTTCGTGCGCCGTGAACTCGTTGCCGATCTTCTTGTATAGCTTGCTTTCATCGGTATGGAGGCGGCTCTCACGATCGATGTTTCTGCGAACAATATCGACCACGATATCAGCATGAGCGCTAGGGACACTAAATGAGCGAACTTCGCCGCCGCGCTCGACAAGTGAAATCACTGCGCGCTTGCGGCCGATAGCATAGTGTGGGCTTTTAGAAAACGGCTGTCCCAATGTAGTGAGCTTAGGACGCTTCGCTTCTGGTATGTTCCCGTAATAGGTTTCGTCGGCCTCGACGATCTTGCCTTCTCCGCCCATGTAGAGAAGATCAAGACCGCCCCGGCGCATCGCTTCCATAACGCGATGATGCAAAAACCAAGCAGTGTTGTACTGACAGCCAAGTTCGCGGTGGAGCTGGTGAGCGGAGAAGCCCTTTTTGCTTGATGCACCCAAATGGAAGGCTGCGGCCCACTGTGTCAGCTTGGCATGGCTGCGCTCCATCACTGAGCCGGTCATGACTGTAAAATCCTTACGGCAATCATTGTTGCCACAGCGATATCGGCCAGCCTTCTTGGTCGCGTAATGCTTGGCACTCTTACAGTGAGGGCAGATCGGCCCATCTGGCCACCGGGCGGATTCGAACCATACCCTGGCGGCGGTTTCGTCGTGGAAGTGGGCGGCGGCAAATGCGTTCTTGGCCATCTAAAATCTCCTATGGCCAAACACTAGCACTTGTTGGTTGTGGTGTCAACTACGTATTTCACCTGGATAGTTATGAATTAGTCAAGCCCGAGCGCTCACGTCTGATGTATGCGGAAGGGCAAGTGCTCTAACGCGGCGGAATCGCGGAAGGCAGGTCCCAGTCGGATGGCTGGCCCTCGGGAACGAAGGCGCCGTCTTCGCGCAACGACCCGTGCCCCGGCTCCGGCGGGACCGGCGCATAGGCGCGCGCGGAGGGCACGCGCGCGGCGGCGGCGAAATAGGCGTCGGGTATGCGCGCGGGTGGCGCCGGGCCAGGTCCCATGTGCAACGCTAGCGTGTCGCCGGGGGGGTGTCCCGCCTGAGCAATATCGACATCCTCGTCGATTTCCGGCGGATTGGGCAGTCCGTCGCGTGGCGGCTCGGGAGTCGTGCTCGGCCAAAGTAGAGGCCGGCAGATCCGCCGCGGGCCGGCCGAGGTATTGCCATGCAGCGCGAGATCGACATGAATATGATTATAGTGAAAGATATTGGCGCCGGGGCCAAGCACCGTGGTGAATTGACCGCAAGCGCCGGCATGGACGTCTTGCAGGAAAGCCCGCGTTTGATCGTCGCCCCGTGTCCAATCGCGGACGATCGAAATCTCGCGCCCGTCCGCGAGACGAAAACCGCCAATGTCAAAGGCATTGCCAAAAGCATGTTCGGAAATGCGTCCGCCCGGCTGATTGTTCATCGTCCGGCAGCTGTAGGCGCCCATCGAATCGATTTCCGCCACCTCCTGACCGAAACGTGCCCGCGCGGCCGGCTGCACGATCTCGCCGACCCACGCATTGAGCGCGGCGATCATCGGGCAGTCGAGCGTATAGACCGAATTGAAGCGCACCGCGCCATCTAGCAACGCGCTCACCTTGAAGGGCCGGGTCAGGCCGCAAATACCAGGGCCGTCGATTTCGCGGGCCGGCTGAACATAGGCCGAGACATGGATGAGTTTTTGCGCAAGACAGGCGGCTTCCGCCTCGCCGCGCCAAGCCGGCCGGCGCGGCCTCTCGTAATTCGAGCAGCCGGCCAGCGCCAACATCAATGCCCCGGCAATGGCAAATGGCAGAACGCGACGCGCCATTGGCAAGACATGCGCGCAATTTCTTAATCGGCGCTAAAGCATCGCGGTTAATGGATTTGAAACCACGCCGTGCAACGAGGCGAAGGTCATGCCGACAATTGAAGTAACGCCGGAGATCGTGATCGATCAGTCCGAACTCGCCTTTTCCTTTGCACGCGCGGGCGGTCCCGGCGGGCAGAATGTCAACAAGGTCGAGACCGCCGTGCAATTGCGCTTCGACGTTACCCATTCGCCCTCTCTCGACGAAGCGGTGAAACGGCGGCTTGAGCGGCTCGCGGGCACAAGGCTCACCAAGGACGGTGTGCTGGTGATCTTCGCGCGGACGCACCGTTCGCAGGAGCGGAACCGCCAGGACGCATGCGAACGATTGCTACGCTTGATCGCGGCCGCGGCGGAAAAGCCGGAATTTCGGGTGAAAACCCGTCCGGGCCTCGCGGCCCGCGAACGCCGCATCGAAACGAAGGTTCGGCGCGGCCAAACAAAGCGCCTCAGGAATTTTCCGGTCGAGTAAGCCACGTGCCACGAAGCTCAAACGGCCCTCCGTCACTGGACCGGGCAGGCCATTCCAGCGCGACAGGACTTTGAACATCCCTGAGACGGGCTTCGCCCTTTTTGGCGAGGGACCGCGCCTGGGAGCGGCGCGAAACGGCACGCGGAGGGATTTTGTCAGGCCGGAGGGGTCTTCGGTCAAGCCGACCGAGCCTGCAATAACTAGCCCGATGTTCCAGATTATCTCAGAAAGCGAAACCCAATATTGCGTCATTGATTCACGAATGGATTACCCTTCCATAGGCGTCAAGAACGCTCTCGTGCATCATTTCCGACAGGGTCGGATGCGGAAAAATTGAATTTATAAGTTCTGCCTCGGTGGTCTCGCAGTTCATGGCTATGACAAAGCCTTGGATGAGTTCGGTGACTTCCGCCCCGGCCATATGGGCACCAAGAAGTTTTCCGGTTTCGGCGTCAAAAATGGTTTTTACGAGTCCCTCGGGTTCGCCGAGCGCGATCGCCTTGCCGTTGCCGATGAAGGGAAAGCGGCCGATCCTGACTTCAATACCCAGCTCTCTAGCTCTTTCCTCGGTAAGACCGACGGAAGCGATCTGCGGATTGCTATAGGTGCAACCCGGTATCATCGTCTTGTCCAAGGGCTGCGGATCGAGACCCTTGATCGCCTCGACGCAAATTACCCCTTCATGCTCGGCCTTATGCGCGAGCATGGGCGGGCCGGCGACATCGCCGATCGCATAAATCCCCGGCAAATTAGTTCGTCCGAATCCATCGGCTTTGATAATTCCCCGCTCAATCTTCACGCCTAGCGACTCAAGCCCTAGGCTCTCGACATTGCCGGTAACGCCGACCGCGGAAATCATCCGTTCGGCTTCCAACGCCTGCGCCGCACCCTTGTCGTCTTCGATCGCGGCAACAACGCTATCCCGCTTTCTCTCGACCATCGTCACCTTGGCCGAGGTCAAAATCTCGATGCCCTGCTTTGCAAAGCGCTTGCGGGCATGCGCGGCGATTTCCGCGTCCTCGGCGGGAAGAATTTGGGCCAAGATTTCGACGACGGTCACTTTTGTGCCCATGGTGCGATAGAAGGAGGCGAATTCGATCCCGATCGCGCCCGAACCCATGACGATAAGGGAGGTTGGAAATTCTTTGGGCACCATGGCCTCAAAATAGGTCCAGATAAGTTTTCCGTCCGGCTCGATGCCCGGTATGACGCGCGGCCTCGCGCCGGTCGCGATAATGATATTTTTGGCCGTGTAGGTGCCCGCGCCCAAAACACCCTTGGGGATCGGGTTCGGCGGTTGCATCGCGGGCTTTTGCGGCGTGGCGACCGACACCTCGCTGGGTCTTGCGATCGTCGCCTCGCCCCAGATGACGTCTACCTTGTTCTTTTTGAGCAGAAAGCCGACGCCATTGTTCAATTGCGCCGAAACCGCGCGCGACCTTTTCACGACGGCGGCGGGGTCAAAACCGATCTTGCCTTCAATCTTAAGGCCATAATCCTTGGCATGGTTGAGATAGTGAAAAATCTCCGCCGAGCGCAGCAAGGCCTTGGTGGGAATGCAGCCCCAGTTGAGACAGATGCCGCCGAGATGCTCGCGCTCGACGACGGCTGTCCTGAAGCCGAGCTGCGCCGCACGGATCGCCGCGACATAGCCGCCCGGCCCGCCGCCGATAATGAGAATGTCGTAAGGCTCAGCCATGGTTGCCTTTGGTTTCCCCTCCCCCTCGCGGGGAGGGGAAAGGGGTGGGGGCGAGCGAGGCCGCGATCGTGTCAAGCACCATATCGATATGCAACATCACGTCTTGATTTGAGAAGCGTAGCACGCGATACCCTTGCGTTTGCATAAATGCCGTGCGGACAGCATCCTGCTCGCGAGCGCCGTCAGTTCCATGCTGATTCCCATCTACCTCGACGATGAGGTTTGCGCCGTAGGAGCAAAAATCTGCGATGTAAGGTCCGATTGAAACCTGGCGCCGGAAATGGGTTCCCGCGAGCGGGACGCGCCAGCGCAAGGCTTTCCAGAGCTTGCGTTCGGGGATAGTCATGTTGAGGCGCATGGCCTTCGCGAATGCCGCTTGGCGCGGCGTGATGCACTTTCGGCTGAGCTTGGCATCTTTCATAGCCCCCACCCGTAACCCCTCCCCACAAGGGGGAGAGGAAATACTGGCTCTTTCTTCACGCCAGCATCCCCGCCGGTTTCTCGATCAGATCCTTGAATGCCGCGAGAAGGTTAGCGCCCAGAACGCCATCGACCGCGCGGTGATCGCAGGAAAGCGTCACGCTCATCAAGGTTGCGACAGCGGGGGTACCCTCCTTCACGATGATGCGGTGCTCCGCGGCGCCAACCGCGAGGACTGTCGCTTGCGGCGGATTGATGATGGCGGAAAAACTTTTTATCCCGAACATGCCGAGGTTCGATACCGAAGTAGAGCCGCCCTGATATTCCTCGGGCATCAGCTTGCGGGCGCGGGCGCGGGCTGAAAAATCCTTCATCTCGTTCGATATCACGGACAGGCTTTTGGTCTCGGCGGCGCGGACAATCGGCGTGATCAGACCGCCGGGGATCGCCACCGCGACGCCGATGTCGGCGTGCTTGTGTTTCAGCATGGCGGTCTCGGTCCAGGCCGCATTGGCATCGGGAACACGGATCAGCGCCATCGCCATCGCCTTGATGATGAAATCGTTGACCGAAATTTTATAAGCAGGCTTGCCCTCCTTGTCCTTGGGCGCGGCGGCATTGATCGCTTCGCGCAAGGCCATCAGAGCGTCGAGGTTGCAATCGGCGGTAAGATAGAAGTGCGGAATCGTCCGGCTCGCCTCGACAAGCCTGCGCGCGATGGTCTTGCGCATCGAATCATGCGAGATTTCTTCGAAGAAGCCTGGTACGAGAGTTTTCTTGATGAGTTCATCCGGCGGCGCAGGCATGGGAGGGAACGGCGCCTTGGTGTCTTGCGCTGGAACCGGTTCGAGGGCGTGCGCTAACGCCGCCTTGACATCGCGCTCAATGATGCGGCCGCGCGGACCAGTGCCTGTGATCGATGCAAGGTCGAGCCCGGATTCCTTGGCGATCCGGCGCGCTAACGGCGAGGCGAAAAAGCGTGGGCCACTGTCTCCATTGAGAGCTGCGGCGGCGGCCGAAGTGGCGGTTGGCACGTCCGGAGTTTTTTCCTTGGCGGGCACATTCCTTTTTGCGACCGACGTCGCGTCCTCTCCCTCGCCCGCGATCAACCCAATGACATCGTTGACCGGCACATCCGCGGTCCCCTCGGGCACGACGATCTTGGCGAGCACGCCTTCTTCGATTGCTTCGACTTCCATGGTCGCCTTGTCGGTCTCGATCTCGGCGAGCACATCGCCCGGCTTGATTGTGTCGCCCTCTTTTTTCAGCCAGCGGGCAAGATTGCCTTTTTCCATGGTAGGCGAAAGCGCTGGCATGAGAATGTCGATCGGCATGGCAAGGCTCACCTGTAGTTCCGGCTCAACGATAGAGCACCGCTTTCGCCGCCACGACGACCTCTTCCGCATTCAGCAAAGCGAGCCTTTCGAGGTTCGCCGCATAAGGCATCGGCACATCCTTGCCGCAAATCCGCACCACCGGCGCATCGAGATAGTCGAAGGCGCCTTCCATGATTTTCACTATGATCTCGGCGCCGATGCCGCATTGCGGCCAGCCTTCCTCGACGGTAACGCAGCGCCCCGTCTTCTTAACCGATTGGACAATCGCCTCGCTGTCCATCGGGCGGATCGTGCGAAGATCGACGACTTCGGCCTCGATGCCTTCGCGTTCCAGCTCCTCCGCCGCTTGCAAGGCATGGACCATGCCTATGCCGAAAGAAACGATGGTCACATCCTTGCCGGCGCGGGCGATCCGTGCCTTGCCGATCGGAATGAGAAAATCGTCGAGCGTGGGCACATCGAATTTGTGCCCATAAAGGATTTCGTTTTCAAGGAAGATGACCGGGTTCGGATCGCGGATCGCGCTTTTCAAGAGCCCTTTGGCGTCGGAAGCCGTATAGGGCATGACAACTTTGAGCCCCGGAATATGCGAATACCATGCGGCATAATCCTGGCTGTGCTGCGCGGCCACCCGCGCGGCCGCGCCATTGGGGCCGCGAAACACGATCGGGCAGTCGATTTGGCCGCCAGACATATAGCGCGTCTTGGCGGCGGAATTGATGATCTGGTCCATCGCCTGCATCGCGAAGTTGAAGGTCATGAATTCGACGATCGGGCGGAGGCCGGCGAAGGCCGCGCCTATCCCGAGCCCGGCAAAACCATGTTCGGTGATCGGCGTATCGACCACCCTGCGGGCGCCGAATTCGGCCAGCAATCCCTGGGTGACTTTATAGGCGCCTTCGTATTCGGCGACCTCCTCGCCGATGATGAAAACGCTGTCGTCGCGGCGCATCTCCTCGGCCATCGCGTCGCGCAAGGCTTCGCGTACGCTGAGTGCGACCATCGCCGTGTCTTTGGGAATTGCGGGGCCAGAGTTTTTCGTAGGTTCGCTTGACGCGGCTGCAGGCGCGGGCGCCGTCCCCGCGCGCGTCACCGGCTTCGCGCCGCTTGCGGGTACGGCCGACTCGGGGGTCAGCACGTCCTCGCCTTCCGCCGCGATCACCGCGATTGGCGTATTAACCGCGACATTGTCGGTCCCGTCCGGCACCAGAATTTTCGCAAGCGTGCCGTCATCTATCGCCTCGACCTCCATGGTCGCCTTGTCGGTTTCGATCTCGGCAAGGACATCGCCCGAGCGCACCGAGTCACCTTCTTTTTTCAGCCACTTCGCAAGCCTGCCTTGCTCCATCGTCGGCGAAAGCGCGGGCATGAGAATGTTCGTCGCCATCTGGTGCCCTTGCAATCGCCTTGCTCGATTCTTTCTCTACCGATTATCCTAAAACGTCGGTCCATACCTCAGTCGTGTCCGGTTCCGGCTCATGCGAGGCAAATTCCGCGGCCTCGGCAACAATAGTGCGAACAGCGGCGTCGATCTTCTTGAGATCGTCCTCGCTGGCTTGCTTGCTCGTCAACAAGCGCGCGCGGACCTGTTCGATCGGATCACGCTCCTCGCGCATTTTTTGCACTTCGTCCTTCGACCGGTATTTCGCCGGGTCCGACATCGAATGGCCGCGATAGCGGTAGGTCTGCATTTCGAGGATCATCGGGCCATTGCCTGTCCGGCACCATTCAGCGGCGCGAGCGGCGGCGGACTTCACCGCACGCACATCCATGCCGTCGACCTGCTCGCCCGGAATGTTGAAGGATTGGCCGCGTTTGGAAAAATCGGTCAGCGCCGAAGACCTCGTGACGGACGTGCCCATGGCGTAGCGGTTATTTTCGATAATATAGACGACAGGCAGTTTCCAGAGTTCCGCCATGTTGAAACTCTCGTAGACTTGACCTTGGTTCGCTGCGCCGTCGCCGAAATAAGTGAAGCAAATGTTGCCATTGCCGCGATAACGGTTGGCGAACGCCAGCCCGCTGCCGAGCGGCACCTGCGCCCCCACGATGCCGTGGCCGCCGTAGAAATGTTTTGCCTTCGAAAACATGTGCATGGAGCCGCCCTTCCCGTTCGAGGCGCCGCTCCGCCGCCCGGTCAATTCCGCCATGACGGCCTTGGGGTCCATGCCACAAGCGAGCATATGGCCGTGATCGCGATAGCCGGTGATGGTCTGATCGCCTTCCGCCGCCGCCATAATGACTCCGGTGACGACCGCCTCTTGACCAATGTAGAGATGGCAAAAACCGCCGATGAGACCCATGCCATACATCTGCCCCGCTTTTTCCTCGAACCGGCGGATGAGGAGCATGTTGCGAAAGGCGGCCAGTTCCTCTTCCTTGCTGAAAGCGGCGCCGCTCGCGCGCGCGCTTTGCGTTTTCCGTGGCGCGGCCTTGCCGCGGACGGTGGAAGATGCGGCGGCCATGAAAAGCCCTTTTGCAACGCCGGAAGTGGCGAGAGCAACAAAAATAGCCCAGGTCCAAGAGGAAAGCGAGCCCTCGGACACTATGACGGCAGCATACGGCCAGGAAGAAGTTCAAGGCATCCGGTGAATGTTCGGGCACATGGATCATTCAGGGAGACTAAAGCGTCGCTCGCTTAAAGTCTCGCGATGCCCCGTAGGTTCCCGGATCACCTATAGGTGAGAGCGTCGGCCGTCCGACGCAAAGCAACGGCATCGCTCGGCGAGTTGGTTGAGAACGCTCTCACGCCGCGCCTTCAACTCAAGGCCCGCCTCCTTCGCATTGATTCGTGCCTCTTAGCAGCGTCGTCAATGGGCCTTTCGATCCTTACATGAAGCCCAGCTTAGCCAAGACAATCGTTACGACTAGCGAATTGATGGGCGCCGGCTCGTGCGTCAGCCGTCGCTTCAGCTTGTGCTCAAGGGATTCGGTAAAAGCTCGGCATATCTCAGGCTCGTGGGCAAGCCTGAGCGCCGACGCCAGAGTAGGAGCGAAGGTAGCGCGGTAGAACGCCGCGCGCTTGTTCACGAGGTCGGCCAGTTTGCCATCGCGCTGATAGTCCGCCCAGGCAGCGTCCGCAATTGGAGTGGTCTCGCACGATTCTAAGATCAGGTCGTGGAAACCCCCGTCGGAGGTAAACGGCGCGAGAAGGTCCTGTCTTCGCCGCGGCCACACTCCCAGAACCATTCGCTCGTACTCGTCGGCGGTGATTGCGCCGTCCTCGAGCATCTCCACCAGTACGGCATTGGCATGGTTCATTATGTTCTCGAAGCCCGACAGACCGTCATCGCGGGCGCCCGGGACCACCACCACAAGCCGCCCTCCAGGCCGCAATTCCTTGGCCCGCAGCGACAGAAATGTCTCCCAATCCTGCGCGCCTTGACGCTCGAACGCGGAACGCTCCGCCACCGTGCTAGACGGCACGAAGATGTGCCCGCGAAGCGAAGTTGGAATGCGGCTGATCCACATGGCAGCGTAGGAGCTCCAGCCCACATGAACATGATTGGGCAGAAGAACGCTTTCGTAAAATGATCGTCCGAAAGCGCAGCTATAGACTTTGGATTCGTTCCTGGAGTAGCAGCCAGGGTCGCCTGCCAACAGCGCGAACAACGCGTTGAAGTCGTTGATCGGCAGATCGATGTGGCAGACGAGGATAGGGCGATCCGGTCCTACACGCGATCGCAATATTTCGATGGCGATCCGCATGGGAGCCAGTGAGTTCTTCCCTTGCGACGATCCATAATCGGCAATTACGATCGGCAGATCTCCATGGTCGAGCGCAACGTGCCCGACGGCCCTCTCCCAACACGGCAATGCAGATGCCGAACCCCGCGCCTGCAACATTGCATGCTTGTTGTACGCGCCTCCACCTTCCATGGCACCCGAAGCAGGTACGTCGTCGAAGCTCAGCTGCGTCGTTTGAATGAATTCTGGATTGCAGCTCGACATGATTGGACTCCATTTATGCGACGGCAGGATTGCCGGGTTTGGCGATCAGATCGGACACATTTTGGCGAGCCTCGTGCGCCCACGCGCTTGCGTCCGGATAGCAAGCGCCGAAGATGTGCGGTCGCGCGCACACTGGCTTCGCCGGCGGCGACGCCTTTCGCGGCGTCGCCTATTAGGCGGCCCTCGCTCAGTTGGTGGCCGCCGTGGCCGCCCGCCTGATGATCTCGACCGCGTTGGGCGGGGTGGAGAGCGTCAGGCTTTGGCCGGGGGCGAGCACGGCCACGACCCGCACGGGCACAGCGTCCTGGTCTTTTTTCGCGAGGGTGGCAACGACACGAAAGCCGTCGCGCTCGACCGTGTAGTAAGCAACACCGGACACGTCGCCGAGGTCGATGACCTGGCCCTGGAGGGGCTTCAGCCCCTCCGTGTGGGCCGGGCCGATGGCCGCCAACGCGAGCGCGGCAGCAATGAGCGCGGCAGCAACGGTGATCGCGGCAGCAATGGTGGTTTGGCGGATCGTCATGGTGGTCTCCCTTTGGGCAAGAGGACGAGAAGCGCCGCCGCACAAGGCGGCTTTGGCACGATGCCAAAACCGGATCAAAGCTTTGACAGTCGAAATCATGATGGCCGTCTCTGCGAACGCATCCTGTCCTGCAGATGAGGCTAGATCACCGACCGATGTATGTCGTGAGACTAACGCGCACCGTGATTAGTAATGGCGCGCACCAAGAGATCGAGTTTGGTAACCCGATCTGAATCCTATTTGGCTGGGTCAGGCAGCTAACTTAGATGAGGCTTTTGATGATCTTAGCCTCGGGAGCGCCGTTTCCGGCATGGGCGCTCGGCGCATAACCGAACCGTCGGCGAAACCTTTGTGAGAAATAACTATAATCGTTAAATCCGATGGCGTAGGCGATCTCGCTCAGACGCTGGCGTGTGCTCGCCAACGCACGGCGTCGAAGAAGGCGCGCGGCGTGATCTAATCGAAGCGAATCTATGAAACCACTGCAGGTAGAGCCTCGTTGGGTAAAGAGCTTCTGGAGATAGCGCAGGGAGATGCCCGCTTCGGCTGCCACGTCGCGAGGGCGAAGTTCCGGATCGGCAAAGCGGTCCTTGATGATCGCACAGACACGGCCAAACTGTTTGTCTGTGTAAAGGGAGACCGCCTTTGGATCAGACGGCGTAAATATTTCTCCGATGAGATCGTAGACTGCCAACTGCATATAGCCGCTTGCTGGAGTCGAGGTTAACTCGTCCTCGAACTCATCCAGAACAAGTTGGAAGAGAAGGCGTCCTGCGCGCGTTCCTCTGCGGCCGCCAGACCGGCCTTGCGGTTCCAAGCCTAGATGCGACATCAGTGACCGGCGCGGCAGTTGCAGGGACAACGCCTGTGCGTATGCGTCATTGACATACGTTACGGGCCTGGTCGAATCGACGAGTGCGATATCGCCAATATCCAGAGTTACGGCCTGATCATTCTGAAGGACTGTCGAACGCCCGACGACCAGAAATACTGCGTGGTAAAACTCCACATCATCAAGGCGCACATCCCGTTGCGTCCGCTCGATACGGGGAGCATTGTGATCAAAACGGTCTGCACCGAACCCAAATAGGTTCCGCTCCTGCACCCTACCGGTAAAGGCATTCGGGTCAATACCTTCGGGGTTATACCGTCCAACGATCGAGCGAACCACAGCTCGCCACTCCTCATACCCCAATTCTGGCACAGCGGCGAAATCGCCGCCCTGAAGCATCGTCGTCATTACTGTTACCCGTGCTGAAGGATCTGAAGCGAAACCTTGCTGAATAACGAGCTGCAGGCAGCGGATGCGGTACCGAGAGCATGGCATCCAAACGCCCCGTGAGACAGAAGCGTCCCGAACCGGCTATATGGGACAGCCAGCGGTCCGTGACAAGGCTTTCAAGGCGAGCTGGGGCTCGCTTGCTCGCGCGATTCACTTTTGCGTTCGCGGCAGGAATACAACAAGATCATTCCGGTTGACGCGGCCAAGCAGTGCACGGGCTTCTTCGTCGAGAAGATCGCGATCGATCGCACGGCCGGACAGCAATGCGATTCGGTGATTCCACAAGACGTGCTCCGATTTGATACCTTTCAACTCGTCGCGCAGCGCCGCTATCCTGTGTTCGTATTCGTCGTTGGTTTTAAGGCCGCGCTCGCCGTTCACCGCATGCCAGACGAAATAGCCGCCGATCGAGCAGGAGACGCAATAAAGCAGCAAAGGATAGAGAGTCGCGCGCGCACGCCTATATTTGACCATGCCGCAAGGTTAATGGATCTCGGTAAGCGATCCGTTAACTCGAGCTTGCCGCATCCATTTTCCCGGATCACTCGCACTCGGGCGAGCAGCCAACGGCCATCAAACCGGAATGCCTTGGGCTTTCGCGAACTTGCGCAATTTGTCGCGCAAGGACTGGCCCCCGGTCGTCTCTTTCATGACGGTCGCGACAAAATCTTCCGCCTCACGGAGATTGGTCGCGAGCACCATGGCTTTGACGGGTCCGATTGACGCCGCCGACATCGACAGGGCGCGATATCCTAGCGCAAGCAAGACCATGGCTTCGAGCGGCTTGCCGCCTATTTCGCCGCAAAGCGTCAACGGCGTGCCGTATTCGCGGGCCTTGTCGGCAATGAGCCTCATGGCATGCAGAACAGGTGCCGACAGAGCATCGAATCGTGTGGCGACCCGCTTGTTCTCGCGGTCGGCGGCATAAAGATATTGCACGAGGTCGTTCGAGCCGACCGAAATAAAATCGGCGCACCGGCAGGTCTCATCAAGCTGCCAGAGCATGGAAGGCACCTCGATCATGACGCCAAGCTTGAGACTCGATGGGGGCGCCCGGCCGTGCTGCCGCAAAAGGGCAAGTTCATTCTCGACAAAAGATTTCGCGGTCTCGAATTCCCTGAGCGTAGCGATCATCGGAAACATGATGCGCAATTCGCGTCTCGAACCGGCACGCAGCAAGGCGCGCAATTGCGAACGCATGAGCCCTGGCCGGTCGAGACCGAGGCGAATGGCGCGCCAACCAAGCGCTGGATTTTCCTCCTCGATCTTCGCCATGTAGGGCAGGACCTTGTCGGAGCCGATATCCAGCGTGCGGAACGTAATCTCCTTGCCGTCGGCCAAATCGAGGGCGGTCCGGTAAAGCGCCTCTTGTTCGCTCATCCGGGGGAACCGCGAGGCCAGCATGAACTGAATTTCGGTCCGGAACAGCCCGACCGACACGGCACCGGTTTCCGCGACGTGCTGGAGATCGACCAGCATTCCGGCGTTCATATGCAGATCGATCGCGACGCCGTCTTTCGTCACGGCCGGCACGTCGCGCAATTTATGAAATTGCTCCTGTTTGCGCGCGCGCAGACGGGCCTTTTCCGCATAGGAATGCTCGACGTCGGGCGGCGGGCGCAGTTGAACATCCCCGGAAGTGCCATCGACGATCACCGCATCGCCGGGTTCAACCAAATCGACGATGTTGGCTACGTCGCCGACGGCCGCGATGCCCAGCGCGCGGGCGACGATGGCGACATGACTTAAGGCGCCGGATTCCTCGAGGACAAGGCCGCGAATTTTGGCGCGATCGTATTCGAGCAGTGCCGCAGGCCCCATGGCGCGCGCGACAATGACAGAATTATACAGCAAATCCTTGTGCGCGCCCACGAAACTCTGACCGGTCAGCTGACGCAGCAACCGATTGGCGAGATCGTCGAGATCATGTAGCCGCTCGCGGATGTAGGGCTCGGTGCGGCGCTGCAATTTGGCCCTTGCGTCGTTTTGGACACGTTCCACCGCGGCCTCCGCGGTGAGCCCGGTCACTACCGCCTCGCGGAGCCGGCGCAGCCAGCCGCGATCATGCGCGAATAGACGGAATGTTTCAAGGACATCGCGATGTTCGCCGGGACCAAGTTTGCCGCGTTCGATCAGAAGATCGAGCGATTTACGCATGGCGCCAATAGCGGTGTCGAGCCGCTGCATCTCCGCCTTGATATCTTCGGCAACGAGCTGTTTGACGACGATGCGCGGCTCGTGCAGGACAACATGGCCAAGCCCGACACCGTCGGCGACCGGGGTTCCCTTCAAGGCGAGCGGCCGGCGGAGCGCAATATCCCGGCCAGGCGGGGCCAGCGATTGTAATTCGCCCGACGCGATCATTTCGGCGAGCAGCATGGCCGTTGTCTCGAGCGCTTCGATCTCCTCTTCGGGATAGGTGCGGCGTGCCTTGTTTTGGACGACCAGCACGCCGAGCGTATTGCCGCCGCGCAGGATTGGCACGCCAAGGAAAGACGAATAGATTTCCTCGCCGGTCTCCGGCAGGTACACGAACGCCGGATGCAACTGCGCGTCGGCAAGCGCGAGCGGTTCGGCCGTTTCGGCGATCAGGCCGACGAGACCTTCGCCGGTGCGCAGCGTGGTCAGGTGAACCGCTTCACGGTTCAAGCCTTCCGTCGCATAAAGTTCGAGCCGGCCGTCGGCGCGCAGCACATAGACCGAGCAGACTTCCGCGACCATGTTCGCGGCGATATGGACGACGATCTTGTCGAGCCGGGCCTGCGGGCTGACCGGCTCCGCCATGACCTCGCGAAGGCGGCGCAGCAGCATACGGGGGCCACCAAGCATCCCAAACATGGGCGTTTCCTGTTCAGACCTCAGGGTTTCACCAATCCGCACCGAGAAGCCGCATAAACCGACGGCTGCTAATCCGGCAGCGGTTCCATCGAGTCCAAAGTTCCAGCGGCCAGCTTGGAATCCCTGACTGGCAAACAGCCTGGCCAACCCTGGCACGCGACCACGGTCCGCGATACCGGATCGTAATCTAAACTCTTTTTAGTATTTACATGATCTTCATCGCGGATCATGGTCGAGGGCTATTTCCTGTTCCCTGGAAGCATGGGAAAGCTCTCGACTTTCGATTTAACTGATTTTGTTGAAGCAAACCGGTATCCGCTTCGAGTGATGCTCGCCTTGGCCGATCCCGATTCCCGATTTTGGCCTTGGGTCCGCTTACCTAGCAAACTCCGGACCACGACGGTAACCAAAACCTTGAGACAAGAAGAAGACGGCCGCTTTTAGTCAAGCTTTGTCCAAGCCATAAAGGGTATGCAACGTTCTTACCGCCAATTCCGTATACGCGGCTTCGATCAGAACCGAGAATTTTATTTCGGAGGTCGTAATCGCCCTAATATTGATGCCTTTTTCGGCCAGCGCCTTGAATGCGAGCGCGGCCACGCCGGCATGGCTGCGCATGCCGACGCCGATCGCCGAAATCTTCACGACATCGCTCGCGCCGTGCAGACTGGAAAAGCCGATCTCCGGCTGCGCTTTGAATAAAATCGTTTGGGCGCGGGCGAAATCGGCGGCGGAAACCGTAAACGTGATATCGGTCACGCCCGAATCCTCGGACGCCACCTGAATGATCATGTCCACATTGATATTGGCTTCGGCGAGCGGCATGAATATGGCGGCGGCAATGCCCGGGCGGTCGGCGACGCGGCGCAACGTAATCTGCGCCTCGTCCCGCGAGAAAGCGATGCCGGTGACCACTTGGCTTTCCACGATATCCTCCTCGCCGCAAATCAACGTTCCTTGTTTGGGGTCTCCTGGATCGTCGAACGACGACCGGACGAATGTCTTGACCTTGTGCACCATGGCAAGCTCAACCGAGCGTGTCTGGAGCACCTTGGCCCCGAGCGAGGCCATTTCCAGCATTTCCTCGAAAGCGACGCGATCGAGCCGCTTGGCTTTCGGCACGATCCTGGGATCGGTGGTATAGACTCCGTCGACATCGGTATAGATGTCGCAGCGGACGGCCCCGATCGCCGCGGCGACCGCCACCGCGCTTGCATCGGAGCCGCCCCGCCCAAGCGTGGCGATGCGGCCGCTTTCCTTGTGAAGGCCCTGGAAACCGGCGATCACCGCCACTTCCCTCCGGGCGGCAAAACCGTGTAGAATCGCCGCGGCCCCAATATGCTCGATCCGGGCCGAACCATGCTTGTTCGAGGTCAGAATCGGAATTTGCCAGCCTTGCCATGAACGCGCGGCAATTCCCTGTTCCTGGAGAACGATGGCGAGGAGCCCGGCGGTCACCTGTTCGCCGGAGGCGACAACGGCATCGTATTCGCGCCGGTCGCAAAGTCTTGCCGCCTCCTCGCACCAGCCGACGAGTTCGTTGGTCTTACCGGCCATGGCGGAGACCACGACCGCAATGTCATGGCCTTCGCCCCGCTCGCGTGCGATGTGTCTTGCAATATTACGAATGCGCTCTATGGTTGCGACCGACGTGCCGCCGAATTTCATCACAAGACGGGCCATCGTGTCGAAATCGCCTCCCTCCGGGGCGGGATTCTCAATTAGGAAATCGATGGCCCCGCAACCGCGCGGGCCCGCGCAACCATGCAAATGCCGGCACATCAAGTCAATGGGAATTCGGCCGTGCCAAGCCGGGAACAGTTCCGCCGCGATAGGACCCTGGATCTGGAGGCGGTCGCCCGTTTCGACCGGCTCGGCGCGCAATGGTGGGATCTAGATGGCCCCATGCGAGCGCTGCACAAGTTCAACCCGGCCCGAGTCGCCTATTTGCGCGAGCTTTTGAGCAAGCATTTTCCCCTCGACGGAAAGCCGCGGGATTGGCGCTCGGCCCAGGCGCTCCAGGGCCTGACGATCCTCGATATAGGATGCGGCGCCGGCATTCTCTCGGAACCCCTCGCCCGGCTTGGCGCCCGCGTGACCGCGATCGATCCGGCCCGCCGCAACATCGAGGCCGCGAAGGACCATGCCGCGACAACAAACCTTGCCATCGATTACCGCTGCGTTGCCGCCGAGGAGCTTGCGGCCGAGGGCCGGGTCTTCGATGTCGTCCTCGCCATGGAAGTCGTCGAGCACGTGCGCGATGTTGGACTCTTCCTCACTGAAGCCGCCGCGATGGTGCGGCCTGGCGGCATGTTTGCCGCCGCGACGCTCAACCGCACCTTGAAGAGTTTTGCTGTCGCGATCGTCGGCGCCGAATATTTTTTGCGTTGGCTCCCCCGGGGCACGCATAACTGGAGCCAGTTCGTCACGCCGCAAGAGATCGCCAAGGCGTTGCGCGCCGCCGGGCTGCGCTTCAAGGATGAGACAGGCGTCGTGTACGATCCCCTCCGGGCCAAATGGCGGCTCTCGCACGACATGGACATCAATTACATCATGGCAGCAGTCCGCCCGGAATGACGTCTCGCCGCTACGGAATCGGGTGAACGGCTGAATTCCTCGTCCTCATCCTGTGGAGGCTCTGAAGCAGCTGTCTCGTCCATCGATAAACTCCGGATGAGAAACCCGCTCACCCGATTGCCCTGCGCCACGCCGCACCGTCCGCATCGATGTTGTGTTATGCTCATTTAAAATCCTGGTTTCCCGGGAAAGCCCGGCTAGAGTATCCGTTTTGGTCAAGCCAGATTCGTCGTCCAGGTTCTACCGTTTTTCAGAAGGGCGTTGGCAAGGACGACCAGCTTTCGCATGATCGCTGTGAGTGCGACCTTTGCAGCCTTTCCGTTGGCGACGAGCTGCGCGTATTTGGCTTTCATGTCGGGATTGAACCGCGCGGCAAACGGGGGCTGGCATGTAGAGGGCCTTGCGGACGCTGGCCCGTCCGCCGCGAATGAAAGCGCGCCCGGTCCAGCGTCCGGATTGGCGCGCAACGGGTGCAAGGCCGGCGAGGCTTGCGGCCTGTGCGGCTTCGAGGGTTCCGAGCCCGGGCCTTTCGATCAAGAGCGCGAAGGCGGTTAGACGCGAGACACCAGGAATGCTCGTCAGGATTGCGAAGCGTTTGGCGAGGCCGAAGTCCGCTTCGACGCGGCACATCATATCCGCCTCAATGGCGGCAAGTTGACTTCGCCCGCGAAGTGTTCGATCCCCGGAGTCGGCCGCAATCGCACCGAAGCCAGATTCAATCGTTTGTCACGGACTGTTAGAGACATGCTGGTCTTGCTCACACGCGCTCTCGACGAATCGAAGCGAACGGCGGCACGACTCGCGTGCGACGGGCATGACGCGGTGCTATCTCCCGTTCTCGACATGGTGCCGACCGGAGCAATATGGCCCGCGGGCGTTATCGATGGCGTGATCGCGACGAGCGCGCGCGCCTTCGAATTATTATCCGCCGCGCCGGACTGGCCTCTGCCCGAGGCGCGCCGCCTCTTGCCTTTGCTCCTGGTCGGCGAGCGGACGGGGGAAGCCGCGCGCGAGCGGGGTTTTGACGGCCCGCCACTGATTGGCCCAGACGTCAAGGCTCTCGCGCGGGAAATCGCTGCACGCTTCCCTACCCCCTGCCGTTTCGTCTATCTTGCCGGACGCGACCGCAAACCGGACCTCGAGGACAGCCTCGCCGAAATTGGTCATGCCATCGAGCCGATCGAAGTCTATGCGGCGCAACCCGCCGAATCCTTGACCGAGGCGGCCTTGGCGTTCGCCCGCACCGGCGAAATCGGCGTGGTTTTGCACTATTCACGGCGAAGCGCGGACATCTTTCTCGGCCTCGCCCGCAACGCCAGTCTGGGCTTGTCCCGGATAAACCATGTCTGCATCTCGCACGATGCCGCGGCGCCGCTGCTAGCTGCGGGCATCCATGAAGTACTCATTGCCAAAACTCCGGACGAGCAGGCGATGTTCGCCATTGTCAATGCCTTGGCTGCATTGCCAAAAACGCCGCTCGGGCAAGATATGAGATAAGATCTTGATGAGGGAGGGCTTGAATAGAAGATCGCTTCGGACCATCATTCCCGCATGATCTTCAAGCAAGGCATTCTCGCCGCCCTTCTCTGTGTTGCGCTCGCGGCATTCTTCCTCCCAGCGAAGGCGGCCTCCAATATAGAGGTTAGGGCAGGCTTCATTCGCGCGCCACACATGCGAGAGATGCTCTCGATTCTCGATATTCCAGCCGCCGACGATGGCCTTGCCGGCGCCACGCTCGCCGCCGAGGATAATAACACAACGGGCGGGTTTCTCGGTCAGACCTTTGCGATCGATGACGTCCTTCTGCGGCCGGGCGATGATCCGGCCGCCGCGCTAAGCGGCCTTATTCAACGAGGCGTTTCTCTTGTTCTCGCCGATCTCCCGGCGGCCGCGCTCCTCGCGCTCAGCGACTCGGCCAAGGGCAAGGGGGTGCTCATTTTCAATACCGGCGCGCCGGAAGATTCGCTGCGGGAGGAAAATTGCCGCGCCAATGTCTTAAACATTGCGCCTTCTTATTCCATGCTTGCCGACGGCCTAGCCCAATATCTTGTCTGGAAGCAATGGAAGCGCTGGTTCTTGATCAAGGGCTCTCATCCAGAAGACGTGCTTTACGCCGGGGCGCTGCGCCACGCCGCGAAAAAATTCGGCGCAAAAATCGTCGAGGAGCGGACTTACGAGGATACCGGCGGCGGCCGCCGTTCGGATTCCGGAAGCGTGCAGACGCAAAGGCTTATTCCGGTGGCGACCCAAAACGCGCCGGCCTATGATGTCCTCGTCGCCGCCGACGAAAGCGAGGTCTTTGCAAGCTATCTTCCCTTCCGCACATGGGATCCGCGTCCGGTCGCGGGCTCGGCCGGGCTCAGGCCAACGAGCTGGGACGGAAGCCATGAACAATGGGGCGCGATTCAATTGCAAAATCGCTTCATGAAGCTCGCCTCGCGGCGTATGAACGCGCGCGACAACAACGCTTGGGTGGCGATGCGCATGATTGGCGAGGCGACCTCACGTACCGGATCGAGCGATCCAAAGGTCATTCGCGATTATCTGACCGGACCGGATTTCGCCATTGCCGCGTTCAAGGGCCAAAAACAGACCCTGCGCCACTGGAACCAGCAATTGCGCCAGCCTATTCTGCTCGGCGATGGCCGGATGATCGTTTCGGTCTCGCCGCAGGAAGGTTTTCTGCATCAAACATCGGAGCTCGATACGCTAGGCTTCGACGAACCGGAAACGAAATGCCATTTGCAATGAGCCGTCGCGAGAGATCGAAGGTGAGCCCACTTGCCAGCACTGTCCTCGCGCTCAATGCACTTGCTTTCGGCATGGCCTCTCCGGCCGGGGCGTTCACCGCCTATGTCTCGAATGAAAAAGGCAATTCCATCACCATTATCGACACCGACAAAATGGAGGTCACAAAGACCGTGCAGGTCGGCCATCGTCCACGCGGGATCGCCTTGAACAAGGACGGCAGTGAACTCTTCATCTGCGCTGGCGACGACGATTTGATCCAAATTCTAGACACCAAGAAACTCTCGATCACTGGCACTTTGCCGTCGGGTGCCGACCCCGAGCTTTTGATCCTGAGCCCCGACGGCAAACTCCTTTATATCTCGAACGAGAACGACAATCTGGTGACCGCGATCGACGTCGCGACACGCAAGATCGTCGCGGAAATTCCGGTCGGCGTTGAACCAGAAGGAATGGAGCTTAGCCCCGATGGCAAAGTGCTCGTCAATACGTCGGAAACGACGAACATGGCGCATCTGATCGACACGGAAACGCACAAGATTTTCGCCAATGTCCTCGTCGATGCCAGGCCGCGCGCCGCCCAATATACGCCGGACGGTTCGGAATTGTGGGTCTCTTCCGAAGTCGGCGGCACCGTCAGCGTGATCGACGCCGCCAATCCCAAAATCAAGCAGAAGATCGCCTTCGAGGTCCCCGGGCTCTCGAAGGAAGCGATCCAGCCGGTCGGGATGAGGTTCACCCAGGATGGCAAGAAGGCGTTCGTGGCGCTTGGTCCGGCGAACCGCGTCGCCGTCATCGACACCGCGACCAAAAAGGTCGAGAAATATCTGCTCGTCGGCCAGCGGGTCTGGCAATTGGCATTGACCCCTGACGGCAAATTTCTTTACACAACCAACGGAGTTTCGAACGACGTCTCGGTCATCGACGTGGCCAGCCTCAAGGTGCTTAAGTCAATCACGGCCGGTTCGTTTCCCTGGGGCGTGGCGATTGCGCGCCAATGAGTTTTCCCGCGCCGGATCTAGCAGCCGCGAACGGCCAAGGGGAGGCAAACTCCGCCGCGCTGGAAGTCGCCGGGGTGAGCCACAGCTACGGCAAGCGCAAGGCATTGGATAATGTCGGCTTCAGCGTCGCCCAGGGGAGTTTCAGCGTCCTTCTTGGCCTCAACGGCGCCGGCAAAAGCACGTTATTTTGCTTGATAACCCGTTTGTTCGCGACACAAACAGGCACCATACGAATTTTTGGCTTTGATGTGAACCGTGCCCCTTGCGAAGCGCTGCGCAGGCTTGGCGTCGTATTTCAAGCGCGGACGCTCGATCTCGATCTGACCATTATGCAAAACCTTTCCTACCACGCGGCGCTGCACGGGATTTCCGGGCATCAGACAAAGTCGCGCGCGGGTTTTGCGTTGGAAACGGTCGCGATGGCCGGGCGCGCGCATGACAAAGCGCGCGACATTTCCGGCGGCCAAATGCGCCGGGTGGAAATCGCCCGCGCGCTGCTGCATCGCCCGCGCATGCTGCTGCTTGACGAGCCGACTGCCGGCCTCGATATCAAGGCCCGCGCGGACATCCTTAAGCATGTGCGAGGCCTTGTCGCGCGGCAGAGCATTGGCGTGCTTTGGGCAACGCATCTGATCGACGAGATCGAGCAAGGCGACGATATCATTGTCCTGCACGAGGGCAAGATTCTCGATCGCGGCAATGCCTCCGAAATCGCCGCCCGCGCGGGCGCGCCGAGCATCGGCCCCGCTTTCAACGCATTGACCGGCGCCGCCGGTTTCGAAGGGGAGCCAAAATGAGCGGATCGTCCGCCTTTTCCACTCCCGGCGCCCAGGGCCTCGGTCTCGCCCAATATGCGATTTGCCTGAAAGGAATCGTCTGGCGCGAGGCCTTGCGGTTTTGGCACCAGCGGGAACGCTTTGTCTCGGCGCTGGTGCGCCCACTCGTGTGGCTATTCATCTTTGCGGCGGGTTTCCGTTCCGTGCTGGGCGTATCAATCATTCCGCCCTATGACACCTATGTACTCTACGAGATCTATATCACGCCGGGCCTCATCGCGATGATCGCGCTTTTCAGCGGCATGCAATCCTCGCTCTCGATGGTCTACGATCGCGAAATGGGAAACATGCGCACGCTGCTCGTGAGCCCGTTCCCGCGCTGGTTTCTTTTGACCTCCAAGCTCGCCGCCGGCACCGCCGTGTCGCTTGCCCAAGTCTATGCGTTTCTTCTCGTCGCTTATTTCTGGGAGATCGAGCCGCCTTCGCCTTGGGGCTATCTGACCGTGCTTCCGGCTCTCGTTCTTTCAGGCCTCATGCTGGGCGCGCTCGGCATGCTCTTGTCGTCGCTGATCAAGCAACTGGAAAATTTTGCAGGCGTCATGAACTTCGTCATTTTCCCGATGTTTTTCGCGTCGTCGGCGCTCTATCCTTTGTGGCGGGTCAAGGAGGGCAGCCCGTGGCTAGCCTACATCTGCGAACTCAATCCGTTCACCCATGCGGTCGAGCTGATCCGCTTCGCCTTATACGAAAAAATAAATTTCCTCTCTTTGGCGGTGGTGCTTGGGGCGGCAATCGTCTTTCTCGGCGCGGCGATCGCCGCCTACGATCCCTCGCGCGGGATGCTCAAGCGGCGCGAAGGACCATAGGTTGACGGAACTTATTTTTTCTTGCCGTCGGAATCGAACTGAGCGAGATAGGCGACAAGATTATCCCGGTCGCCTTCTTTTGGCAGCCCGGCGAAAATCATTTTCGTGCCGGGAATCTTGGCTTTCGGGCTGAGGAGATACTCCTTGAGAGTCGCCTCGTCCCAGGTGATCCCGGAGTTTTTGTCCGCATCGGAATAATTATAATTCGGCACGGAGCCGTTCTTGCGCCCGATCAGCCCGTTCAACTCGGGTCCGACGAAGTTCTTGGCGCCTTCGCCGATCTGATGGCAGACCTTGCACTTTTGCGTGAAGATCGTTTCGCCCGCGGCGGCATCCCCGGCCAATGCTCCCGCGGCGGAACCGGCCCAAGCGGCCGCGGCGACAAGGCAGACATATTTACGCTTCATATCCGGTTTCCTTCCCTTTGAGTGCGAGGGGCATTCGATCGCGGTCTCGCCCATGGCTCGCTCCCATGGCCAGCGCACCATCCTCAATTTGGCTCGCGCAGCAAAACATGTATCCTGAAACGATGGCAAATGACAACCCGGCCTTGGCAGGAAGCCTTTCGCCGCGCCGCGGCTCGGGGTTTTCGAGCCTCGAGGCGGCGCGCGCCGGCTGCTGGCGCGCCCTCCATTGCCGTCTTGGCCGGGCGGCGTTTTGCGTTGTGCTGGCGGTCCTGTTCACTTGCGAAGCCGAGGCCGCCACAAAAATCCGTCTCGGGGTGCAAAAAACCGGAACGTTCGCCTTTGAACTTGCGATCATCAGCGAGCGTAGGCTCGACAGGAAAGCCGATGTCGACATCGAGGTGACCGAACTCGCCTCGCCCGAAGCCGCGAAGATCGCCTTGATGGGGGGGGCGGCCGACATGATCCTCGGCGATTGGCTGTGGGTTGCGCGGCAAAGAAATCTTGGCCGCCTGCTTGTCTTCGCGCCCTATTCGACCGCGCTCGGAGCGGTCATGGTTCCGGCGGCCTCACCCATCGAGGATCTCGCCGGCTTGAAAGGCAAAAAAATCGCGGTCGCGGGCGGTCCCTTGGACAAGAGCTGGCTATTGTTCCAGGCGCTCGCGCGAGAGTCGGATCTGGATATCGCGTCGCAGGCGGACATTATTTATGGCGCGCCGACTCTGCTCTATCAGAAGGCCGCGAATGGCGAGGCCGATGCCACCTTGAACTATTGGAATTTTTGCGTGGCGCTCGAATCGCACGGGTTCCGGCGGCTTATCGGCATGGACGAGGTGGAACGGCGCCTTGGCGCCAAGGGACCGGTCGCCATGGTCGGCTACGTCTTCGGCGAAGAGTTCGCGCGAACCCATGCGGCTGCCCTCTCGCGGTTTTTCAAGATCGCGGTCGAAGCCAAGGACATTCTCGCCCATTCCGAGGCGGATTGGGTGAAGATCGCGCAGCGGATCGGGATCGCGGGGGAAGCAGAGCTCGCCCTGTACCGGCAAACCTATATAGAGGGCATCCCGCGCCGCCCGGTCGCCGAGGAAGCGGCCGACGCGCGCGCGCTTTATCGCATCCTCGCAAAAATCGGAGGCCCGGACCTTGCCGGCATCACAACGGAACTCGACGAAGGAACTTTCTACCAAAACACTGAAATGGCGCCCCAAGAACACTAATGGCCTGCTTTTCAGACTTGCGCCGCTGTTCTTGCTCGTTCTCTTGTGGCAATTGGGCTCGCGTATCGCCGCGACCGGCACGCTGCCCGCGCCGCTTGCGGTCCTATCGGTTGTTGGCGCCGAGGCGCGGACAGGCGTGCTTTTCGTCAACCTTGCGATCACGCTTGCCAGAGTCGCTGCGTCTTTTGTGCTGGCGATGGTTTTGGGAACGGCGCTCGGCGTGGCCATGGGCCGCAACAAGACGGTCGACCGCCTGTGCGATCCCTTGCTTATCGTGCTCTTGAACCTGCCGGCGCTTGTCGTCATCGTGCTCGCCTACATCTGGGTTGGGTTGAACGAGGCCGCGGCGATCGCGGCCGTGGTTCTGAATAAATTGCCAAACACGGCGGTGACGCTGCGCGAAGGCACCCGCGCGCTCGACAAGAACCTCGATGAGATGGCGCGCGTATTTAGCCTGCCATTCGGCACGAAGGTGAGACATGTTGTCTTGCCGCAGCTCGCGCCCTATTTCGCGGCGGCGATGCGCTCCGGTCTGTCGCTGGTTTGGAAGATCGTCCTCGTTGTCGAATTGCTCGGCCGCTCGAACGGCGTCGGCTTCGAGATCGGCATCGCGTTTCAACTCTTCGACGTAACGCGGCTCCTCGCCTATGCGCTTCCGTTTGTTGGTCTCATGCTGGTAATTGAAACTTTGATTGTGCAGCCCGTCGAACAACATGTCTCGCGCTGGCGTCCGCCGCATGGAGCTTAAAATTTCCATTGCGCGGAAGGCGCTCCGGAATGCTTCGGGGCAAACGCGTGTGGTTCTGCATGATGTGGTCTTCAGTTTGCGGCAGGGAGAAATCTGCGCCCTGCTGGGGCCGTCCGGCTGCGGCAAGACAACGCTTTTGCGAATCATATCGGGGCTCGACTCCGATTTCGAGGGCCGCGTCCTCTTGCCTTCGCCGCATAAGATCGGCATGGTTTTTCAGGAACCCCGGCTATTGCCGTGGCGTAGCGTCGCGGAAAACCTGCGCCTTGTTGGAGCATCAAGCGAGAACGATCTCGCCGATATCGCCGCAGCACTTCATCTTTCAAAGCATCTCGATCATTTTCCAGGCGAATTGTCGCTCGGTCTCGCTCGGCGTGTCGCTATCGCACGGGCATTCGCGGTCAAGCCTGATCTTCTCCTCCTCGACGAGCCTTTTGTCTCGCTCGATGCCGCCCTCGCGGCGTGCCTGGGCAGGGAACTCCTGGCGCTCGTCCTGAAGCGCAAGGCGACCACCCTCATCGTCACCCATGATGTCGATGAGGCGATCTCGCTCGCCGGCCGGGTCATCATCTTGTCAGCGGCGCCGGGACGCCTCATCGCCGACCTGACCATCGAGACACCGCGCGGCGCGCTGACGGCCGCGCGCGCCGCAAAAATGAAAGACGCCATCTTGTCGGCCATGGCAAACCCTTCTTCGTGAGCGGCGCCGCCGTAGGCGGCCGCGCCAATCCCGGAATGTTTGCTGGAAAGCTTGGCCGGGATCGGATACGACATGTTCGCGAGGACTTTTGCAACGTGGACGCCGTGAACGCGGAAATGCAGGAGGCGAGAGAGGCGCTGGAACGCGTTTTCGGCTTTGCCCGCTTCCGGCCAGGACAAGAGGAAATTCTCGAAGCCGTGTTCGCGGGGGAAAACATTCTCGCGGTCATGCCGACGGGATCGGGCAAATCGCTTGGCTATCAATTGCCAGCGATCGTGCGCAAGGGGCTCACCATCGTCGTCTCGCCACTGATCGCCTTGATGCGCGATCAGGTGCAGCAATTGCAAGCCCACGGAATAGCCGCCGCCGCGTTGAACTCATCGAATAGCGGCGAGGATAATGCGGCAATCGAGGCGGGCCTGCGGCGCAAACGCTATCGCCTCGTCTATGTCGCGCCGGAGCGCCTCGTGCGTCCGGATACGCCAGAACTACTTCGCGAGGCGGGAGCAACCGTGTTCGCCATCGATGAGGCCCATTGCGTCTCGCAATGGGGGCACGATTTCCGGCCCGAATATCTTGGCCTCGCGCAAGCGGCGCAAGCGATCGGCGATCTTCAAGTCATCGCGGTGACGGCCACCGCCGACGCGCCAACCCGCGCGGACATCGTCAAAAAATTATTTACTGCCCAGCCGCGCGTTTTCGTTCGGTCCTTCGACCGGCCAAACATCCATCTCGCCATGCGGCGCAAGGCCAACGCCACGCGGCAAATCGAAACGATGATCGCACGTCACAAGCGTCAAAGCGGCATTGTTTATTGCGGCTCGCGCAAGGGCGTCGAGAATCTCGCGGAAACCCTGAGCGGGAAGGGCATTTTGGCGCTCGCCTACCATGCCGGCCTCGAATCGGGATTAAGATCGGCGCGCCAGGACGAATTTCTGCGCAACGACGGAACCGTCATTGTCGCCACGATCGCCTTCGGCATGGGGATCGACAAACCCAATGTCCGCTTTGTCTGCCACGCCGACCTGCCGCAAAGCATCGCAGCCTATTATCAGGAAATCGGCCGCGCCGGCCGTGATGGCCTGCCGGCGGACACGCTGACTTTGTTCAGCGATAGCGACATCAGGCTACGCGAGCGGCAAATATCCGATAGCGTGGCGCCACATGATCGCAAGCGGATGGAAAAGCGAAAGCTCAACGCCTTGATTGCCTTGTGCGAATCTCCGCGGTACCGCCGCCAGACGTTGCTCGCCGCTTTCGGGGAGGCCTCGAAGCCTTGCGGCAATTGCGATATTTGCGACGGGAAATGGCCGCTCTTCAACGGCGCGATCCCGGCGCAGAAGATCATGTCCGCGATCCGCCGCACCTCCGGGCGATTTTTTCCGGGCCACCTCGCCAATCTCCTCGTCGGCCAAGCAAGCGACGCAATCTTGCGGCATGGCCACGATCTCTTGCCGACATTCGGGGTCGGCAAAGAGTTCAATCCGGCCGAATGGCGAAGCATTTTTTACCAGCTTCACGCGGCGGATCTGATCGCTCAAGACCCGGAGGATCGCGATCGTTGGATTATCACCGGGACGGGACGTGCCGTGCTCTCGGGCGAGGCGCCTTTGACGCTGCGTGGCGACATCACTTTGTCGAGCGGGCGCAAGGCCGGCGTGCGGCGAAGCTTGGACGAGATCGAGGTTGCGCAGGCGAAGGATCCGGTGCTCCCGCGCGAGGCTTTCGAGCCGGTGAAGCCGGGGCTCTTGGCGCCGCCGCTGACGGCCCGGCAAGGCAGGCTGCTCGCCGCGCTCAAGGCCAAACGCCTGGAAATCGCGAGAGACCAAAAGCAACCCGCCTTCGTTATTTTTCATGACAGAGTCTTGATCGAGATGGCCCTGGTGCGTCCTAAAACCGGCGAGGATTTGCTGCTTATTCCCGGCGTCGGACCAGCCAAGGCCGCGCGTTTTGGCGCGATCTTCCTCGCCGTCATCGCAAATCATGGCGACAGTTCATGAGCATCGTTCCGGTTCAGACAAAGCCGTGCGGAGCGCCACGCAAGACGCTGCGCGCCAGCGTGCTTGTTCTCACTTGTCTCCTTGTTTTTTTTGCCGCGCGAGCCGAACCGCCGCTGGCGCCGGTAATCATTTCGCAAGGCGCGCGCGTTTTGCCGGTGCTGGCGAGCCATGGCATGGTCGTCGCGCAAGAAGGAACCGCGGCGAAAATCGGCGTCGACATTCTCCGACGCGGCGGCAACGCGGTCGATGCCGCGGTCGCCGTCGGGTTTGCCCTTGCCGTGACATTGCCCCGCGCGGGAAATCTCGGCGGCGGCGGCTTCATGCTCGTCTATTTTGCCAAAGAGAAGACAACCGCCGCCATCGACTACCGCGAAGCCGCGCCGGCCGATACGCCGCGCGACGTCTTTCTCAACGAGACGGGCGAGGCGGTGGCCGCGAAATCGCGCGATACCGGCCTTGCCGTCGGCGTGCCTGGAACCGTCGCCGGCTTGTCGCTCGCCCTGCGCAATTTTGGATCGGGAAAGTTCTCGATCGCCGAGCTGGTCGCGCCCGCCGTCGCGCTCGCCCGCTCCGGCATTGATGTCGAGGACGATCTCGCCGATTCCCTGCCGCATGCGCAGGCCCGGTTGAAACGCTGGCCCGCGTCAGCCCGGATTTTTTTGCGTCCGGATGGAAGGCCGCTTTCGCGCGGAGACAGGCTCGTGCAACCGGATTTGGCCGCCGTGCTGGATGCGATCGGGCGCGATGGCGAGCGCGCCTTCTACGACGGCCCGGTCGCGGAAAAAATCGTTGCCGGCGTCCGCGCCGCTGGCGGCCGGATGACGCAGGACGATCTGAAATCCTACCGCGCGGTTGAGCGGGCGCCCCTGCATGGCTTCTATCGCGGCCACGAAATCATTGCGATGCCACCGCCCTCGTCGGGCGGGGTTCATATCATCGAACTCCTCAATGTGCTCGAAGGCTTTCCGCTCGCCGCACAGGGCGCCAACTCGGCCGCGAACATTCACCTCATGGCGGAAGCGATGAAATTGGCCTACGAGGATCGCGCTGAATATCTTGGCGATCCAGACCACGTGCCGGTCCCGGTCAAAGGCCTGATTTCGAAAGCCTATGCGCAGCGCTTGCGCGCGGAAATTTCGCTCGTGCGGGCGCGGCCTTCGGCCGAGATCAAGGCGCTCGATCCTTTGCCCTATGAGAGCGACCAGACGACACATTTTTCGATTGTTGACAACGACGGCAATGCGGTCGCCAACACTTACACTCTGAATTTTTCCTATGGCCTCGGCCTCGTCGCCGAAGGGACCGGCATCCTGCTCAACAATGAGCTCGATGATTTCGCCGCAAAGCCAGGAGCGAAGAATGCCTACGGCCTCACCGGCGGGACCGCCAATGCGCCGGGGCCGCGCAAACGGCCGCTGTCGTCGATGGCGCCCACATTCGTTTTTCGCGACGGCGAACTCGAACTTGTCACCGGCTCTCCAGGTGGTTCGCGGATCATCACGATCGTCACGGAAATCATTCTCGACATCGTCGATTTCGGCATGAACATCGCTGAGGCGACCGAGGCGGTGCGCGTTCATCACCAATGGTTGCCGGATGAATTGCAGGTCGAGCGCGGTCTTAATCCCGATGCGATCCGGCTGCTCGAAGCACTGGGCCACAGTGTCGCGGTTCACGGCGCCTGGGGCTCGGCGCAGAGCATTTTTCGCGAAAACGGCGTGTTGATGGGTGCCGCCGACACAAGGCAACGGGGCACCTTGGCCACCGGATATTGAGGTCCGGCCGCGTCACGCATAGCCTCCGGGTGCTCCTTGCAGAACTGGCCGAAGCGCGCGGTACGGGCCGCGCCGGACTATTGTTTTTTAACCGAGGCTACCCCATGAATATTTAAAATATACCATTTCAAACCGGGATCATACGCTTTCTGCCTTCGCCACGAGCCCCAATGCGGACCCGCCCGATTTCGAGCCGCCGCCCCGTCCCGTGCTTTTCCGCGCATTCTTACCGGTCTCAAGCCGCCGGATGTATGAGGCCATGAGTATTTTCGCCCCGTCAATCGTACCAAAATGTTTCACGTGAGACATCTTGCTACGATCCGCTCGCGGACCTTGATCGTCGTCCTGGGAGTCGGCAGGCCGCATGAGCATGAGTCGGGAAAACGCGGGAAGGGCCAGTTCAGGCTCCGGCGGACCCCTGCGGTCGTCCAGCGTCGGCGAGCCGGCTCAGATAGTCTCCGTAGCCGGATTTGCCGTAGCGGCCGGCGTTCGCGACCAAAAGGTCACGATCGATAAAACCTTTATAATATGCGACTTCCTCAGCGCAGGAGATCTTCAAACCCTGGCGCCGCTCGAGAATTTCCACGTATTTGCCGGCCTCGAGAAGGCTCTCGTGGGTTCCGGTGTCGAGCCAGGCGAAGCCGCGGCCCAATAGAGGAAAGGGTGAAATTTCTTCGCGAGGATTTGTGCGACTACCAGTACCACGAGCAGGCCAAAGAAGAAGGCAGTGCCGGCGAAGCCCCAATTGAGCGTCATGGTGACGGAGTCGCCGCCGGTCTCGCCCAGCGTCGTCGCGACGATCTTGATGATCCAGAATACAAGGGTGACTTCGGGGACCTTGCTCATGGCCGCCTGTTTCAATCCGTAATAGATTGGTGCATCCATGCCTTATCTTCCAAAAGTTGTCGGCCTCTCCGGGCTCCTATAATTCGCGTGTGTTCCGCCCCGCTGCCACAATCGTCCGGTTCAGCGCGCGGATGCCCGTCGAGACTTTCGCACTGGGTTTGCCAGTCGCAGAGCGGCTATCGTGGGCCAGGTGACAGGACGGCTTCCTTACCCATTGCTGACTTCCGGTGCAAAATTCAAGCAGACCGTGATATGTGCGGAACTTAGAGGTTTGATTCAAAAAGACTTTTTGTAAACCCTTCAGGCCATCTCCTTCAACCTCTTTGCCGTGCGGGCTGCGAAATACGTGAGGATCGCGTCGGCGCCGGCGCGTTTGAGACTGATCAAACTCTCCAGCATGGCTTTGTCGCCGTCGATAAAACCCCTCTCCGCCGTCGCCATGATCATCGCATATTCGCCCGACACCTGATAGGCGAAGGTGGGAATGCCAAAGCGCTCCTTCACCCGGAAAAGAATATCGAGATAGGGCAGGCCGGGTTTCACCATCACGATGTCGGCGCCTTCCGCTATATCGAGCGCGACCTCACGCAAAGCCTCGTTGGAATTGGCCGGGTCCATCTGATAGGTGCGCTTGTCGCCGATGAGCGTCGCATTGGTGCCGACGGCATCGCGAAAGGGCCCATAAAAGGCCGAGGCATATTTGGCGGCGTAGGATAAAATCTGCACCTCCTCGAAATTTTCCGCGTCGAGCCCGGCGCGGATCGCGCCGACGCGCCCGTCCATCATGTCGGACGGCGCGATGATGTCGGCGCCCGCGAGCGCCTGATTGAGTGCTTGCTCCACAAGCACGAAGACAGTCTCGTCATTAAGAATCCGCTCGCCACGGAAAATCCCGTCATGGCCGTGGCTGGTGTAGGGATCAAGCGCGACATCGGTGATGAGGCCGAGAGTTGGCACTTCGCGTTTTATCGCACGGCAGGCGCGGCAAACAAGATTCTTGGGATTGAGCGCCTCGCTGGCCTGCGCGTTCCGCAGGCCAGGCTCGGTAAAGGGAAACAGCGCGAGCGCCGGAATACCAAGCTCCACCGCTTCGACAGCCGCGCGCGTGGCCTCGTCGATGGAGAGCCGGTCGACGTCAGGCATGGAGGCAACGGGCTCTCTTGTGTTTTCGCCTTCGCAGAGAAAAACCGGCCAGATGAGATCGTCCGCGGAGAGCGTGTTTTCGCGGACGAGCCTGCGTGTCCAGTCCGCCTTGCGGTTGCGCCGCAACCGCGTGGCAAGATCGAGTTTTTTCGTAACGGCGGCCTCGGCTTGCGCGTCTTGCTCAGGGGCGGATGCGCGGTTTGGGCGTTGCGACAAAGGCCAGACCATGCGAGGCTCGGGTTTAAGAATTCTGCTTCTTAGCACGGGCCGGGCACCGAGTTTCAAGCCTAGCGGAGCCCGTGACGTTTCCAGCCTGCCTCGTCATAGCATCTCCGCCGGGGGCGACAATATGTCCCTCGCCTTGGCGATCGTTGCCGGGGCGTGTCCGGCGCGGGCCGCGAAGGCGAGGAGCAGGGACTCGTCGGAGGCGAGATGATCGAGGATCGCGGCCAAAAATCCAGGTTCTCCAGCCGCCGCCCGCAAACTATCCCGTCCAAGGCCAGACAGAGCCAAGAAACGGTCGAGCCTGCCTGGATTTCCGGCCAGAAAGGTCAAAACCTCGATCGCTATCGATTCGGGGGCGGCTTTGGTGAGTTGTGGCGGTTTAGCCGGCGAGGACCTGAAATCGAATTTTTCGACTATAACGATTTCCCTTTCGTCAATCTCTATCCGTTATACCGATTTCCCTTTCGTCAAGTTCTATCTGTTACTGACGAGTGCGGCTGAACTTTCCCCGACGTGGATCGTCCGCCGCCCCGAGCCGGGAATTTCCGATGCAAAAACGTATTCTAATCGTGGAAGACAACGAGTTGAACATGAAGTTGTTCAACGATCTGTTGGAGGCGCATGGCTATAAGACAGTGCAAACCCGCAGCGGCGTCGAAGCGGTGGAACTCGCGCGACTGCACAAACCCGATCTCATTTTGATGGATATTCAACTGCCCGAAGTCTCCGGGCTTCAGGTCACGCAAACGATCAAGGACGACGAAGTTCTGCGCCATATTCCAGTGATCGCGATCACCGCTTTCGCCATGAAGGGCGACGAGGAAAAAATCAGGCTGGGCGGATGCGAGGCCTATTTGTCGAAACCGATCTCCATCGTGAAGTTCCTCGAAACCGTGCGCAATTATCTCCACGAACAATAATCGCTAGAATGATTTGCCGGGAACCCCCAGCGTGACAAGACTGGAACACCCATAGCATGACCGCAAGGGTCCTGGTTGTCGACGATCTGCTTCCCAATCTCAAGCTGCTCGAAGCGCGGTTAAGCGCCGAATATTTTGAGGTTTTGACCGCGGCGAACGGCATCGATGCCTTGAAAATCTGCGCCAACGGCGATTGCGACATCGTTCTTCTCGATGTGATGATGCCGGGAATGGACGGATTGGAAGTCCGTTTTAAACATTGTTTTTAAAATACTTTCATGATTTTTGTTGCAGTCTTGTCGCATTCACCCCAGAAGCGACTTTTCCGCCGCCGCAAGCTCCGAACCATCGTCGCCACGCGGGAAGAGGTGGCCATAAACGTCCAAGGTCATGCCGATCGTCGAATGCCCAAGCCGTTCCTGGACAAGCTTCGGCGTCAAACCGAGCCCGCCATCCTCCCGCCGGTTGATGCACCAGGACGCATAGAAATGCCGGAGCGCATGCAAGCCGGGATATTGCGCCGCGCCGTCCGGCGTCACGACGCCCGCCGCAACCTGCGCCGGATGCCATCCGTAAAACACGATGTTGCTGTGACTCCGCACATGCCCGCGGCTCGAAACGAAAACTATGTCGGCACCGACCGGACAGGTCAGCCTCAATTCCCGCAAGGCATTCGCCATGATCGGCGGCAGCGGGACCGTCCGCTCGCCGGACTCCGACTTCGGCGCCCCGATCGCATTATATCGATCAGCCCGTTGCCGGACGTATAGCTCGCCTTTTTTGAGATCCACGTCGGCCCAGCGCAAACCACGCAACTCGGAGGCCCGGAGCCCGGTAAAGATCGCCGTCAATAGGACAGGGCGCCAAAGCCCTTGAAGCGCCCCGACAATGGCCCTGATTTCCTCGCGGCTTGGGATATCAACACCAACCTTCAAGTGGCCTTTCTGGCGCTTGTCCGCCCGGCGGTCGACGCCTTTCTTGCGGCGTGAACCTAGATCGCGGACGACATTGCGGGAGACGAGCCCACGCTCTTGCGCGTCCGAAAGCATGGAGCCAAGGCTGGTAAGGATCTTGCGAATCATCGCGGCCGACCGGCCATCTGTGCGCAGCCGGTCCTCAAAATCCCGGACCGCCGGGGCCGATATTCGCGAGAGCTTCACCCGGCCAAGCGAAGGGACTATGTGCAACCTTGCATGCTGTTCATAGGCGGCCAGCGTGGCCCGTTCTAGCCCGCGTGCCGCACCCGTCGTCAGCCAAAGATCCGCTGCATCGCGGATCGTGACGCTATCGCTATCCGCCGTGTGAACGCCTTCGCGAACTTCGACTTTGGCCTTGGCAATAAATGCGTCGGCATCCTTCTTGCGGGCGAAGGTTTTGACATGGCGCTTGCCGGATTGGCCGGTGTAGTCGCAAAGCCAAGCCTGCCGCTCTTCGCCGGCCGCTGTTTTCCATGTGCGCTTTCTGACCGACATTGTGTCACCTTATACCTTAGCGGTCACCTATCATCGATCCGCCGCAAACATGGCGCCACAGGTGGAACATTTAGTGCTCGCAAGCGATAAATGGCAATCGCCGGGCTGTGGGCTCCCGACTGACCGGCGAAGACGCCTGTTGAGGCGCAGCCCCCTGATCTGGCGCGCTCACCAGGTCGGGGGCCCTGCTCACTCCCGGCGGCGCCATCCGCCCGCCACGCGCCCTGAGCCGCTCCACCAGCCAGCACCGCGCGCGAACTTTCCATATGATACACCGGATGCGAATGAGATCACGAGTGGTGAGCATGTTGGTTTCCGTTCGCCTCGGAGGCGTGGATTTCCAGCACCGCCGCGAGATACTCCTCGCGCACTTTGGCCGCCTTCACCTCGAATTGCTGCTCCAGCTCCCACAGCCGGGTTTCGCAGGCATATCTGGCCTCCGATAGTCGCACGACCTTGTCCGAGGACTCGATAAGCACGCCTTGTGACGGCACCCCGAACGTTTGTCTTGTGGATTGTGCCATGTTTTGCACCTCGATGCCTCTCTCCGCCTCCTTCGATGAGCCGCCCCATCGCCGCTGTCACTGTTGCAGAACGAACACGCACAACCATTGTTCTTGATCACGGACATGAAAATCAAAAACATGGTTAATCAGGTTTAAGACTGCTGAACGGAATTGCTGTGTGTTAGGGCTCGCTCGGCGGCGCCGCCGCCAAGATTGCCTGAATTTGGCCTGAATATTGCTTATTCGTTTTGGCTTGGCTTCCTCCCAAAGCCAGTGACCTTCTGCCCCTGGTCTGGTCGCATAACTCCTTTCGCGCGGCCGGTCAGGGGCATTTTGTATTCCACTCTCATCCCTCTCTCATTCCTCCGGCCGCCCCGTGCGCAGCCGCGTGGTACGATGAAAAAGTCTATAAACCTTCCTCCCCCGCCGGAACCCCGGACGGTGGCTGTCTCGCTGAAAGTACAGAAGACGGTGAACGAGGCGCTGGCAAAGGCGGCGAAGACCAATGGCCGCACGCGTAGCGCCATGGCTCAAGCGATTATCGAAGCTTGGTTGCGGGAGGAAGGATTTTTGAAATGAGCCGAGGCGCGCGCCGTCCTTACGCGGCGCCGCGCCGGAGATCCCGGCGGCGGCCAATGGCCGGACAACAAGCGGACTCGTTCAGTGGATTGTGAGCGAATGGCTCAAGACTCAAGGCGGCAAAAAGTGAGCGGGCGCGGTCCGTGACACCCTCGGTTGAACTTAGCATTGCGAAGCGCACGCTTGCTTGGGCAAGGAGCCTGTTTTCGCTATTGAAGCGAGTAGCGACTTTGGAAGCGCGGGTTTCTGCTCTCGAAGCCGCGCTCGAAAAACACCCACCGGACGTTTGCGATTTTTGCGGCGAACGCGGGATGAGAAAGACATCTGCTTATGCCGGACCCACGCCCGGCGGAAAGACAATGTCTCGCTCTGAATGGACCTGCGGAAAGTGCGGAAGGTCGGAACCTCGGATCGAAATTTTGTGACACTCACAAAGGCCGCGCCGATCTACTTTCGCGCGGCTGCGCAGGCGGGACATGCTGACGGCAGAGATAACCAGCGGCTACGATTTCCAAACCGGAAGCCATTGACTGTGCCGATTTGCCGGAGCGCCCGCCTCGCAGCTTGCCTCTTGCTCGCGTCTCTCTGCCGCGCCGATCCCGTCATTCACTACGCGCCAGCGGAAAACCTTGAACACGTAGACGTTGCGCTAATCGATCGCGCCGAGCATGAAATCGACATGGCAGCATATGTCCTAACCGACTGGCCCGTCATGCAAGCGCTCACGCGCGCCGCCGATCGTGGCGTCGCAATCCGCATCTATCTCGACGGCGCACAGTTTGCCGAGCGCGAGCCAGCGAAGGTTTTCCTTGACCTCGCCGAGACGCCCGGCGTCGAGATAAGGATCAAGCACGAGAACAGCGACTCGATGCACCTCAAGAGCTACCAAATCGACGGCAAGTTGCTGCGCACCGGCGCCGCGAACTTTTCCGCGTCAGGCCTCAAACGGCAGGACAATGATTTGATCGTGATTGAAAGCGCCGACGCTGCGACGAAATTCAAGCGCGCTTTTGAGACTCGATTCGAGAGCGGCGAGGGATTATCCTACGGTGCAAAGCCATAGCGGAGAATAAAGAATAAAATGGCGCTCGTTTTAGCGGTCACGACCTTGATGATGGGGCTCGTATCGATTGCACATGCGCAGGAGGAGTGTCCGTATGGACAGTACCGAGCTGCATCGGGCGACTGTGTACCGCGTCCTAATAAGAATCGGGCAGGAGCTACAGCTATCTGTAAAGGTGGGTCATTTTCTCATTCGGAGCATCCACACTCCGGCGGTACGTGCTCTAGCCATGGAGGAGTGCTCCAATACCTAGATCAATAACCCGCGAAGACGCCTGTTGCATTGTGGCTGGCCCTCCGCCGGCTATCCACCAGGCGCGGCCCCTGATCTGACGTGCTCCAGGTCAGGGGCCTCGCGCTGACTCCGGCCGCGCCGACACGCCTGGCGCGCAGAGGCCGCCTCTCGGCGTCGCGCAGTGTTGCCCAATCCCACACCGATCATTTTTATCGAAGTGTTAACAGAATGTCAGTACCGGCTGAACCTGAAGTTCGCGCTTTCGGAGTGAAGAAACAGGACAACGGCGATGGCGAATATGAGAGAAATGATTTCGATGGGAATTTCCCTGGCGCTTGCGGTTCTTGCCGCGGTCATGGGTGCTTTCGTTTGCATTTCCTTGCCGCTATTGGTGCCGGCAGTGCTTTTATTTGCGTGGGCTCTGGAACCCAAGCGCACGGAGGCATTTGTTGGGCGCTCGCCGTACAGCAATTACCTCCTCAAAGCATTGGTTAAATTAGACTTGGTGCTCCCCGGCCGAGCGAGCCCTAACGACGCAATACCCAGCACCAGCGCCCGAAGCTTTCAAGGTGAGATAGCGGATGCGAATGCAGGCGAACTGGGTCATGCGGGGCATTCCCGTGAAGCGTCCGGCACCTTCAGCGAAGCGTGCACCGCGTACTTGCGGATATTGTCGAGAATCGGTGCTATCGCTTTCGGGCATCTCCGCCGCGCTGCCTTGGCTCGATCCGCTCACATTGATTTCCGCTCGTCGGACGCTCAGGTGCCGCCGCAATGGCCTTAGCCGGTGCTTTGCGGTAATGTCTCAGTTTGAATCTCTGCTTCCGACCCTTTGCGGAAGTTCGGTTCAGAGTTCTCGAAGACGGGAGTTCAAACAACTCGAATATTCAGTCGCATTATCTCCATTAGCAACCCTTCGCGTAGTCCGTTCGATCCCAAATATCTTTCTCTGATTTGTCCCATAATCGGGCTTAGGCTAAGAGTTTAGCCGCGCTCTGACGTGGAGAGAGCTCATGCCGGCGCGGAGCCCGTTTCTCACCTTCTTGCCTCGCTCGTTGGCGCTTTTGGGTGCTCTGGCGATTTGGCTGGGATCGCTCGACCTGGCGTTGGCGCGTGGCCGCTACGACGACGTAAAGACTGCCGAGGGCTGGGCTTGGTCTCAAATCAAGCAAGGCAAGGTGGCCGACTTTAACCAACGCTGCCACACGCCCCGACTCGATCTCAAGAAAGAGGAGGGCTGGTGGGATGTCTGCCGCGTGCTCTCTTCCAGCTTTGTGGAGGACATGTTGACGGGGGCGCCCTGGCGGGAGGTAGTGCCGCGCGCAGGTGTTCAGATCATTGGTACCGTGATCATAGGGGATGTCAAACTTGGAGACACGAAGCTCATTCGGCCAATCAAAATCTACAACAGCCGGATCGAAGGCACGTTCAACCTGCGGCATGCGCGGACAGACAGCGAGATCATTGTCAGCGGGTCGCTGATCGACACCTTTACCGCCGACGGTCTGCATACCGAGAGCGTGCTGTACCTGGACAAAAACCTCTTTAAGAGGGAAGCGAGACTGCGAGGCGCTACAATCGATGGCGACGTCGTGACGGATGGCAGTAGTTTCGACGGCACGCTGGACGCCGAGTCTTTGCAAGTTGGCGGCTCTCTATTCATGAGTCGACCCGGCAGCCAAAATAAGTCCAGCTTCAAAAAGGTGAATCTGCGCTATGCGAAGATCAAGAGACAGTTGCGCATGGAGAGCGCCAGTTTCGACGGCACGCTGGAGGCCGAGCGCCTGCAGGTTGATGGTGCTCTGATAATGCGCAAATCCCACTACGCCGACGTCGACATGGCCTTCGCGCATGTCGGCGGCACTCTGAATCTGAACGACGCCACCCTGCATGGTCTCAATCTCTTCGGCGCGTCAATTACTGGGAGCTTGCGGCTCAAGCGCGCCGTCTGGAAAGGGAGCATTCGAAAACCCTGCGCCCTAACCTTGCAAAACGCTCATATCGGCAATCTGCTAGGTAGCCGGAATGACTGGCCGGCCCGGGGGCACCTTCGTCTCGGTGGGTTCAGCTTCAATCATCTCGGTGAAGGAGAAGACGAACTGGAAATGCGCGAGCAACGAATGGACTGGTGGGACAATTGGGCGAGGCGCGATCCCTACTTCAGCCCTTCTACCTACGCGCAGCTCGCCTCCGTATTCACGAGCGCGGGCGACCGCGACGCCGCCGACGATATCCGCTATCTCGGCCGCGTGCGGGAACGCGAGACAGAAAAGGGATGGGACTACGTTTGGTCTGGTGCCCTTCAATATGTCGCGGGCTTCGGTATCGGCCGCTACACTTTCCGGGTTCTCTATTGGGTGATCGGCATCTCACTCGCCGGTGCGGCGCTCCTCTGGACGTGCGTGCCAGCTGCGAAGCAACATGGGCCCATTTGGTGCTTTGGTGCGAGCCTCGCCCGGCTTTTGCCAGTGATCGAGATCAACAAGGAATTCGCCGAGTTCTTCAACGACCCCAAACGTGAGCGCTTGACCGGCTGGCAGAGCCTTATCTTTTCTACTATGGGTATCGTGGGCTTTGTGCTCGGCGCGATCCTGCTCGCCGCCGTCTCGGGCCTGACCCAAAGCCCCTGACCCGGGCGCGTGACTTCCGCTGGCGACCTTCAGGCGGCGTGGGCGAACCCATTGCTGAAATTCAGACTAGGGACACTACCCGCCATCCGCCGTAAGCCTGATCCACTCCGCCGCCCTGCCCCGCGCTCACCGCTTCGGCCGCCGTACCCGCGCCGCCCGTCGCACCAGTCATTTGGATTTGAGTTCTTTGTCACGATGCCGTGATGTTTCCTACCAGGTGAAACTTTTAGAGCCCTAAAGCGATAATTGGACATAGCGGGGTTGCGCCGAGGCGGCTCCTTCGTCCGCTCTTGGCTGCCCAACAGGCCGCCCCTGGTCTGGACCTCTCCCCCAGATCAGGGGCACTGGCCAACTACACCGGCTGTTCACTGTTATGCCAAGGCGAGATGTAATCGAATTTTTGACGAAATGGCCGTGTTTAATGCCTCTAGCGTGGCGACGTCCGCTTTAATGCCGCACTGGAAACTTTGCAGGCAATTGGGCAAAGCAATGATCTATTCTTCGCGCCGGATTCGCAAGACCAAGGCAATCGCCGAAGTGCTGGCAATGATTGCCGACGCTCACCCTGAACTCGCGCCAAACCATCCGCGTCCAGTTCGCGAGTCAGACGAATGGTTGTGGGAGAGCGCCACCGAATTTTGCGCCGCCCTGGACCACTATGCAGGGCGCACTACGGAATTCGCGCCAGCCGCCCGGCGCCCACACGCGCAGCGCGGAACTCACCCAAATCTAAAACTGATTTAGATTTGAGGCCCGGCCCCGCCCTGCCGCATTGCCAGGCTCATTCTGCCCCGCCACTCTTGATTTCTTACCGCCACGCATTAACTATTGTTCATGTCGCGATGTGGTGCAGCTCTACAGCGTGCGGCATTCAGGAGACATGGCTCGCATCCGCGACACAGCCCCGGTCAATTGCCGGGGCTTCGTTATTTTTGAGGTGCGTCATGCCAAGAGGGCCAAAGGCGATCGCCGCGCTGCCCTTGTCGCACCGGGCGGCGCAAGCCGCCCAGCACGCTTCATGAGACGGCGCACCCGCCCGGGCGACCCTGAAGTGACCTGGCATTTGGCGTGACTACGTCAATGCGTTACTCCCGTCATGTTCGCCTCCGGAAAATCGTGGATTTCCAGCACAGCCGCGAGATATTCCTCGCGTAGCTCAGAATTCGTCATCTCGAACTGGTGTTCAAGCTTGCGCCGCTTGGTCTCAAAGGCATGTCCGGCTTCCGAAAGCCGCGCGATCTTGTCTGATATTTCGATAAGCCCCAGTACGTCGTGTGACGGGCCGCCTAAGGTTTGCGTTATGAGTGATTTTGCCATGTTTTGCTCGCGCCTCCTGCGATGTGCAGCCCCTCGCGGAACGAAAGCGCCCACCGGGGAGGATCGGCGGGCGCTTTTAGCTACGAGGGGGCTTAGGAGCGGCCAGAGCCCCGCAGACTAAACGAAAGTTTAACGTGGTATCCTTAACGTTGCGTTAACTGATGGCGCGCGCAGCCGCCGCAAGACCCAGCACAGCGCGCGAAGCTTTCAAGGTGAGATAGCGAAGGCGCAGTGTCATGCGGCCTCCATTCTGCCACCCTACATTTGCCTTCTTGCGGGAAGGAGAAAAAAAATCGTATGCCAAGAAATGGCCAAGCTTGACATAGAGCGCTTGGAAAAAGAGATCGGCGACCGGATTGACGCGGCGGTCAGGGCCGATCCGCGCTCCCAGGTGGATATCGCCGCTGCATTGGGCATAAGCGCGGGGGCGCTCCAAAAAATTCAGGAAGGCAAAAGCACGACTCAATTTGCTAAGCTCGCGCAATTGGCCGCCGTCCTCTGTCGAACCCCAAATGAATTGCTTGGATTCGCGGTGGATCGCGAAGTTCTCAGGGGGGCAATAGAGGGCGCCTGCGAGGGACTCGGATATCCTCAGCTTGCGGCTCAGGGGCTCGCTTCAACTGTTCTAACAGTGATCGAAACACCAGAAGTCGGCGATCAATCATCCAATCCTCTGGAGCGCGCCCGCTCGATTGCCAAGTTTCTAACGCAGCAATCTTCTGAGTTACGACGGCGATAGCCCCAGTTCGAATTCCCACGTGCTGCATGTAATATATCCGCCCTAGATATCTAAGAGATCGCGGAGCAGCCCCGCAACAAGACGCTTATCGGTCGCTGGTTCGCCGTAACTGAAGTGATCGTCCTCGATTTCTTCGCCGCTGCAGCACCACCATATCGCTTGCGCCTTTACTTTCGCGCCAGCAAGCGTCGTCGCCCTCAATCCATGGATTTCGTCAACAATATCGGAAGCAACGGCAACGGCGGCATCCGTAATTTCATCCGCCTCATGGGAGTCCGCACCCTCCAAGCGTAAGGCGTTTTCCGTGGCCCAAGCAGCGGAGAGCTGTTCGCCGAGCGCGATTAATTCAGCGTCTTGGCCGCCCGTCGCCGCATAAGCGGCGGTTGCGATTGGCGATGCCACGATCGGCAAGGTTGCCATGGAGCGCAAAAAGGCGCGGCGGTGTGTCTTCGGTTTCGCTGTCATTTGCCGCCACTCTCATGATCCAATAATTTCATGGCCTCGATTAGCTTGTCTTCGCCGATCTTCGCCACGGCATTTACCGCGGCAATGAGCGGCTGGGATGGGTCCGCACCGTCGCCCGTTGCGAATCCGATCATGTTGAATAAGTGACACGCATCAACGATGAAGTGTTGCGCGTCCAAGATGCAGCTTTTTCAGCGACGCCAAAACGCGCGGCGATCTCTTCGCGGCTCATCGTTGCTCCCGCATCAGTCAATTACCTTCACCCAAAATTGTCGCGGCGGACCGGACGGAGTGACCGATCCGCCGCGTTGACCAGCGCCCGGCGGCCCCAACCAAAGGACCGGACGCAGGCCGCTTACGCCTTCCAGGCAGGACGCCGCGATCGCGAGACAATCGCGTGCTCTCGGTGCAAGGGCGGAGACCGTTAATCTCCCCTCGCCACGCCGCCGAGGCGAACCAAAATTCAACCGTTCACCGCCGCCATGCTCGCCGCAAGATGCTCGCGATTTATCTCCGCGCGCAAATTCGCGTTATCAGGATGCGTGTACATTCGAGAGTAGGCCGCCTCATACGAAAGACGCGGATTCGCGCGCTGGTGGTCGACGGCCATCGAATGTAGCCGCGCGTGTGCGGGGCCGAGGAGCCGCGCCGACTCTTCCCGGCTCGGCGGCGCAGGTTGCGGGGTGGGTTTCACTTCGGCCCCCGGCGCGATCTGCATCGCCTTGTACAAAAGCCTGCCTGTTTCATCCTCCGTGATCACCTTGGAAAAAGCCTGTTGCGGGCTCTCGCCATCGGCCCGAAGCGCTTCCGCGCGCTTCACGATCGCGTCGTAAAAATCGTGCTTCTCTATCCCCGGCGATCGGCCTTGGTTCACCGCGATCTTCGCGAACATGACGATCGATTCGTCCGACGGCAATACCTTGTGAAATTCCA